>NZ_JAQGJL010000414.1 GCF_028290645.1 Devosia sp. | reverse complement strand
CGCCCTGCTGGAGGCGGATGACGCTGGCGGTGCGTGGCAGGACGCCGCAGCATCACTGATGCAGATCGATGTCACCAGGTGTGACGCCGAGGCCTGCTGGCGCTCGCATCTCGAGCGGGCACGCTGGATCGTCGGGGCGGGTCTCGCAACCGCGCTGGTGGCGTTCAATGCCCGCAAGGTCTCCAACATAGCAGAATAGGGCCGGCGCCTCGCACCTTGGTGCGACCGCGCTCTACTTCGACCGCCGCCTGGGCGCCGGTCTCCGCCGAGCCCCGTGCCGGGTCTCGGCCATCCGGTCACGATCGCTGGCGTGGCTGTGGACGCCGCGCTGCGCGCGGCGGCGTTGCTTGTGCCTCTCCCGTTGCGGCGGGGGAGGGCGGCGCTCCCGGCTAGGCCCGTCGCGGCCGGTGGCAACCCCTCCGCTGCGCTTCGGGGTGCTCCACTGATGAAGTGGGACGGCTGCGGGCTCGCAGTTGGTACCATCTCCTGCTGATTCGCAGCGGGATTGGAGGAACGAAGATGCATATCGCGACGGTAGGTTTGGATATCGCAAAGCACGTATTCCAGGTGCACGCGGTCGATGCGGATGGCACGGTGGTGATCCGCAAGCGCTATTCTCGAGCACAACTTATGGAGTTTTTCGAAGAGCTACCGTCATGCCTGGTCGGGATCGAAGCGTGCGGCACGGCGCATTATTGGGGCCGCCAGCTTCAGGCGCTGGGTCACGACGTTCGTCTCATGCCCGCGCACTACGTGAAGCCCTATGTAAAGCGCGGCAAGAACGATGCAGCCGACGCGGAGGGCATCTGCGAAGCGGTGACCAGGCCGACCATGCGCTTCGTACCGATCAAGGCGCCGGACACGCAGGCACTGGCCTTGATGCACCGGCTGCGCACTCAGTTTGTCGGCCAGCGGACTGGGATGTTGAACGCTCTTCGCGCCGGGATGGCGGAGTTTGGCATCGTCACCAACCAGGGGCTTGGCGGCGCGACCGAGATTCTGCGCATCGCATGTGCGGGGGATGAGCGTCTCCCAGCGATGATCCGCGATGCCTATAAGTTACTCGCTGACGCTATTCGCGCGGTCGAGGCCCGGTTGGTGATCCTTGATCACCAGATCTCGGCTAGCACGCAGTTCGATGATACCTGTAAGCGCCTGAGCACGATCCCGGGCGTAGGGCCGGTTACATCGACCACGATCATCGCCCTCGCTGGCGACGTTTCTCGATTTCCATCGGGCCGCGACTTCGCAGCGTGGCTTGGCCTGACACCGCGCCAGAACTCGACGGGCGGCAAAGCCAGGCTTGGGCGCATCACCAAGGCGGGTGATCAGACCTTGCGAACGCTGTTGGTGCTGGGCGCCTTCTCGGTGATAAAACGAGCCCGCGTCGCCCCGGAAAAGGCCTCGCG
This sequence comes from Devosia sp., assembly GCF_028290645.1. GTDB lineage: Bacteria > Pseudomonadota > Alphaproteobacteria > Rhizobiales > Devosiaceae > Devosia_A. The sequence goes on along the minus strand of NZ_JAQGJL010000414.1, from coordinate 1,543 downwards.
CTGGTTGATGGCGCTGATGGAGCGCCGGCCACCGCTGGTTGCGGCCGTCGCGCTTGCGAACAAGATGGCGCGCATCATCTGGGCGATCCTCACGCGCGGCGGCACCTTCCGCACACCGGCGAGGGCAGCATGACAAGGTCATAAGAGTTTCCCGCGGAGCCTGGCTCCGAAGGAAGCGAGGTGGTGCTCAAGCCATGATGACGAACCGGTTGAGCCGGGGATCGCTCAGTTCGGAAAACGAAGGGAGCCTTTGAGCCCGTTCCACTGATGGAACGTGCGATCCGCGGATTTCATCAGGGCCAGCGGTCATCGACCGCACCAACAGGCCGGACACATGACCGCACCCGACCGATCGATGTCATGCTCGGTGTCACCTCGCGTAATTATCGAAGGATCCAGCGGGCGCCGCGCTATCGCGCGGCGGCGTATCTGTTGGCCTGACCCCCGAAGCGGGATGGCCGGCTCTCCCTGCTAGGCCCGCCTCGGCGAGCCGCAACCCGGCTGCGCCGGGTCCTCCACGTTGTTGCGGCCCTGCGGGTGCAGCCCGCCTTTGCGGCGGGCCTTTCCGGTCGATTTTCGCCGCCCACCCCACTCCGGGGTTCCGGTGCGGGAAGGTGAGAAGGGTTAGGCAGAAGGTGACTTGCAAAGGCCGTCCACACATTCGTTTCGGCCCTTCGGGTGCTGCCCGCCTTCATCGGCGGGACTGTCGGTCCGCTCCTGCCGCCCACCCGCCATTCCGGCGCCGGTTGCGGTGGTTTGAGAAGGAGCGAGGCAGTGAAGAAACATGTGCATGCGCAGCGTCCGGCCAAAACGCTGTATGTCGAGGTGACGGACCGGATCATCGCCGAACTGGAGGCCGGGCGGCTGCCCTGGGTCCAGCCCTGGGGCGAGGCTGGCGCGGGTGTGGGGATGCCCTGCAATGCCGGGACGGGGCGGCGCTATTCGGGGATCAATGTCCTGATCCTGTGGGCGACGGTGATGGAGCGGGGCTTTTCGTCGCAGCGCTGGCTTACCTATCGGCAGGCGCAGGCATTGGGTGGCAATGTCCGGAAGGGGGAGGCCGGGACCTGTGTCTGTTACGCTGACCGGTTCACCCCGAAGGATCAGAGGGACGGCGACGGGCAAGGCGAGGAGCCGTGGCAGGTCGCGTTCCTCAAGCGGTTCACTGTCTTCAATGTCGATCAGTGCGAGGGGCTGGGGTCGGACCTTGTCGCCGCGCCGGTTGCGCTGGCCGAGGATCGGATCGCGGAGGTTGCCGACGATGTGATCGCGGCGAGCGGGGTGGACTTCCGGACCGGTGGGATGGAGGCGTTCTATGTGCCGTCCGAGGACCTTGTGATGGTGCCGGCGCGGCGCGCGTTCTTTGATGAGATCAACGCCTACCGGACATGGCTGCATGAGCTTGTCCATGCGACCGGGCATCCGTCGCGGCTTGGTCGGGACCTGTCGCATCCGTTTGGGTCGCCAGGCTATGCGCGGGAGGAGCTGATCGCCGAGATGGGATCGGCGTTCCTGTGTGCTTCACTCGGGATCGTGCCGACCG
>NZ_JAQGJL010000210.1 GCF_028290645.1 Devosia sp. | reverse complement strand
ATCAAGCGATCGAAGTGCACGGATAAGTTTCGGGGGTCACATTAGCGAAGCAGCCGGTCCAACCCGCAGGCAGAACAGTTCTGCTGCTGCTCCCCGAGCACCGTTCCCACTCCCGCCAAGCACCTCCTCCCGCTGCCCTAGGCGCCAGTCGACTTCCCTGCCGGTCAAGCGTCTTATAAGACAGCATTGGTTCAGTGCGGCGTGTTGTCTTATAAGGCAACGGTGCGAATGGGGCTGGTGAGCCGGGCAAGGCTACAAAGACAGCAAGGCGACCGCCGAGCAAGATTGCCAAGCGGAAGCAAGGCCAAGCCGAGCAAGGCAGCAGCAGACAGGGGAAGTACAATGAAGACGGTCGAAATCGACATCGACGTAAATCGGGCGATCGAAAGTGCGCGGATCAGTTTCGAGGAGTCGCACAATGCCATTCTCCGCCGGCTGCTCGGGATCGCTGGGACCCGGCGGGCGCGGGCGTCGACGCCCGCCCAGCGGCTTCCCCGCAGCAGCGGCGCCTATACTACCGTCATCGGCAATACGCCTGTCGAGGCCAATAGCCTCAAGGAGTTGCTCCGGCGCGTCATCCTGCTGTGCGAAAAGAATCGCCCCGGTCTGATCGACCAGCTGTCGCTGACGCCCACCCAAAGGGGACGCCGGATCGTGGCCCGATCGGCCGCCGCCCTCTACTCCAACGCGCCGCACCTGATCCAGTATGCCGAAAAGCTCGACGGGGACTGGTGGTACGATACCAATGTGGGCAGGAGGCAGGTGCTGGCTTACTTGAGGATACTCGCGGAAATGTTGCAGCTGCCGCATCTGCCGGCCATCCACAAGCGGGCCGAAAAGACCACTTTGACGCCCGAGGACCTCGGCCTCTAGCGCCCTACCCCAGCCTTGGCAGGTTCCGCCCCATGTCCCCCTGCTCGATCTGGCGCGCCTCGTCGAGGCTGAGCATCGGCACGCCGTTGCGGATCGGGAAAGCGAGGTGCGCGGCCACCGAGATCAGTTCGGTCCCGTCCGCCGACAGCGTCAGCCGCGTCTTGGTCAGCGGGCAGACCAGCATTTCGAGCGTCTTCACATCCACCGCGTGGCGAAGCGCTGCGGCGGGGGCCGGCTGCTCGCTCAATTGAGCGGGGAGGCCCGGTTGCCGCCCCGGGCCATCTCGAACTCTGCCATGGCGATCAGCGTCTCGGCCCGTGTCTCGAGCGTATCGGCCTCGAGCAGCGCCTGCTTTTCGGCCGCCCCATAAGGCGATACCATGGCGCAGAAATTGACCAGGTCCGCCGTGCCGGTCTTTTCGATCTCGTCCCAGTTGAGGTCGAAATTGCCGAACTCGGCATACTCCCGCATCATCTTCAGGAACCGCGGGCGGTCGACCGCCGCCTCGCCGAACTCGCGATCGAAATCCGCCGCGAACGCGTCGGTCGCTATCATGGCACGGCGGAACGGCGTCATGGTCGGCATTTCCTTGAGCAGCTCGAACCGGCAGATGCCTTCGAGGATGACGAAATAGCGGCTGTCCTCGACTTCCTCGAAATGGCTGATCCGGCCCACCGTGCCGATGCGCTGCAGCGGCGCCCGGCCCTTGGGGCTTTCCTCGGACGTGTCGCGCGGCTGGATCAGCCCGATCAGCCGATCGCCTTTCAGCGCATGGTCGATCATCTCGACATAGCGCGGCTCGAAGATATTGAGCGGCCGCCGCGCATAGGGCAGCAGCAGCGCGCCCGTCAGCGGGAACACCGGCACGCTGGCAGGCAGATCGGCGGGAGAGTTTGGACGCTTCAACACTGGCGGCTCCTCAGGCGCTGGCACCCGGACGTTCGGTCCGCGGTGTCGCAGGAGTAAATCAGCTGAACAGCAGCGCCGACAGCAGCCGACGCCCCTTCAGGGTGGCGGGGTCCTTCGGGCCCCAGGCTTCGAACAGTTCGAGCAGCTTCTTGCGCGCCCCGTCCTCGTTCCAGGTCCGGTCGCGGCGCATCAGGTTCACCAGTTCCTCCGCCGCCTCGAGGCGCTTGCCATCGGCATTGTACCTGACCGCGAGATCGAAGCGCGCCTGGTGGTCGTCGGGGTTCTTTTCGAGCTGCGCGGCAAGCTCGTCGGCCTCGCTGAGTTCGGCCGCCTCGGCGAGGAGCTTCAGCGCCGCCAGCGTCGAGGTGTAGTCCTCGCCCTTCCGCTCGCCCTCGGGCATGGTGTCGAGCACGGCCTTGGCCTGCTCTGGCTCGCCGGCGGCGAGGAACACCTTCGACATGCCGATGATGCCCGCCGGATTTTCCGGCCGGTGCTGCAGCACCATCCCGTAAATCTGCGCCGCCTGGTTGAGGTCGCCGGCGGTCAGCGCCTCGGCCGCGGCGGCGAGTGCATTCTTGATCTCTTCCTCGATCGACCCCGGCTGCGGCTGGCCCGCGGGCGCCGCGGCGATCACTTTGTCGGCGAACCGCCGCACCTCGCTCTCCGGGATCGCGCCGAGGAACGCATCGACCGGCCGGCCGCCGGCAAAGGCGAACACCGCGGGGATCGACTGGATGCCGAGCTGGCCGGCGACGCCGGGGTTCTCGTCGATATTAATCTTCACCAGCCGGATCTTGCCGGCCTTCTCGTTGATGACCTTCTCGAGGTTCGGCGTCAGCTGCCGGCAGGGTCCGCACCACGGCGCCCAGAAATCGACCAGCACCGGCGCCTCGAGCGAGGCGTCGATGACATCGGCCTTGAACGCACGGTCGGTCGATTCCTTGATCAGCGCGCCGGCGGGCGGGGCCGATGGGGCGGAGGCGGGATTGAGGTCGTTTAGGGACATGCGCTGGATTCCTGCCGTGCGGGGCGCCTCGCGACCCCGGGATTGCCTGCTTTTCTTGCGCCCCTGAAGGGCTTCGAGGCAAGCATTATCGCTGCTTGCCGCAGGCCAGAATTATGGGTTGCAAACGTGCTTTCGATTGGGCATATAGGCGCGCGGCGACGCGATGCCAAGCTCCCACGGGGACAAGGCATCGTCAATTGCCGATGGAGTGCGGGTGTAGCTCAGGGGTAGAGCATAACCTTGCCAAGGTTAGGGTCGAGGGTTCGAATCCCTTCGCCCGCTCCAAAACTTCCCTATCGTGGGAATGCGACAAAGGCCGGACACCTGTCCGGCCTTTCGCATTTTCGCGCAGTGGCGTTGCGGGCCAGGACCTAGTCGTAGGTGTCTTCCTCGGCCCCCGCGCTCAGGAACCCGGCGGCGCCGGGCATCTCGTGCGCGTCGTCCTTGACTGTGGACTTGGCGAGCTTGTCCTTGTCCTTCTTCGCCTCGCCGCTCTTGCCGTGGCTGGCTGGCACGGCGTCCTTCTTCTTGCCCTTGTGCTTGTCGCCCATAGTGTCCTCCTCTCTTCGAGGAGAAACGCGCGAGGGGGTCTTTGGTGCGCGCAACCGGGCGAAAAAACCTCTCGCCCGGCCGAAGGCCGGATGAGGCGGGGGCGGGCGACATGAGCCGCTGAACCCCTCACCCGACCCGGGAGGGAGAGGGGACGCGGGCCGCATGCTTGCGTCTAGCGTCCCAGCGCCGCCTGCTCCGAGGTGATCCGGTCCATCAGCGGATCGAGTTCCATGTTCACCGGCGCATTGCTCGCGAGCCGCTCCTTGAGGAACCCGATCGAGTCCTCCAGCACCTCGTCGAGATTTTCCGAGCAGCTGAAATCGCCGGCCACGCGCTTCACCTTTGAATTGTCGAACAGCGCCGACCAGGTCTTGTCGCCGAGCAGCGGGCCTTCCCATTCCTTGCGATAGGCGACCAGCGTGTCGCTGGGCACATGGACGATGTTCGGCGTCAGCCCGACGCCCCGGCCGATGGCGCGATAGATATCGTCCCAGCTATAGCCGCGGTCCGACGTAATGTGGAAATCCTCGCCGAGCGCGGCGGGCTTACCGAACAGGTTGACGAACGGCACGGCGAAATCGACCGAGCGCGTCAGCGTCCACGGCGAAGTGCCGTCGCCCGCGACGATCACGGGTTTCCCCTGCTGCATGCGGCGGATGACGATGTCGCCCTCGCCCATCATGGTCGGGAGCCCGGTACGCACCGTGTGGCTTGGCCGGACGATGGTCCACGGGAGGTTCTTTGCGGCCTTCAGCAGCGCTTCCGAAGCGATCTTGGCCTGGCTGTAGCCCCAGTACGGGTTCACCGTCGGCGTCTTCTCGGTAATGATGTAGTGCTTGGCCGGCTTCTCGTAGACCGAGGCCGAGGAGATGAAGATATATTGGCCGGTGTTACCGGCAAAGGTAGCGATGTCCTCCGCCATCTGCTCGGGCGTGAACACCATGAACTGCGCCACGACGTCGAACTTCTGCGCCCCCAGCGCCCGATAGGCCACCGGGTCCTTCATGTCCCCGACGATCGAGGTCACCCCGACCGGCAGTTCCGCATCGCGGAGGCCGCGATTGAACACGCTGACCTTGTGGCCCTCGGCCACCGCGCGCTCGACGCAGGGCAGCGAAATCTGTCCCGTCCCGCCGACGAAAAGTACGTTCAAGCTCATGAAAATCCTCCCGCAACTATGCGGGCGGCACCTGATCACCGGACGGCAGCGATTTCAACCGGCCCAAACGCACGAGCGGCTCAGTCCCGCTTCACCTTGCGGATCGCTCCGGCCTGCGGATCGTAGCCGCGGGCCGCGAGGAGGAACGCTACCACGGCCACGCCGGCGACGACGCCGAGCGAGACGAGGTTGAGCTGGCCGTACATGGCGAAGCGGATCAGTTCCACCGCGTGCGTGAACGGGTTCACGAAGCTCAGCCAGTAGACGATCTCGGCACCCGATTCCCTGAGCTTCCACAGCGGGTAGAGCGCGGAGCTAAGGAAGAACATCGGGAACACCACGAAGTTCATCATCCCGGCAAAGTTCTCGATCTGCGGCGTATAGACCGAGACGAGGAGCCCGATCGAACCCAGCATCAGCCCGGCAAGGAGGATCGCCGGGATCGCCGTCAGGTAGCCGAAATCGGGTACTCCGTAGCCGACGAGCTTGGCGACGATGAGGAACGCATAGGCCTGCAGCAGGGCGAGGATCGTCGCGCCGGCAATCTTGGCGAACAACAGGAACCCACGCGGCAGAGGCGTCACCAGCATCACCCGCATTACCCCTGCTTCGCGGTCATAGACCATCGACAGCGCCGATTGCATGCACTGGAACAGGATGACGATGCCGACGAGCCCCGGAAGGATATATTCCTGGTAAGGCGTATAGGTCTGGTACGGCGGGACGATCGAGACGCCGAGCAGGTCGTGCAGCCCGGTCGCGAACACCAGCAGCCACAGCGCCGGCCGCACCAGCGCCGACAGCAGCCGCTCGGTCTGGCGCAGGAACTTCGCGATCTCGCGCCAGGTGATGGCGTAGACGCCAAGCCATAGATGCCGTGCGCTTACTGACACTTGTGCTCCGGCTCGTCGGTGCCGAGCGTATCGAGCACGTTGGTCTGGTGCAAAAATCCCTCGAGCGGCGCTTCGGCGATCACTGCGTTGTGTGTCGCGAGAATGATCGGGAACCTCAGCTGCCCGTCCCACGGCCGGAAGCTCAGTTGCACCCCCTTTGCGCCGTCGATCTTCAGCCGCTTGCCGCGGATATAGTCGGCAGTCGCCTGGTACTCGCCGGTTCGCGCCTTGGCGTAGGCGGTGACGATGGCCTTGGCGGCGATCCAGCTCGCCCAGTCCTGCCCGGTCATCCGCCGCCCGTCGGTCAGCGCCTCGAAGCGCGAGGTCACCTGGGTCGAGCCGTCGCGGTCCCAGCTCCACTGCCATTCCGAGGCGACGAGCCCGGTGGACCCCACCACCAGCCGCGGCAGCTGGGTGGCATAGGGCAGGTAGCGCGCGAACTCGCCCTGGTGGTCGGCAACGAACACCACGTCGTAATCGGCATTGCCGGTGATCAGCAGCGAATTGTTTTTCTCCCGGTTCGCCGGATCGGTGGCGAGGGTGAACTCGCGCTCGTCGACAATGTTGAAGCGCTGCCGCTCGGCCGAGGCGCGGAACGCCGCCGCCATCGCCTTGTCGCGCGGCTCGGTGCCGACCAGCATCAGCACTTTGGTCCAGTTGCGGACGCGCAGCAGCTGCACCATTGCATCGGACAGCATGCGATCCGATGCCGCCGTGTGGAGGAGGTTCGGATAGCACCGGTTGCGGAGGAAATCCTCGGGCGCCGTGGCGTTCAGGAGCGTCACCGGCCATTCCCGCGTCGCCCCGGCGACCTGGTCGACCAGTTCCGCCGGCAGGTCGAGGATGACGAACTGTTCCCCCGCCTTCACCATCTCGCCGACCGCCGCGACCAGCGAGGCGGCATCCGTGGCTTCCTGGTGATCCAGCACCACCTGCTGGTCCACCGCATCGGAGACCACCTTCATCTCCTCGATCCCCATCGTCGCCCCATCGATCGGGTTGCCGCCGGGAGCGATCTCGATGCGGTTGTAGACAATGTCCGGATGATAGCGCGGGTCGTCCTTCAGCCCAAGATAGCCGATCTTCACCTCGGCGGAGATGGCGGCGGTGGAGAAGAGCAGTGCTGTGATTGGGACAAGCAGATTAAGAGCGACTTTGCCCAGCCGGCGCCCCAGCGCCCCCTCTCCCCCCAGGGGAGAAGCGAGGACCGCCGCAAGTGCGCGCCACTCAGTCATCGATCAACACCGAATGCGGCACGCGGCCCACCGGCACCGACTTCACCGCCTTCATCGAGGCCATGTCGATCACCGTGATGTCGTCCGAGAGCCCGTTCGCCACATAGGCGAACTTCTCGTCGCTGGTGAGGTCCACCGACCAGGCGCGCTTGCCCACCAGCACGTAGGACAAGACCTCATGCGTCCTGGCATCGATGATCGCCACATGGTTGGCGCGGCCGAGGCTCAGCAGGATCTTGCTGCCGTCCTTGGTGATCGCCATCCCCACCGGAGTGACATCCTCCTCGCGGAACCCGTCCGGCACGTAGATCAGGCTGTCGCCCTTGATCTCGTTGGTCGCCGTATCGATGATGTAGATCTCGCTCGAGAGTTCGCAGCTGACCCACAGCTCGCTCTGGTCCGGCGTCAGGATGAAGCGCCGCGGGCGCGTGCCGACGAGGATGTTCTTGCTCACCGCTCCGGTGGTCGTATCGATGACATGCACCATGTCGGCGACTTCCGAGGTGACATAGGCGGTCTTGCCGTCGGGCATCAGCAAGACGCCTTCAGGCTCGGCGCCGGTCGGGATCTGCTGGACCGAGACGCGCGTCGCGAGATCGATCGCCTCGAGCCGGGAATCCTCCTCGTTCGAGACATAGATCATCTTCTCGTCGGGCGAGAACGCGAACACTTCCGGCGATGGCCCGGTGGGAATCGAGTCGACCACTTCGAGGCTCGCCACGTCGATCACGTCGATCGTGTCGTCGTCGCCGCAGGCGACGTAGAGCAGTTCCTTCGCTGCATTGAAATGCATGTCGCGCGGGCGGCGCGAGGTGGCGATCCGCTTGACCACCGCCAGCGACTGGTCGAGCACCACCACTTCGTTGCCCTTCTCGGTCGAAACGAAGATCATCCCGGTGCCCTTGGCGGCGGCCCGCGGCACGGCGCTCGCGGCGATCAAGGCGGTCGCCGTCGCGACGAATGTGCGTCTGGTGATCATTTGACGATGAACTTGCCCCTGAGCCCGCGATTCTCGTAGCCGGGCACGTAGATTTCATACTCGCCCGGCCGGATCGGCACGAACGAAATGGTGAAGGTCCCGGCATCGTCGAACTCCACCGAGTAGAGCCCGTTGCTCTTCACCTCGAGATCGTTGACGACGACCTGGTCGATCCACGAATTGCGGAACAGCTCCGGCGCCACCACCGCGATCTCCTCGTTGCCGTCCGAGGTGATGTCGAGCTGGTAGTATTTGCCGGTCTCGAGCTCCCAGACGTCCTGGGAGAACTTGAGATCGATGGTGTTGATCTCGAGCGTCAGGTCGGTGCCGTTGGCGGCGAGGTTCCCCTCGGCATGCGCCCCGCCGCCGAGTGCCAGTACGGCAGCTGCCGCGAGTGCGAGTTTCTTCATGCTGGAGGATTCCCCCGGAGGCCTGTGTCGATGGTTATATCGCACATCCGTGGGCCGCGCGCCCGAGGCCCTGCAACCCTACGGCCTCAATACGTGATATAGCCAAGGCCAATGTTCCCGGGTGCTAGCGCTGAACCACCAGATGTCTGGCGTTCGGCGGAGAAACCATGCGCAAAATACTTGCTATCGCTTTGACAGGCCTCGCTTTGGCGATCGGCGCCACCACCGGCACCTTCGCCCAGGCCGACGGGCCGAGGAAGCTTTCGCTCGGCGTGCAGGCGACCGGCACCGTCAAGTGGGAGCTCGCTGCCATGTCGGCGCTCGGTATCGACAAGAAGCACGGGCTCGAACTCGATGTCCGCGACGTCGCCGACAGCAAGGCCGGACAGATCGCGCTGCAGGCGAAGCAGGTCGACGTCATCCTTTCCGATTTCGTCTGGGTCTCGATCCAGCGCCACGAAGGCAACATGGTCACCATGGTGCCGCACTCGCTGACCGTCGGCGGCCTCGTCGTCGATCCCGCCGCCGGCATCGGCTCGGTCGCGGACCTGAAGGGCAAGACCCTCGCCGTCTCCGGCAGCCCGGTCGACAAGAGCTATGTCATCCTCGCCGCCGAATACAACAAGCTGACCGGCGGCAACCTCACCGAGGACGCTTCGGCCAAGTTCGGCGCCCCGCCGCTGGTCAACGAACTGATCACCGGCGGCCAGGCCCAGGCGGCGCTCAACCTCTGGAACTGGAACTCGCGCGCCAAGCTCGCCGGGAAGACCGAATTGATCTCGGTTGCCGCCATGCTTGCCGATCTCGGCGTTTCGGAAACCCCGCCGCTGCTCGGCTGGGCCTTCTTCGACGAGACCGCCGCCGACAAGGCCGATGCGCTGACCGCCTTCCTCGATGCCTCGTTCGAGACCAAGGCCGCGCTCCTCAACGACGACGCGGTCTGGGACCAGATCCGCGAGGTGATGAATGTTGGCGACGACGACGCGCTCTTCGCCCAGTTGCGTGACGACTACCGCGCCGGCATCGTCACCAGCTATGCTGCCAACAACATGAAGCCGGCCGAAGAGAGCTTTGCCGTGATGGCGAAGTTCGGCGGACCGGACGTCGTCGGCTCCTCGACCGACCTGGCCGACGGCACGTTCTGGAAGGGCTATAGCAAATAGCCGTTGAACTGCGCGACGGCAGCACCACTGCCGCAACCGAACCACAGCAGCAGCAGCCCAAGCTCAGGCGAGACCTCCCGCTCGAACTGAACAGCCTGCAGCACCTGCTTGACGACACGCAGGTGCTGTCG
>NZ_JAQGJL010000209.1 GCF_028290645.1 Devosia sp. | reverse complement strand
GACGGGACTCCCCTTGAACCCAGTACGTTTCCTCTACCAGAATGTTTTCCTGCCGCTGATGCAGGTGACGGTCCGAGCCGTGCTGATGCCCGGGCTGATCGTGAGCGACTGGGTCGCGCGAGCCCGCCTCGACAAGCAGGGCGACGTCGTCCTGATCGAGCAGTTCGCCCAGACCAATGACGGCGTGTTCTGCGTCTTCCACCTCTACCAGCCGCACGGGCTGCCGGCCAACGTGGTGAACGCCATTGCCCTGCTCGCCGAGCTCGGCATCCGGGTCGTGGCGGTCAGCAATACCCCGTTGCCGCAGTCCGAACTCGCGCGGTTGCGGCCGTATCTGCATACCTTCATCCAGCGCCGCAACTTCGGTCGCGATTTCGGTGGCTACCGGCGCGGCGTGCTGCATGTGCTCGACCGGCACGCGCCGGACAAGTTGCTGGTGCTCAACGACAGCGTCTTCTACGCCAAGCGCGGGCTGCGCGAGTTCTTCACCTCCCTCCGCGGTGAGGCACAGTTCATCGGCGCCAGCGAAAACCACGAGCTCAGCCATCATATCGGCAGCTACGCGCTCAGCTTCGGCTCGCAGGTGATCGCTGACCCCCATTTCCGGCGCTACTGGCAGGACTATCGCTCGACTGAGATCAGGCCGAGGGTGATCCGGAAGGGCGAGGCGGCGCTCAGCAAGCTGATCGTGCAGACCATGAAGATCCGCCCGCGCGTGATCTATTCGCTGCAGCGGCTGGAGGGCGCGCTGAACCGGGCCGACTGGCGGCAGCTTGCCGTTTCTGCGGCACAGATGCCGCAGGGCTATTTCGGGCAGAACCCGTTGCGCCAGTTGGTGCGCGAGGCGCGCAAGCCGATGCGCGACGCACTGTCGGTCAGCCGGGCGGCGTTACTCGACAGCGCCAGCCTGACGCTGCCGATCGCCGAGGACGACCTGATCGCCGAGATGAATACGCAATACCGGCGCGAGCTGCAGCGCGACCTGCTGGACTATGTCTTTCGCGGTAGCCAAATTCACTGGGGCGCCCTGCTGCTGACCCAGTATCTCGAAATGCCGATCATCAAGCTCGACCTGGTGTTGCGCTCGATCTACCAGATCGGCGAGCTAGGCAGCTTCGCGCCGTTCCTCGAAGAGGACGAGTTCACCGAGTTCCACGCCCTCGTGACGGCGCGTGGCGTGCCGCTGACACATGGCACGCTGAAGCAGAAGCTGATGATGATGACCGGGCTGATGTAGCGGGCGCCCAAAGCACCCCGATGATCACGCAGGATCGTCGGGGCCCATCTTCCCGAAATGCTTCACCCTGCCCTTCTCCAGCTCCAGCCGCTTGTTGCAGGTCTTCTGCAGCAGCTCTTCGCTGTGGCTGGCGAGGACGATGATGCCGGCCTTGTCGGCGAGCAGGTTCATGCGCTGCGAGGCCTTTTCCTGAAAGCTCGCATCGCCGGCGCCGATCCATTCGTCCATCAGCAGGATTTCGGGTTCGAGCGTCGTGGCGATGGCGAAGGCGAGGCGAGCGCCCATGCCCTGGCTGTAGCTCTTGAACGGCATGTCGATGAACTCGCCGAGTTCGGAAAACTCGATGATCTCCTCGGTGCGCGCCGCGATCTCGGCCTCGGTCCAGCCGTTGATCAGCCCGCGCAACAGGATATTGCGCCGGCCGGTGGCTTCGGGGCGGAAGCCGAGGTTGATGTTGAACAGCGCATCGACGCGGCCGCGGATCTCGAGGCTGCCGGCGGTGGGCTCGTAGATGCCGTAGAGAACTTTCAGCAGCGTGGTCTTGCCCGCGCCGTTGGCGCCGACGAGGCCGAGGCGGTCGCCGGCCTCGAGCTCGAAGCTGACGCCGTCGAGCGCGGTAACGAAGCGGTGCGAGCCGGTGCCGGAAATGGTGCCGCCGGTCTGCGGCAGGCGCTTGTCGCGCGGCCTGAGGGTCAGCTTTTCCCGCACCTGGTAGTCGAGGTGGAGATCATGGGCGCGAATGGAAACCATTAGACGATCAACGCCACCTGGCGGCGGAAGGTGCCGAGCAGCAGCACAGCGCCGGCCCACATGGCGAGCGTGATGGCGATGCAGACGCCGAAGGAGTTGAGCGGCGCGCTGCCATCGACGATCGGCTCCCGCACGATGGCGAGGAAGTAGGTGAAGGGGTTCCAGTAGAACAGCACCGTGCGCAGGGGATCGCCGCCGGCATTTCCCCAGAATACCGGGGTCGCGAACATGGCGACGCGCATCAGGTTGGCGATGATGAACTGGCTATCGGGAAAGAACACCCCGAGGAAGGCGAAGACAGTCACCACGGCGGGGGAAGCGACAAGGATGAGGCAGACCCCCAGGCCCGACCAGAGCCAGGCGCCGCTGACCGTCACCCCCGCGAGCAGCAGGATGACGACACAGCCGGCCAGCGCATAGGCCGAGCGGATGAGGTTCTGCAGGGTCAGCCGCATGACGTAGACAGAGAGCGGCAGGGTGGTGCCCTTGATGAAGCTCTCCTCGCGCTCGAACAGCGTCACGGCCTGCGTGATATTGTCGTTGATGTAGCTCCAGACGAGAAGGCCCACGCCGATATAGATGGCGTGGAGCGGATCGAGCGGGGCCGGCGTGAAGATGAAGATGAAAGTGGCGGCGAAGGCGAAATAGTTGACCAGCAGCCAGAGCGGGCCGAGCGTGGTGCGCCGGTGCTGGTCGAAGATATCCTCGGTGGCCAACGTGATCCAGACGCGCCGCTGCCCGTAGCCGCCGACGATGTCGGTGAGCGCGTTGCTGAGAATCTTGAGCATCGGGGCCCCGGGCCGGTTCGCGTGCGATCGCCTAGCATAGCCAATGCCCGAGGCCAACACTCAGCGATTGCCGCCGCTAGCTGATCACGGCGCGATCGGCGGTGCGGCGCCAGCTGGCGCCATCGGAAAAGGCGAGCGTCGCGCCGCCGGATTCATTGGTGACGAAGATCAACTGGCCGGCGCCGGCGCTGGCAGCTGGCACTGTTGCGACGGTGTAGGATTTCGTGCGAACCGGGCCATCGACGTCGAGCCTGACGGCGGGAGTGGCCGTGCCGAGGCCGACATTGCCAGTGGCTGGGTCGATCACCAGGGCTTCGTGCCAGGCGACGCCATCGGGGCTGACCTTGATGTGGAGCTTGTCGTCGCCCGAGGTACCGAGTTCGGCACGGCCGGAAAAGCCGGTCTGGTAGAGGAGGCTCGCAGTGTTGCCGGCGGCGGATTTGTTCAGTTTCAGCCGCAGGTCGCCGGAGCCGGGGGTAACGTCGTCGTGGCTGAGGAGGACGGCGTCGGATTTGACGGCGAGGCGGTTGGTGGCATCGGCGGTGGCGTTGAGGCCGAGTTTTGGTGCGGTGGCGTCGAGACCGAGGGTCGGGAGCCAGGCGACGCCGCTCCAGGCGAGGAGGCCGTTCTCATCCAGGACGAAGGCGAGCCAGCCGGGTTCGGGCGCGTGGAACTGCCAGGCGGCGCCGTCATGGGTGGCGATGTGGTTGGCCTTGCCGGACCAGTCGCCGGTGGGCGACGGGCCGACGATGTAGCGGGCGCCGCTGGTGGGGCCGGCGGGCGGGACGCTGAGGTCGCGATCGAGCACGGCGAGCTGGGTGAGCGAATCGAGCGCGGCGATGGCCTCGTTATGGGTGATGTGCTTGCCGGCCTGGGCGGGGAGGATGAAGGGGAGCTTCAGGTGGGTGCTGGTGGTCAATTAGGGGTCCTCGGGTTTTGGTGGCGCGAGGATAGGGCTGGGTTGGGGGTGCGGGGATAAGTCGACCCTCGCTGGCGCTCGGATCGCGCATCGCGAGCGATGCGGACCCCTCATCCGGCGCTACGCGCCACCTTCTCCCACCAGGGGAGAAGGCACCCCGACTGGGAGGCTTGAGCTTGTCGCCTTCTCCCCTTGTGGGAGAAGGTGCCCGAAGGGGGGATGAGGGGTCGCGGAGCCACCGGCCTTACGCCGGCTGCAGCTCCGGATTCACCTCTTCGAGCTCGATCAGCGTGCCGTCGAAATCCTTGGGGTGGAGGAACAGCACCGGGAGGCCATGGGCGCCGATGCGGGGCTGGCCGTCGCCGAGGATGCGGGCGCCGGCTTCGGTGAGGGTGCGGGCGGCGCTGGGGAGATCGGAGACTTCGTAGCAGATGTGATGGATGCCGCCGGAGGGGTTGGCGTCGAGGAATTTGCGGATCGGGGAGTCGGGACCGAGCGGGGTCAGCAGCTCGATCTTGGTGTTTTCGAGCTGCACGAAGACCACCGTGACGCCATGCTCGGGCAGGTCGTGCGGGTGGAGGACGTGAGCGCCGAGGAGATCGCGATATTTCGCGGCGGCGGCGGCGAGATCGGGGACGGCGATGGCGACGTGGTTGAGCCGGCCGATCATCGAAACTGCCCCTCACCCGCCCTTCGGGCACCCTCTCCCTCACGGGGAGAGGGGCGAGGTGGCGCGATCTCGCGTTTCGTCCCTCTCCCCTTGAGGGAGAGAGTGGCCGCGCAGCGGCCGGGTGAGGGGAAGGTCATCCGGATCATCGGTTGCTCAGCCTCCCCTCGATCTGGTTCAGCACCGAGAACGCGGCCTCCAGCACATTGGTGCCCGGTCCGAAAATCTCCGCCACGCCGGCGTCGCGGAGGAAGCTGTAGTCCTCGGCGGGAATGACGCCGCCGACGATGACGGTGACGTCGCCGAGGCCCCTGCCCTTGAGTTCTGCGATGAGTTCGGGGACCAGCGTCTTGTGGCCGGCGGCGAGGGAGGAGACGCCGACGGCGTCGACTTTCAGATCGGCGACGTGGGCGGCGACTTCGGGCGCGGTTTCGAACAGGTCGCCCATGTGGACGACAAAGCCGAGGTCGGCGAAGGCGGTGGCGATGATCTTGGCGCCGCGATCGTGGCCGTCCTGTCCCATCTTGGCGATAAACAGCGACGGCGGGCGGTGCTCGGCGTGCTGGAAGGCGGCAATGCGGTCGGTGATCGCGGCGTATTGCGGGTCGCTGGCGTAGCTCTCGGCGTAGACGCCGGAGATGACGCGGGTGATGGCGGAGTGGCGGTGGAACACCTGTTCGAGGGCGGCGGAGATTTCGCCGAGGGTGGCGCGGACGCGGGCGGCTTCGATGCTGGCGGCGAGGAGGTTGCCGGTCGATCGGGCGGCCTGCTGTAGTGCGGCGAGGGCGGCATCGACGCGGGCGGGGTCGCGGGTGCGGCGGATTTCGGCGAGGCGGGCGACCTGCTCGTCGCGGACCCGCCGATTGTCGATGGCCCGGATGGCGAGGGGCGGCTCGTTCTCGAGGCGGTAGCGGTTGACGCCGACGATGACGTCCTCGCCGCGGTCGACGCGGGCCTGACGGAGGGCGGCGGCTTTCTCGATTTCGAGCTTCGGGGTGCCGGCCTGGACGGCGGCGGTCATGCCGCCCTGCGCTTCGACTTCGGCGATCAGGGCTTCGGCGCGGGAGACGAGGTCCGCGGTCAGGCTCTCGATGTAGTAGGAGCCGCCGAGAGGGTCGACGACGTCGGTGACGCGGCTTTCGTGCTGCAGGATCAGCTGAGTGTTGCGGGCGATGCGGGCGGAGAATTCCGTTGGCAGCGCAATGGCTTCGTCAAAACTGTTGGTGTGGAGGCTCTGGGTGCCGCCGAGCACCGCGGCCAGCGCTTCGATGGTGGTGCGGACGATGTTGTTGTGCGGGTCCTGCTCGGTGAGGCTGACGCCTGAGGTCTGGCAGTGGGTGCGCAGCATCAGCGAGCGGGGATCTTTCGCGCCGAGCTCGGTCATGATCTTCGACCACAGCGTGCGGGCAGCGCGGAGTTTTGCGACCTCGAGGAAGAAGTTCATGCCGATGCCGAAGAAGAAGCTCAGCCGGCCGGCGAAGGCGTCGATATCGAGGCCGCGGGCCTGGGCGGCGCGGACATATTCGCGGCCGTCTGCGAGGGTGTAGGCGAGCTCCTGGACCGCGGTCGCGCCGGCCTCGTGCATGTGGTAGCCGGAGATCGAGATGGAGTTGAACTTCGGCATGTGTTCCGCCGTGTAGGCGACGATGTCGCCGACGATGCGCATGCTCGGCTCGGGCGGGTAGATATAGGTGTTGCGGACCATGAACTCCTTGAGGATGTCGTTCTGGATGGTGCCGTCGAGTTGGCTCTGCTTCACCCCCTGCTCTTCGGCCGCGACGATGAACATGGCGAGCACCGGCAGGACGGCGCCGTTCATGGTCATCGAGACGCTCATCTGATCGAGCGGGATGCCGTCGAGCAGCAGCTTCATGTCCTCGACGCTGTCGATCGCTACGCCGGCCTTGCCGACATCGCCGGTGACGCGCGGGTGGTCGCTGTCGTACCCGCGATGGGTGGCGAGATCGAAGGCGACGCTCAGGCCCTTTTGGCCGGCGGCGAGGTTCTTGCGGTAGAAATCTTTGGATTCCCGCGCGGTGGAGAAGCCGGCGTACTGGCGGATGGTCCAGGGGCGGCCGGCATACATGGTGGCGCGGACGCCCCGGGTGTACGGGACGGCCCCGGGTAGGCCGGGGTCGGCGGGCGCGTCGTCGGGGAAGTAGGCGGGGCGGATGGGGAGATC
>NZ_JAQGJL010000206.1 GCF_028290645.1 Devosia sp. | reverse complement strand
GATCGTCTGGGTGTTGTAGTCGCTGGTGGCATCGTCCGAGCTGACGACGTCCGTGGCGCAGTTGAACTGCTTCACGCCGCCGATGACGTTGATCAGTACGCATTCCGACAGCGTCTTCTTCGCGTGCCAGACAGGACCGGCTTGAACGGAAGTGACCGAGCTCAGTGCGACAATTGCGGCACCTGCCAAGAATAAGACTCGCATTCTAAACTCCCTGATGTGGTGAGGTTATTGTGAGCAAAGTCAGGGAGAACCCCCGCTTTCTCAGGAGTTATGAGACGCTACATTTTATCCTCAGCCAACCGATCTTGCGTATGGCGACAGTAGAACTGTCAACCCGCAGGATAGTTGTTTACCAACCTCTTGGGCGTATTCGATTGTCATGGCGGTATGGCTGACAGCGGCCACGGACGGATGACTGATCCGTTGGTATGAATGACCCAGGAGCCTGTTATGGAAAACCGCCGCCGGCCCGACATGCATGCGGGCCGGCCTCCGCTAAGGGCAGGGCGAAGTTAGAGTTTCGCACCCACCGGCAGCACGATGCGGAATTCGGTCCGGCCCGGCTTCGAGCTGAAGTCGATGCGGCCGCCGTGCCGGTTGACCACGATGTTGTGAGCGATATGGAGCCCGAGCCCGGTGCCGATGCCCTGCGCCTTGGTGGTGAAGAACGGCTCGAACACGCGGGCCGCGACCTCGGGCGGGATGCCCGGCCCGCTGTCCGCAATGCGGACCTCCACCTCGCCGCCCAGCCGTCGGGCGGCCAGCTCGAGCCGGCCCTTGCCGTCCATCGCCTGGATGGCGTTGTCGATGAGGTTGGTCCACACTTGGTTGAGCTCGCCGGCATAGGCGGTGATCGGTGGCAGGTCGGCCTCGAATGTCTTCGTCACCTCGATGCCATGCTTGAGCTTGTGGTTGAGGATCATCAGCGTGTCGTCAAGGCTCTGGCGCAAGTCGACGTCCTGTACCGGCGCCCGGTCGAGATAGGCGTAGGACTTGACCGCGTGGACGATGTCGCTGATCGCCTTCGAGGCGCGCTGGATCTCCTCCGTCAGCTGCTGCGTGGCAAGCCCCGAGCCGAGCCATTGCAACACGATCGGGAGCCGGGCCGCGGAAAAACCCGCCTCTACCGGCGCGATGCGCTCGACCGTCCAGCCATAGGCGGCCATCGCCGGCGCGATCTCCCACGCCTCCGGTACGCCCAGCTTTTCGAGCGCCGCAATCAGCCGGGACTCCTCCCGGCGGATCGCCGCGTCGGCGTCGCGCATCCTGCCGCAACCCATTACGCCGGCCTCGAGTTCGGCAAGCGCCGCGCGCTCCCCGGCGGTCAGGTCGAGCGCGTTGAGCGCCACCGTCCGCTGCCGCCAGGCCTCGAAGGCGCCGGCGAGCAGTTCCGAACTGCGCTGGATCGCGGCGGCCGGGTTGTTGAGCTCGTGCGCGAGGCCTGCGGCGAGCGTGCCCAGCGAGGCCAGCTTGTCGGCCTGCACCAGCGATGCCTCGGTGCTGCGCAGGCGCCCGACCACTGTGCGGAGCAGCGTCGTCGCCGCGCCCGGCCGGCGCTCCAGCAGCCGCCGGAACGCCTCGGGGCCGATCGCCAACAATTCGCTCGCCTCGACTGCCCGCACCGAGGCGGTGCGCGGCGCCTGTTCGAGCAGCGACATCTCGCCCAGCACCTCGCCCGGTCGGCGGGTCGCGAGCGTGATGTCCCGCACCCCCTCGCGCTTGGTGACCTCGAGCGCGCCGGAGAGGACGATATAGAGCCGGTCGCCCGGCGCGCCTTCCTCGATGATCACCTCGCCCGGGGCTGCCGTCACCCGCTCGGCCGAGCGCCAGAGCTCGTCCGCTTCCTCGTCGCTGAGATCGGCAAAGATCGGCACGGCGCGGATCAGCGCATAAGGGTCGCCAACGCCTTCGGCCGGCGGGGTCATCCGCCTACATCCCCGCCGGGCGCTGCGCCGGCGCGGGTCCCCGCAGATGCTGGTGGACCAACGTGACCGCCATCGCTCCCTCGCCGACCGCCGAGGCGATGCGCTTGGTCGATTGTCGCCGCACGTCGCCGGCGACGAAAATGCCGGGCACGCTGGTCTCGAGCCAGAACGGTTCCCGCTCGATGAGCCAGCCCTCCGGCTTGCGGTTGGGCTGGCGGACGAGGTCGGGGCCCGAGAGGATGAAGCCCTGCGGGTCGAGCTGCAGCTTGTCCTTCAGCCAGTCGGTGCGCGGCGAGGCGCCGATGAACACGAACACCGCCCGCGCCGGCACCTCGGACACCGTCCCGCTCGCCGCATCGAGGATCGCCACTGCCTCGAGGCTCTCCTCCCCGACCAGCGCGTCTATGGAGGCCCCGGCCCTCACCGCGACGTTCTCCGTCTCCTCGATCCGCTCGACGAGATATTGCGACATGCTCTCGGCCAGCGATTTGCCGCGCACCAGCAGCGTCACGGTCTTGGCGTAGCGCGCGAGGTGCAGCGCTGCCTGGCCGGCCGAGTTGCCCGCGCCGACCACGAACACGTCCTGCCCTTTTACCCCCAGCGCTTCGGTCATCGCCGCGCCGTAGTAGAGCCCCGCGCCCGAGAGCCGCTCGGCGCCCGGCACGTCGAGCAGCCGGTAGGAGACGCCGGTGGCGACGATCAGCGCCTGTGCCGCGACCTTGCTGCCATCGCTCAGCGTCAGGATGTGGTAGCCATCCTGCGTTTCGAGGTTCACCGCTTCGACCGGCGTCAGGATCTCCGCCCCGAAGCGCCGCGCCTGCTGCACGCCGCGGCGCGCAAGGTCGGCGCCGCTGAGCCCGACCGGAAAGCCGAGATAGTTCTCGATCCTGGAACTGGTGCCCGCCTGGCCGCCGGGCGCCTCGCGCTCGATCAGCAGCGTCCGCAAGCCTTCCGACGCTCCGTAGACCGCCGAGGCCAGCCCGGCCGGCCCGGTGCCGACCACCACCAGGTCGTAGGTCGCCGCCACGGCGCGCGTATGCAGCCCCACCTTCTCGGCCAGCGCCCCGATCGTCGGCCGCGACATCGCGGTGCCATCGGCGAGGATCACAAGGGGCAGGGGCTCCGCCGCCGCACCGGCAAGTTCGCGAAGCGTAGTCGCCTCCTCGTCCATCTCGATATCGAGCCAGCGATAGGGGATGAGGTTGCGGGCGAGGAATTCGCGCACCTTGTGCCCATCGGCCGACCAGCGGTGACCAACCACCCGCACCCCCTCGAACACCGGCTGGTAGTTGGCGCGCCAGTCGTCGAGCAGGTCGTCCAGGACCGGGTAGAGCAGTTCCTCCGGCGGGTGCCACGGCTTCATCAGATAGTGGTCGAGCTTCACCTCGTTGATCGCCCGGATCGCCGCATCGGTGTCGGCATAGGCGGTGAGCAGCACCCGCCGCGCCTCGGGGTAGAGCTCCATGGCCTTGGCGAGGAACTCGACCCCGCTCATTTCCGGCATGCGCTGGTCGACGACGAACAGCGCCACCACCCGATTGGCGAGCTTCAGGTCGGCCAGCACCACCAGAGCCTCCGCCCCGGACGCGGCCCGCTCGATGTCAAAGCTCGTGGCGTAGTGCCGCCGCAGGTCGCGTGTGACGGCGGCGAGAACCGAGGGTTCGTCGTCGACCGCGAGGATCACCGGTTTTTCCATCAGCTAGGCCCGCTCGACCTGGGGCAGGGGCGTGGCAGGTTGCGGCAGCTTGATTTCGTCCCTGAGGCTGGCCGCCTCCTCGCGTGCCGCCGCTGCCGCATTCGCATCGTCCAGCGCAACCGCGACATCGCCAGCGACGCTCAGCGCATTGGCAAGATAGGGTTTGAGCTCCATCCGGCGGAAATAGCTGACCGCCTCCTCGATCCGCTCGCTCGCTTCCTTGGCCCGGCCGAGCCGCAGCAGCGCCCGCGCATAAGGCATCGACAGCGCCGCGACGACGAAGTCGTTCTCGGTGCTGCGGGCGTTGTCGAGTGCACCACGGATCTTTTCGACCGATCCCATCGTGCCCTGCTCGAATTCCGCCTCGCCCACGCCGGCGCGGATCAAGTTGATGTAGTAATCCATGCCGACGGCGTCCGCGAGCTTCAGCGATCGGGCGAACTGCGTCAGCGCGTCGTCGACCCGGTGCCGGCCGAGCTCGCCGCGCCCGATACCGAAATAGGCCGCACAGGCGCACTCGAGCCCGTTGACCGACATGGCGCGATCGGCGCCGATCCGGGCGTGCTCGATGCCCTTCTCGACCTCGCCCATGTCGTAATATGCCATGCTGGCGCCGATATGGATGTCCGCCTGCTTCACCGGTGAACCGATCTTGGCCACCATCGCCAGCGCTTCGTCGATCAGTCCATTGGCCTCGTCGAACCGGCCCAGCCGGGCAAGTGCTGCGGCTCGATAGACCAGCGCATGGCCGAGCACCTCCGGGGCATCGAGCTTGCGCGCCAGTCGGATCACTTCGGCCAGCTTCTCCTCACCCGACTTGGGGTCGCGCTCGACCAGCGACCAGGTGGCGATGAACAGCGGCAGCAGCAGCACCTGGTCGTCGCCTGTTTCGGTCGCGAGAACCTGCGCCTCCTCGAGATAGGGGAAGCTGCGGGAGGGAAAGCCCGTGACCATGTGGACGTTGCCCGTCCAGGACAGTGCGAGGCCAAGCCGCCGCTTGTCGCCCAGCTTGCGTGCCAGCGTGACCGCCTGCTCCAGCCGCTCCAGCATGCCGTCGTACTGGGCTCGCCTGTTGCGCACCCACACCCATTCGAGGATCGCGTCGATCATGTCCTCGGGCCGCCGGTCGGGCAGCTTGTCGAGCGCCGCGAGGATGCGTTCACGATGCTCGAGTTCCTCGCGCACCGCATAGACCCGCCGGGCATTGTCGGCGGCGACCCTGGCGTATTGCAGCGTACGCTCCAGGTCGCCCGCCTCCTCGAAATGATGCGCCAGCAGGGCGGCGAACTCGTCGCGGCGATCGGCAAACAGCAGCTCCAACGCGCTCCCGCAACGGGCGTGGAGGTCCTTACGCCGCGAGCGCAGCAGCAGGTCGTAGGCCGCGGCACAGGTCAGCGCGTGCTTGAAGATGTATTCCCGCTCCGGATCCCGGGCCTTCTCGCGCACCAGCTGCTCGTAGGACAGAGCCGCCAGATGCGGTTCGACATGCTCGATGCGCTCGGCCAAGGGGGCGTCGCGGCAGACCGATTCCAGCACCCGGTGCTGGAATACGCGGCCGATCACCGCCGCGGTCTGCGCCACGCGCTTGGTCGCATCCGGCAGCCGGTCGATGCGCGAGCTCAAGACGCCCGCCAGCGTATCGGGAATGCTGACCTCGAGGATGGCCCGGGTGGCCCGCCAGTGCTCGCCCTCGCGCACCACCTGTCCGCCGTCGATCAGCGAGCGCAGGACCTCCTCGAGATAGAACGGGTTGCCCTCCGAGCGCGCGAGAATCTGCGCCCGGATGCTCTCGGGCAGCTCTTCGATGTGGAGGAGGTTGCCGAGCAGTTCGCCCGAGGCCGAGGCGTCGAGCGGCTCGAGGTCGATGCGGGAAAAGCTGCCGCCGAGGCTCGCCTGCAGCCGGTCGATCAATTGCCAGCTCGGCGCCTTGCGGTCCGGGCGCAGCACCGTGACCAGCATGATCGGCTCGAACACCGCGAGCGTCGCCACCTGTGCGATCAGCTCGAGCGTCGCGGTGTCCGACCAATGGAGGTCGTCCATCACCATCACATAGGGTGTCATCCGGTCGTCGGCGCGGATCACCGCCTTGATGGCGTTGACGACAGCCCCGGCGACGCCGTTGACCACCGCCTCGCCGCTCAGGACGGCGAGCGCGATGCGGCTCTCCTCGGTGTCGACCGCCAGCATGATCTCGTAGAACGGGATGTCGCCCGGCGCGAGGCCCAGCCGGTCGACCCACGCCTTCACTTTCTCGCGCACCGCCGGCGCGGCATCCATGTCGGTGGCGCCGACGAGTTGCCGGCCGAGCTGCCGCCACGGATAGTAGGGAATCGACTGGCCGTACGAGATGGCGCGGGCCTCGCGCCACACCGGCTGCACCCCGGTCTTGGCGTCGCGCAGCTGCTTGAGTTCGGCGATCAGACGCGACTTGCCGAGCCCGGCCTCGCCCACCACCGCCACCACCGCGCCCAACCCCTTGTCGAGATCCTCGAACCGCTCGCGCAGGAGCCCGATCTCCCGCTCGCGCCCGACCATGGGGGAGGTAAGCCCCTCCAGCCCGCGGGTCGGCCCCGGCGCCGCCTTGACGCGCAGCACCACGTAGGACTCGACCGGCTCCGCCTTGCCCTTCATCGCGATGCCGCCGCGCGGGGTGAAATCGAACAGCGCATGCACCAGCTTGTGGGTATCGGCGCTGATCAGCACGGTGCCGGGCTCGGCCGACGATTGCAGCCGGGCCGCGATGTTGGCCGCGTCTCCCATCGCCGTGTACTCGGTCCTGATCGCGTCGCCGACGAAGGCCAGCACCGCCGTGCCGGTATTGATGCCCACCCGAAGGTCGAAGTCGAAGCCATGGCGCTCTTTCACCGCCGCGCCGTAGGCCTTCGCCGCTTCCTGGATTTCGAGCCCGGCGCGCACCGCCCGCTCGGCGTCGTCCTCATGCGCCACCGGGGCGCCGAACAGCGCCAGCACCGCATCCCCCATCAGCCGCGAAACCGTGCCGCCATAGCGGGCCACCGCCGCGTTCATGAATCCGAAGGCGCCGTTCATGATCGTCGCCCAGTCTTCGGGGTCGAGCTGCTCCGCCATCGCGGTGGAGCGCGCCACGTCGGCGAAGAGCACCGTGGCGAACCGGCGCTCGCCCTCGATCGGCCGCGCCACATCGAGGGGCGATCCGCAATTGGAACAGAAGCGCGCGCCTTCGGCATTGCCGAATCCGCATTTCGAGCAAGTCAGCATTGCCATCTCGCAACGGCTCGAGATGCGTCACAGCGGCCGGAATTCTCGAGCACAACCGGCCGAGATACTTGCGCCGGCGATGCTAGTCCTCAACACGGTGCGGAGCAAGCAGCGCGCCCGCACAACCATTTCGTCCTCCCTCGGACGCCGCGTGTTTGTGGAGGCGGTGCGGGAATTAGCCGCAATTGACAACGCTGCCGCCCAATGTAATCGTTGTCGCCTAAGTATCGGTGGGCAAAGCAAATTTGACCCCGAATCACGCTGACGTTCGACTATTCGGGCTGTAACTGGTCCTGCGGTGATGCAGGGCGTGTGGCCGGAGACGGACACCACACGCAGCCGCATCTCTTACGGTACTTTGCCCGAACGCCTGGTTGTTGCCTTCTGTTTCATCGACTGCCCGCGGGGTGAGGATGAACAAGAGATGGTCATAGCAGTCGTATTCGTCCTGATCGTCGTCGGCTCGGTGGTGTTCCACTTCCTGAGCCCCTGGTGGTGGACGCCGATCGCCTCCAACTGGGGCTATATCGACAACACCATCATCATCACCTTCTGGATCACCGGCGCGGTGTTTTCCGCCGTGGTGCTGTTCGCGGCCTATTGCGTCTGGCGCTTCCGGCACAAGGAGGGGCAGAAGGCCGCCTACGAGCCGGAGAACAAGCGGCTGGAGAACTGGCTGATCGGCCTCACCGCCGTGGGCGTTGCCGCCATGCTCGCGCCTGGCCTGTTCGTCTGGGCCCAGTTCATCACCGTACCTGCGGAGGCCACCGAAGCCGAAGTCATGGGCCAGCAATGGCAGTGGGCCTACCGGTTGCCCGGAGCCGACGGCAAGCTCGGACTGTCCGACACCCGCCTCGTCAGCGCCGACAATCCCTACGGCATCAACCCCGACGATCCCAATGGCCGTGACGACGTGCTGATCCAGGCCGATTACCTGCATCTGCCGATCGACAAGCCGGTCAAGATCCTGCTGCGCTCCATCGACACGCTGCACGATTTCTACGTCGCCGAATTCCGCTCCAAGATGGACATGATCCCCGGCGCCGTCACCTATTTCTGGTTCACCCCGACGCGCACCGGCCAGTTCGAGGTGCTGTGCGCCGAACTCTGCGGCATCGGCCACCCCTATATGCGCGGCGGCGTGGTGGTCGACACGCAGGAGGACTACGACAACTGGCTCGCCGGCCAGTCGACTTACGCCCAACTTTACGCTCCGGAGGTGTTGAAGACGGCCGGACTGGACTAAGGCCGCCGCTCTTTCCGGGCGATCCCACATCAGACGAAGTGCGAGGAGGCACTCTGATGGTCGACGCCACACACGGGCCCGATGCCCACGCTGCCGAGTTTCCGGATGTCGAGCTCTATCATCCGCGAAGCTGGTGGACGAGGTACGTCTTCTCGCAGGACGCCAAGGTCATCGCCATCCAGTACGCCAGTACGGCGCTGGCGATCGGCATGGTGGCGCTGGTCCTCTCCTGGCTGATGCGCATGCAGCTGGCCTTCCCCGGCTTCCTCGAATTCATCGACGCCGCCGCCTACTACCAGTTCATCACCATGCACGGCATGATCATGGTCATCTACCTGATCACCGCGCTGTTCCTCGGCGGCTTCGGCAACTACCAGATCCCGCTGATGCTGGGCGCCCGCGACATGGTGTTCCCATACGTCAACATGCTCAGCTACTGGACCTACCTGCTCGCGGTGCTGGTGCTGGTGGCCAGCTGGTTCGCGCCAGGCGGTCCCACCGGCGCCGGCTGGACGCTCTATCCGCCCCAGGCGATCCTCTCCAACACGCCGGGACAGGAGGCGGGCATCGTGCTGATGCTGGTGTCGCTCATCCTGTTCGTCATCGGCTTCACCATGGGCGGGCTCAACTACATCGTGACGGTCCTCCAGGGCCGCACCCGCGGCATGACGTTGATGCGCATGCCGCTGACCGTCTGGGGCATCTTCGTCGCCACCGTCATGGCCATGCTGGCGTTCCCGGCGCTGTTCGTCGCCTGCGTCATGATGCTGTTCGACAAGCTGCTCGGCACGAGCTTTTTCATGCCGGCGGTAGCCGAGATGGGTGTGCAACTGGCCCACAACGGCGGCAGCCCGATCCTCTTCCAGCACCTGTTCTGGTTCTTCGGCCACCCCGAGGTCTACATCGTCGCCTTACCCGCCTTCGGCATTGTCTCGGACCTCCTCGCCACCCATGCGCGCAAGAACATCTTCGGCTACCGCATGATGGTCTGGGCCATCGTCATCATCGGCGCGCTGAGCTTCGTGGTCTGGGCGCACCACATGTATGTGAGCGGCATGAACCCCTATTTCGGGTTCTTCTTCGCCACCACGACGCTGATCATCGCCGTCCCCACCGCCATAAAGGTCTACAACTGGGTGCTGACGCTGTGGCGCGGCGACATCCACCTCAACCCGCCGATGCTGTTCGCGCTGGCGTTCATCGTCACCTTCGTCAATGGCGGGCTCACCGGCCTGTTCCTCGGCAATGTGGTGGTCGACGTGCCGCTGTCCGACTCCATGTTCGTCGTGGCACATTTCCACATGGTGATGGGTGTGGCGCAGATCCTCGTGATCTTCGGCGCGATCTACCACTGGTACCCCAAGATCACCGGGCGCATGCTCGACAACACGCTCGCGCATCTGCACTTCTGGGTGACGTTCGTTGGCGCCTACCTGATCTTCTTCCCCATGCACTACCTCGGTCTGATGGGGGTGCCGCGGCGCTACTTCGAATCCGGCGATATCTCGTTCCAGCCGCCATCGGCGCACGAGCTCAACGTCTTCATCACCGTCATGGCGCTGACCGTCGGGGCCGCACAGCTGGTTTTCGTCTTCAACCTGATCTGGAGCATCCGGCACGGCAAGCCGGCGGGCGGCAATCCCTGGCGGGCCACCACGCTCGAGTGGCAGACCCCCCAAACGCCGCCCGCGCATGGCAATTTCGGCCGCGAACTGCCGGTCGTCTATCGCTGGGCCTATGACTACAGCGTGCCCGGCGCACCGGAGGACTTCATCCCGCAGAACCAGCCCGGCCCGACGCCCCCGCATCACGAGGGCTCGGAATGAGCGTCGTCATCATGTTGTTCGCCGGATTCGCGGCCTTCGCCGGCTGGTGGCTGGCGCAGCAGCGGCTGACCTCCAAGCCCTGGCTGGAGCAGGGCGTCATCGAGGGCGTCCCGGATTTCGAGGCGTCGCATGATCCCGCCAAGCGCGCCGGCCTCGGCTTCTTCCTTGCCATCGTCGGCTCGATGTTCACGCTGCTGGCCGGCGCTTATTTCATGCGCCGCGATCTTGGCGACTGGCAGGCCTTGCCGGTGCCGCCGATCCTCTGGATCAACACCGGCGCGCTGGTGCTGAGCAGCCTGGCGCTGGAATACACGCAGCGCTCGGTGCGACGGGGCGATATCGTCCGCCTCCGCGTCGGCCTCGCCGTCGCCGCCCTGTTCGCGCTGGCGTTCCTCGGCGGGCAGCTCATCGCCTGGCAGCAGCTTTCGGCCGAGGGCTACTACGTCGCCACCAACCCCGCAAACAGCTTCTTCTATCTCGTCACGGGCCTGCATGGCCTCCACATCCTCGGCGGTCTCGTGGCGCTGGGCTGGGCGACGGCGAAGGCCTGGGGCAGCGAGAAGGTCGAGGGCGTGCGGCTCAATGTCGAGCTCTGCGCCACCTACTGGCTGTTCATGCTGTTCGTCTGGGTGGTGCTGTTCAGCCTGATCGCCGGCTGGGCCAGCGCGTTCATCGAACTCTGCGGGCAATTGCTGAGCTAAAGGGGGAGCAAAGACGATGTCCGATCCAGCCGTGACCCATTCGCCGCCGGCCGAGCCGCAACTGCCGGGCCTCGAAGGCTTCGTTTCCGACTGGTCATCCGACCGGACCGCCTTCAAGACGGCGTCCTGGGGCAAGGCGATGATCTGGATCTTCCTGCTCTCGGACACCTTCATCTTCAGCTGTTTCCTGCTCTCCTACATGACGGTGCGCATGTCGACGGAAGCGGCGTGGCCCAACCCGAGCGAGGTGTTCGCGCTCGAGATCTTCGGCGTGCACATACCGCTGATCCTCATCGCCATCATGACCTTCGTCCTCATCTCCTCGAGTGGCACCATGGCGATGGCGGTGAACTACGGGTATCGCCGCGACCGCAAGAAGACCGCCATCCTGATGCTGGTGACCGCCGCCTTCGGCGCCACCTTCGTCGGCATGCAGGCGTTCGAGTGGACCAAGCTGATCTCCGAAGGTGTGCGTCCGTGGGAGAATCCGTGGGGCGCGCCGCAGTTCGGCTCGGTGTTCTTCATGATCACCGGCTTTCACGGCACCCACGTCACCATCGGCGTGATCTTCCTCCTGATCATCGCGCGAAAGGTCTGGCGCGGCGATTTCGACACCGAGAAGAAGGGGTTCTTCACCTCACGCAAGGGCCGCTACGAGATCGTCGAGATCACCGGGCTCTACTGGCACTTCGTCGATCTGGTCTGGGTGTTCATCTTCGCGCTGTTCTATCTGTGGTGAGAGGCAAAATGGCTGAGGCACATCTGGGATCGGACACCATGGTGCAACCTGCGGCGCATGCCGAGGGCCAGCAGCATCCCATCCGGCTCTATCTCATCGTCTGGTTCTGGTTGTTCGTCCTGAGCGCCTGCTCGTACCTCGTGGACCTGCTGCAGTTCCAGGGCTACCTGCGCTGGGGCCTGATCCTCATGCTGATGCTCGGCAAGGCGGGCCTGATCATCGCCGTGTTCATGCACATGGCCTGGGAGCGGTGGGCGCTGATCTACGCCATCCTGGTGCCGCCGGTGCTGGTGCTGATCTTCGTCGTCATCATGGCGTTCGAGGCGGACTACACCTTCTTCACCCGCGCCGAGTTCTTCGGCGCGGGCGGTTGAGGGGCAGGGGCGACGAGACCCCCTACTGGGCAGGCGTCGCGGGCGCCGGTTCCGCCGCCGGTGCCGCTGCCGGGGCAGCGCCAGGTTTGTAGTCGGGCGAGAACGTCGCGATATAGGCGATGACGTTGGCAATGTCCTGGGGATTGGGCAGGCCTGGGAAGGTCATCTTGGTGCCTGGGACGAAATCCCTGGGCTTGGTCAGGAATTTGGTGAGGGTCTCGGGCGTCCAAACCAGCCCGCCTGCACCCGCATCCTTCATCGCCTGCGAGTAGTTGTAACCCGGAAGCGTCCCTGCGGTCCGTCCGAGCACGCCGTTGAGTTCCGGGCCTATCTTGTTCGTGGCCCCAGGTCCTATCGAGTGGCAGACGGTGCACTTCTTGAACACCTGTTCTCCGGCGGTCGCGTCACCTGTGGGCAACGCTGTGCCTTGGGCCAACGCTCCGCCGGCGCTCAGCATGAGAGCGGCAATTGCAATCGCAGTCCGAACCATCTCACGTTCTCCCTGACTGGCCGCCTCGCGAACCGAAATCAGCTCCCGGATCGTCGGGCCAAGGCAACGACTATAGCGCAAGCCGTCGAGAGTGCCAAAGGCCCGAGGCCGCAGGCCGGTGGCAGCGAAAGCGCGCGCCCATGCGTCGCGTCCCGGACCATCAGGACGAAGCAATGGCTTCGGCTTCCGCGCTGATGCGCAGCCGCCAATAACTCATGGTCATGCGATGCCACTCCCGGGGATTTTGCGTCACGGCCAGGGTGTTTGCTGCGACCTGCGCCGGGTCGAGCCGAGTGAGGTCCTCGCACTCAACCACCGGGAGCCCGCGATATAGGTCTTCGCCGCACACACCTTGTTCCACTACGGGGACAACCCCCAGATAGAGCGCCTCCCAGGTGCGATGGCAATCGATGCCGTTACCAGGCGGCGATACGCACCAGCGGCAGCTTGCCATGTCAGACAAATAGCGGCGAAACCGCCTCTTGGGCGCAATCCATGCGTTCTTCAGCTCGCTCATGCTGTCGAGTATCGGAGCACGCACCGCTGGATTGGTCCGCACGAGAAAGTTCACATAGATAAGCGGCTGGCGCTCTGCTGGCGGTCGCCGGACCTGCTCGATGAACCTCATCAGCTTGCCATGCCGCCATTGCGCGTTGGCGAGGCCGATCGGCAGCGGCGCAAGCTTGGGATGACGGATGGCTGCGTTCTGCCCGAACCATGCCCGGATACGGTCATCCCCCAGTTGCGGCAGGTAGCGGGCATCGACCGGCGAGTCGCTGTTGTGAGTGATGAGGACAAAGGAGTGGTCGAGTCTGGGGAATACGTGCTCGAAAAACGAGGGAAGCAGATGCGTATAGACGAATATCCGTCGCTTTCCCCTGAGCCTCGCCAAGGCGTCAGGCGTCGGCTCGAGTTGCTCCTGATCGCCCTGAAACAGTGCGATATTCCTCACCCCAGCGGCACGCATCGACCGATGAAACCGGACCATCGGTTTTGTAGTCACGGTAATTTCCGAAAGCGCCTGGAGCCGCTCCCCGGTGATGATGTCGTCGGCCAAAAAGTCCATTGCCGTCCTGCGATCCCTACTTGGTGCCGAGTGACTAGCTATGTGCTAGGGGAAGGCGGATGTCGCCACTCCGGGCCAAGACAAGCCCGCCGAACGGCTAGACCCATGTTTTTCTTCGAGGGCAGCTTCGTTGCTTCCAATCGTTTACGTGCATCTCGGTCCACGCGTTGCCACGCATTTGATCGATTCGATCCGGCAGTCGCAACGCGAGTCGCCAGCGACACCCATCTATGTCGTCTTGTCGGAAGATTCGACGATGATCGAAATGGCCGACCGCTGCGGTGCCGAGGTGATCCTGACCTCGCAGCTCAAGCGCACTGCGGATCACCAGCTGTTCGACAAGAGCATCAATAGGAAGGCCGGCCGGAAGCAGGGGTTCTGGGTCTTCACCACAGAGCGCTTCTTCTACCTCGAAGAGGCGATGCGCCATCTCGGGATCGAGCGCCTGCTGCATCTCGAATCCGACAACCTCATTTTTTTCGACGTCGCAGCCTACGAGGAGCGCCTGACCGCCCTCTATAGTGGGCTCGCTGCGCCATTTCTGAACGACAACAGCTGCGTTCCGGGTGTGTTCTTCGTGGGCGCCCTTGATGCACTCGTGGGGCTCAACGGTTTCATCGCCAGGCGCGTGGCGCGGGAGCGGCGTGACCGCCCATTGATTGCCCGCCTCCGTTCTCCGCGCGTCAGGATGGGAACTCCACTCAACGACATGAACCTGCTTGCGGCCTATCGGGATCAGGTCGGGGAGCAGGGGTTCGAGCTTCTCCCGACGTCACCACCCGCCTATGAGATGGAGTGGAGGGCCAGACCCGGCCCCTCTGCGCCTGGGGCTCTCGGCTATTCCCGCGGCCACGACACGCTCGGCATGGTTTTCGACGCGGCGGCCATCGGGCAGTATCTGATGGGCATGGACCGCCACTTTCATCCGCGGGCGACCGGCATGAGTCATATCAACCGGAATGCAATGCTCGACCCGCGGGATTTCGAGTTCGAACTGGTGAAGGACGAGCGCGGCCGCGTCCAGCCCACGATGCAGCGCGGCGGGGTCCGCTATCGCATAGGCTCCATTCACAACCACTCCAAGGTGAACTTCTTTCTGTGATGCCGGATCGATCAACCCTCGCAGGGCCAGAAATCATCTCGGGCCGCAGCTTTTCGCCCCCCGACCTACGGGTCGCCGAGCGGTTGCCGGGAATCAGCGCGTTCCTGCGCATCCGCAACGGTGCGGATTTTCTCGAGGCGACCATCGAGAGCCACCTGCCGCATTTCGACGAGATCGTCGCCGTTTACAATCTCTGCACCGACGCCACGCCCGACATCCTGCTGCGGCTGAGGCAGAAGCACGGACCCAAGCTCCGGGTGCTGCATTACGTCGATCGCGTGTTCCCGCCCGGTAGCGAAGGTCATGCGCGCACCGGTCCAGCGTCCCCCGCGAGCTTCGTCAACTACACCAATGTGGCGCTCGCCGAGACGCGCCACCGCATCGTCGCCAAGATCGACGACGACCATCTGGCGATCCCGACTGCCATGGCACAACTGGTTGCCCGCCTGCGGGCCGAGCCGGCGAGCAACATCCTCGAGTGTTTCTCCGGGCCAAATCTCATGCGCGACGCAAAGACTGGTATGCTCGGAGTCTGCAACAGCGTGCGGATTTCGGGGCTCGGTGACGTCGGATTCTTCCACGTCAACCCCGAGACCTACTTCACCCATGACCGCCGCTTCGAGATGTTCCGGACGGTGAACCTCAAGCGGCGCTTCGCCGGTTTCGTCTATTGGCACCTGAAATATCTCAAGGCCGGCAATGGTTTCGAGAACTATGAACTCAGGGACAACCCGCAGAGCCGCTACCACAAGCAGCGCGCCCGCTTCCAGGCCTCAGAGGTGATTTCAATGGCGGACCTGCGCCAAAAGCTTAAAGCAGATCGCTTCCGGCTGGCGCTCCTCGCACCTTTCTCGGAGCGGCACGCCATCCGGCTGGGGCAGGTGGATGCGCTGCTGGCCGGCGCGCCAATGGAGGACGAGGCGGCCGCCGAAGCGCGGCTCGAGGCGTTCCGCAGCTAGGACGGCACGCGCGTCCAATCGGCAGGCACGAGGTCCCTGTCATCGAGCGAGGCATCGGCGAACCACCGCGCCGGCGCGAATTTCCGGCCATTGCCCGGCGCGGCCAGCCACGCGCCCCACCAGCTGAACGATGAGTTGGCGACAATGTGGTGCTGCGCCAAAGTCATCAGCCAGAGATCGGCCAGCCCCGGCCGGGGGCCTGCATCACCCACGAAGACGAGGCGCCGGACCGCCGGCAGGTTGGCCCGCGCCCAGGCGATGTCGTCGGAGAAAACGAACACCGTGCTGTCACCCGGCAGCTGCTCGATGGCGCGCTGGTAGTAGGCGATCGAGCATGTCCCGTGAATGGCGTTGACGTGCGCCTTGCTGACATAGTCGCCCCGCCTGACATGCACCGCCGCCGAGTCCCTCTCGGTCATCGCCCGGGCGATCGCCAGGCTTTCGCTGTCGCGGGCCGGCGGTGGCGTCAGTTCGCGCCGGATCGCCTCAGCGCTGCTTTCGAAATAGCGGGGTGATTGAAAATAGCCATCGAGGACCACCGGCAAGGCAAGGTCGAGGAAGGCCGGGTCGAAGCGGAAATGCGGTTCCCGATAGACCCGAGCCCTGGCCTCCGGCTCTCGTGATTTGGCCCCGAACCGTTTCCAGAACCCACCCGACGCGGGGACAAGCCGTTTGGCGATGATTGGAAAGGCATCGAGTTCAAAGTGCCGGTGCCGGCTGTTACGATAGAACGTGACGTCGAGCCCGACGTCCCCGCCGTGGCGCAGTGCCAAGGCCCGCGCGGCGGCATACTTGAACATCTGGTTTCCAAGCCCGCCGGATATCGCAACGGTGACCGTGTTGCCGTCAGGCATGAGGAATTTCCTGTCCCCGTTTCGCCGCCGCGTCGATGCCTGTCCCGGTATCCGCGGCAAAGGGCACGGTGCGGAGGTCATTGCCGGGCATCCGTCCCCGGATCTCGCGCATAAGTGCCTCGCTGAGGCGCAAAACGGCGCGGCGCCCGTCGATCCACGGACCGTGCCGGAAGAAGCGGCCGCGCCTCTTGCGCCGTTCCACCGTGGTGGCGAATGTCGCGCTTTTCCCCGCGCGGTTCAGGATGTCGTATTGCACGCAGGGGGCCGGGGATACCTGGACAATGTGGAGAGTCCGGCTGATCCGGGATTGCGGTGCGAACAGCACCTGGTCGACGGTGTCGGCTATCGGATCGGTCAGGCCGAGCAGGCGCTCGGCGCAGATTCGGGTGATGACATAGCCAGCCGTGCCGCCCTGCCAACTGAGGAGCCTCCGCCCCTCGTACCGCCCC
Source organism: Devosia sp. (assembly GCF_028290645.1). Lineage (GTDB taxonomy): Bacteria > Pseudomonadota > Alphaproteobacteria > Rhizobiales > Devosiaceae > Devosia_A. The sequence continues at coordinate 7,800 of NZ_JAQGJL010000206.1, read as the reverse complement.
CCGAGTGTTGCGCGGTCGCCGCCCAGCACGACATCGCGGAGCGTCGTCTCGAGCTTGATGACATCGCCGCGCGGCGGGTGGGCGTCGATCGTAGCGAGGAGGCCGCCGAGGTCGGCCGCCAGCAGCGCGTCGTCCTCGAAGACCGCAGCCCGCGCCTCTCCGCTTTCGACCAGCACCCGCCACGCGGCACGGTGGCTCATGAACACACCGAGTTCGCCCGGATTGAGCGGTTGGAACTGGAAATGCCGCGACGACAAGGCAAGCCGTTGCATCGGATCCATCGCCATGCCGTCGACCGCAGCGATGCGCGTCACATCAAGCTGCGCTCCCTGCGCCTGCGCCAGAAAGTGCGCCAACCGCTCGGGACTTCGATCGAGGTTGATGACGTAGCTTTTCAAGACATTGCCCTTTGAGGTGCAGCGGTCCATTCGTCCAGCACGCATTGCGCGGCGTTGCGCTCATAATGGGCGTAGTTCGCCGCCCGCGAGCGGTTGTTGGCAATCGCCTCGCGCCGGGATTCGTAGTCTGCGGCCGAAAGCATTGCGACCGCTGCCTTGATCTCGTCGAGGCTCTGGCAAGCGATCATGCCGCGCACATCGAAAAACTCTGCGATATCCGGCGCGCCCCAATAAATCGGCACCGTCTCGCACAACAACGCATCGATCAACTTCTCGGTGAAATAGCCCCTCTCCCGCGAATTCTCGATGACGATGGAATAGCGATAGGCCGCCAGCCCTTCCGACTTTTGCTCGAACCAGCGGTAGCCACCGCCCATGATCTCGACGTCGACCCCCGCGTGCCTGAGCCAGTGCACGGTCTCGTGCCGCAGCTTGTGGCCGACCAGCGACGCCTTGGCCGAGGCGATGATCGAGAGCATGCGGGTCTTGCTGCAGTCGAGCGTTTCCCACTCCGGCACCCAGGTGTTGCCGCACGAAAAGAACACGGCGTTCGGCGTTGTCTGCAACAGCCGGGCGTTGCATGTCAGGATGCGAAAGAACCGCCGGTGGAGCCAGCGCAGCAGGCGCATATACCGCCCGTGAAAGGCCTCCGGCTCACCGACCACGACGGAGAGCCGCGCCCTGACACCGGCAAGCGAGCCAAAGAACAACCAGGAGCCGAGATAGACGATCAGATGATCGTCCGGGCCAAGGTTGGCGATGGTCGATCCCGGCGCGAGCTCTGGCGACCCCAGCGGCCAGTGGAGCTGATCGAGCGCAATGGCTGCAAGCCTGCCGCGACGTTTGATTCCATAGGGCACCACGGCGATCAGGGGAGAACCCGTCATCTCGAATTTCTCATGCGGACGCCGCGTCATTGTCGACCGCAACGCCTCACAGAGCGGCCGCCCGATGTCAATTGCCGGCGGCAACCCATACGCCTACCGCCGCTCTCCTCGCCACGCGCGCCGCGAAGTCTTGACGTCAGCCCGCGCTTTCGGCACATACAACCCCGTCGCGGGTGTAGCTCAATGGTAGAGCAGAAGCTTCCCAAGCTTACGACGAGGGTTCGATTCCCTTCACCCGCTCCATCCCAGAGTTTTCCACAGACTGAATGGTGTCGCCTATCCGGCAGGCGTTCCTCCGGTTTCGGGGACTGCGACCCAGCTTTCGGGGAGGAAGCCGCGTTCGTCGATCGGCCAGCTGGCGTCGGGCGGCAGTTGTGGGCGGCCGTCGGCGCAGGACCAGGTGCCGCTGGGCGCCATCAATTGATCGACCTGGGGGTAGCGCCGGCAGAACTCCTGCATCTCGGTGACCGTCGGCGCCATGTCGCAAACCGGGCCGACATATGAGGTGCAGGCCAGTACCGTGCCCTCGAAGCAGCGCCAGCGCACGCGGTCGCGCGCGGTGCTTGGCGGGATCAGCAGCGCCTGCGCGATCGCATCGGTGAAGGCGGGGCCGCTGTAACGGTTGTCGACATAGTCGATGGTCTTGACGGCCCGGCAATAGCTGAACGGGTCGGCGTAGGTCTCGGTTTGCGTCGTGGTGCCGACCAGCGCCGGCTCGTGGGCCGCTTCGAGGGGCGCGACCGCCGACGGGGCCGCGACCCTGACTGTCTCGGGTGTCGTGAGCTTCGGCAGGGCTGGCGGCGCCGTGGCTGGGGCGGCCGGTATCTCGTTCGCCGCTGCAATGGCGGTTGCCTGCGCCGGCGGGGCAGGCAGTCCAGCGGGCATGCCGCCGCGATAGAGCACGTATCCTCCTGCAAGGAGGAGGCCCAGGGCGAGGACCGCGCCCCCCGCCGCCATTGCCGCGACGAGCGCGCTCCCCTGTCCACGCCGCCCCTTTGCCGGCGGCATCTCCCGCTGGACCAGCCGCTCGGGTCGGATATCGCGATCGCTGCGCCCCGGAACCGGGCGCGACTCAACCTCGATCGGTCGAGGTTCCGGCCGCACTTGCGCTTCGCCGCGGGACGATTGGGGCGGTTGCGGCGGTGGCGGGCTGCGCCGTACCTCGGCCCAGTCATCACCCCCGCGGTGCGGCCTTGGCGCATCGTCGTCGTGCCACCGCAACGGGATGCTCTCGGCGCGTGTGGGCACGGTCAGGTCGTCGAGCGTCAGGGGGATCGTCCGGCGGGGCGGGGGCGGCTGCTCGTCGCGCGGCATCAGCAGCGGATCCATCCGCAGCGCCGCCTCGCGCTCGATCTCGCCATTGTCGTCCAGCCCCGCGGCCTCGGCGAGCCGCCCGCGTCGGGCCATGCGCCGGCGCCTTAGCTGCAACTCGCCGGCGAGAAACGCCAGCAGCGCGCCAAGCCCCGCTGCTGCGGCGGGGGCGATGAGTTGGTAGTTGAAATGCTGCGGCATCGACAGCCCGACGCCGAGCCACCCCACCGCCGCGCCGAGCAGCAGCAGGGCCGCAAACCCGGGCGTCACCGTGGCAAGCAGCCCGCCGGCGAGCGCCGCGGCGGGAATGGCGTACCAGACGATCGTGCCGAGCAGGCGCTCGCTGGAGTTCGCCGACCACATTTCGAGAAACGGCGACATCAGGTCGGTACGCAGCGCGCTCGGCGCAAGCAGCGCGAACAGCCCGGCCATCAATCCCAGGAATAGCGCCGCAATTCTCACCGTGTTCCCCCGACGGTCCTGTCGCGCCCCACCGCGCGAACATGCCCAGCGGCGGGCCGGAGCGCAAGCGGGGTCGCGCGCCATCCCGTTGCAGCAGGCTGGCCATGCCGCTGTGCCCGCTTGCCTTTCGGCCCGGGCTCATGATGATGAGCGCCATGAAGGTCCTCATCCTCGGTTCGGGCGTCATCGGTATCACCTCCGCCCATTATTTGGCGGAGGCGGGCCACGAGGTGACGGTGATCGACCGCCAGCCCGGGCCGGGGCTCGAGACCAGCTATGCCAATGCCGGCGAGCTGTCCTACGGCTATGCCTCGCCCTGGGCCGGGCCCGGCATCCCGGCCAAGGCGATCAAATGGCTGCTGATGCAGGATGGGCCGCTGGTGCTGAGGCCCAAGCTCGACCCGCGCATGTGGATCTGGGGGCTGCAGCTGCTCGCCAATTGCACCGAGCGCGCCTACGCCACCAACAAGGGCCGCATGGTGCGGCTCGCCGAATACTCGCGCGACATGATGATCGCGTTGCGCGCCGCCACCGGCCTTGCCTTCGATGGCCGGCAGCAGGGCACGGTGCAGCTCTTCCGCGAGCAGAAGCAGCTCGATCACGCCGCCGACGACATCGCCGTGCTGAAGCAGTACGGCGTGCCCTACGAGGTGCTCGATCCCAAAGGCTGCGTAGCCGCCGAACCCGGCCTTGCCAGTGCCACCGTGCCGTTCGTCGGCGGCCTGCGTCTCGCCAACGACGATACCGGCGACTGCAGGATGTTCACCGACGGGCTCGCAGCGCTCGCCGCCGGCAAGGGCGTCGCCTTCCGCTACGGCACGCGGATCGAGCGCATCCTCGCCTCGGGTGGCGCCGTCACCGGCGTGACGACTGACAAGGGCGTGCTCACCGCCGATGCCTATGTCGTGGCGCTGGGCAGCTATTCGCCGCTGCTGCTGCGGCCCCTCGGCATCGACCTGCCGGTCTATCCGATCAAGGGCTACTCGCTCACCGTGCCGATCACCGACGAGTCGGTGGCGCCGGTCTCGACGGTGATGGACGAGACCTACAAGGTGGCGACCACCAGGCTCGGCGATCGCATCCGCGTTGGCGGCACCGCCGAGATCGCCGGCTACGACACGGCGCTCCACCGGTCCCGCCGCGGCCCGCTCGATCGCTCGCTGCGCGAGCTGTTCCCGCATGCCGGCGACCTGTCGAAGGCGAGCTTCTGGTGCGGGCTGCGGCCCATGACCCCCGACGGAACGCCGGTCCTGGGGCGCTCGAAGCTTTCGAACCTGTACCTCAACACCGGCCACGGCACCCTCGGCTGGACCATGGCCGCGGGCTCCGGCCGGGTGCTCGCCGACATCATCTCGGAGCGGCGGCCGGACATCGAAATCGGCGACCTGGATCTCTCCCGCTACGCCTCCTGATCGCGTTGCCGCGCCCCCGACTGACGGTGGAGGCGGGTCTTGCCGTGGACGGTCTTGGCCCAGAAATGCGGCTGGGCGACGAGTTCGACCAGCGCCAGCACCGCCGCCACCGAGTGCAGTATCCAGTACAACGGCAATGCCAGCTGCTGCACCAGCAGGTCGCGGCGGCCGAGCCGCCTCAGCCCCATGAAGACCAGTAGCGCGGGCCCCGCATAGCCCACGATGAAGATGACGGCAGCCAGTCCGTCCCATATATCGAGCGGCGCCGGCTGGTGCGGCGCGAGCGCGCTCCAGAGCAGCGACACGAGAAACATCGTGTGCAGTGGCGCCGAGAGCACCATGCTGCCGACATAGATCTGGAAGCCGAGGAAACCCCGCCAGCCGAGATCGCGCCGCAGGCCGCGCCAATCGCTGTTGTGGACGATCAGCGTCTGCATCCAGCCTTCTAGTATGCGTCCACCAGCATCCGCTGAAGTCCGCTGGTGACACTTTATTCAACGAGATCAAATGCTTAAGATCCGCCTGTGTTCAGAGACGTTCCTGAGCATCCGCGGATTTTGTTGCGACGGTGTTGCGACGGAGGAATGATGAAGAGTGGGTCTGGACGTGTATTAGCAACCGTCAACTTGACCGCCGCAGGCATCGATGGCCTCCGTCCGAAACTTGATCCGTTTTTGGTGCGAGACGCGCGCACGACTGGATTAGGGGTTCGTGTCGCTACGTCGGGCATTAAGAGTTGGGATCTCAGCTTCCGTATCAAGGGTAAGCCCAACTCCAAGCGACTCTCTCTTGGCTTTGTCACGGATGTGAGCCTCCAGGACGCGCGCTCTCGGGCGAGGGTTCTAGTTGCGGCGGCGAGGGCAGGAAGAGACCTGCTTCTCGAGGAGGCAACGGCCCGCCGTGAAGAGGAAAATCGCATCACGGTGGCCGACCTTGTCGAGAGGTACGTCTCAAGGCGGGTGAAAGGGCGCCTCAGAACAGCACTGGAGATTGAGAGACGGCTCTATCGGGCGCTTACACCGGTTCTGCAATGGAAGCTTGAAAAACTGACTCGGCGCGACATCAGGCAGCTCCTAGATCCCGTCGCCGATGCAGGATGGCTTCGAGAGGCTGAGAAGCGGCGCCAAGGGATCGGTGCGATGCTAAATTGGGCGGTCGCGCAAGACTACCTAGAGATCAATCCCAGTGCTGGCCTCCAGTCCTACGGGAACGGTGAACCGAGAACGCGAACACTTACCGACGATGAGATCTCTGCACTGTGGAATTGGCTGTCGGTGCCGGACCAGCGTTCGAGTTCAGCCACCATTCTAAAAATCCAGTTGCTCTTAGGTGCGCGCTGTTCGGAAGTGGCTGGAATAACGGTCGGAGAAATTGACCAACACACCTGGATCTGGACACTACCGGCCTCCCGCTCAAAGAACGGCCGAGCGCGAGAGACGCCGCTAGTGGGACAGGTCCGAAGGCTATTAGAGGAGCAGTTGTCCTTGGTCCGAACGTCCGCGATATTCGCAACCTCCGGCGGGGTCACCATGACTGCTAGGGACGTCGGCTCGTACCTTCTCAACAGGTCCAAGAGACTGCCTGTCCCCAAATTCGCTACTCACGACCTTCGTCGAACGGTTGCGACGAGGTTGGTTGAACTCGGTCATTCCATCGACCTGATAGCCGCGCTATTCGGTCACCAGTCAGGTTCTTCAGCGACTAGTACGCTATTTCGACACTATGTGCATACCCAACAGTTGGACCAGAAGGCGGACCTGCTTGCGTCTTGGGACGCACACGTATTGAAATTGTCCCAGGGCAACTGAAGGGATACGCAAACTGCAGCCGCTATGTCCGCTTGGTGCCAAACGCGGATGCTACTTCGCCGCCCCGTTCGAGTGACCGGCCACGCTCGCGTGCTCAAGCGGCGCCAGCTCGGCCACAATGCGCTCGCGAAGAGCTGTCACTTCGGCACCCGAAACCATTTGCCGCAAGGTTCGCTCGGAAACCCAGAAACCGGGCGAGATCGAAACTGGGCGAGCCGGTAACTGGCTCCCAAGCGTAGACTCTTCCACGGTCCGTGAGGTCATGACTTTGCCGTTCTTGGTAATGTAGACGCCGGCAACCTGTGCATAGGTCGCGAGCCGATCTTGAACAAAGCGATTGTGCAGGACCTGATCAATTCGGTTGTTCTGGCCACCTTCGACATCGAGAACCAGCACACCGAGCGGTGTCTTCCTCCCATCCGGCGTCAGGATCCAGTCCTCTGAGTTCCGGAAGATGGGGACGGAGTACACGACCGATACGTTCTTGGGTCGCAAGGCGTGCTCGAACTTATAGTGCGGATGCTTCCTAGCGCGTTCGGCGATGTCATTGACGAGAGCAACGATGGGTTGCTTCAAGGCGAAACACTTTCCCGGCCCATCGGAGGACTTCCAGATGCGCAGCCGGTCGTCGGCGTCACTATGGGAACAATACGCAACCTTAGCGACATCATCGCCAACCGAAAGGACGATGCTTGCTCGTACGGAGAGCCCGCGAACCGAACGGGCCTCGATCGTGCCCTTGAAGAAGTTGGCGATAATGCGAAGGACGATCCGCATCATTTCGGGATCCCTGGGGCCTAGCTCGCGGTCAAAAAACTCGATTGAGGCTTTGTAGCCTTGGTCGAACAACTCCCTGGACCTCTCAGCAAGGCTGTCGAACTCCAGCGTGCTGATGTCTGTCTTGAGTTCGACCACGTGGCAATCGTCGATGCCGCGAGTTTCGAGAACCTTTCCGCCCGACAGCCAAGTGTTCACCAGTCTGCCGGCGAACTGAAGAAAGTTCTGGTCCTGCGTCGACGTCTGCAAACCGGGCACCGCCAGATCTACAAGACGGAAACCGAAGGTAGGAAGCGGCTCCTCCGAGGTCATCCGCAGCTCATCCAACACCCAGGCGGGCAGGTTTGAGAGTACGCCGCCATCAACGAAGCGTCGGTCCTGCATCTGCGGGGGCATGAAAAAGAATGGGAAAGCGGCCGAAGCCATCACCGCCTGTGCGACAGGCACTTTCTCGTCGCCTGGGCCACCGAAGATCGCAATGTCGCCGGCGCCAAGATCGGTGGCAACAACAAGCAGGGGCCGCGGCATCTGTTCGAAGGTGACCGGATCTTCCTGATTCGCGAGCCCCAGCTTCTGCTTGAGCGAATTGTCGAGCCATTGGACTACTGGCCCGCTGTCGTGGATGCCATGAGCGTTCCAGAGGTCACCAAGAAAACGACGGTGACGAATGGCTAGCGGTGGAACGGAAAGATAAGCCCTCGCCATCATCCACAGCATTTGCAGGTTCCCTCGCTTCTTGGCGGGG
>NZ_JAQGJL010000377.1 GCF_028290645.1 Devosia sp. | reverse complement strand
GCCGACCCCCACCCCTGTCCCCTCCCCCTAAGAATGGGGAGGGAGACGAACACCACCGGCGTCAATGTGAGGGTCTCCCTCCCCTGTTGAGGGGGAGGGGACAGGGGTGGGGGTCGGATCGCACCGGCCCGGTGTCAGCCCCTACAGCTTCACCGAATTCAACCTCAGCGCATTCCCGATGACGCTCACCGAACTCAACGCCATCGCCGCCGCCGCGATCATCGGCGACAGCAGCCAGCCGGTGAACGGATACAGCACCCCCGCCGCCAGCGGGATGCCCAGCGCGTTGTACCCAAAGGCGAACAGCAGGTTCAGCTTGATGTTCCCGAGCGTCGCCTTGGCGAGCTTCCGCGCCTTCACGATGGCGCCCAGTTCGCCCCTGAGCAGCGTGATCCCGGCGCTTTCGATGGCGACATCGGCGCCCGTGCCCATCGCCACGCCCACATCGGCCGCCGCCAGTGCTGGCGCGTCGTTGACGCCATCCCCAGCGAAAGCGACCGACTTGCCCTTTGCCTTTAGCTCTTCGATCAGCGTGTGCTTGTCCTCCGGCGACAGGCCCGCGCGGACCTCGCTGAGGCCGAGTTCCCGGCCCACCGCATCCGCGGTGCCCCTGGCGTCGCCGGTCGCCATCACCACCACGATACCGTCGGCCCGTAGTGCAACAATGGCCTCCTTCGCCCCGGCCTTGATCGGATCGGACACCGTGACGACGCCGATCGCTGCGCCATCATGAGCGACGAGAATTGCCGTCTTGCCCGAGGCGGCCTGCTGCTCGAGCAGCGCCGCGAGCTTGTCGTCGACGGCAATCCCCTGCTCCCGGAACAGCTTGATGTTCCCCAGCAGCGCCGGCCTGCCGCCGACATTGCCCCGGATACCGCGGCCGGTGAGCGACTGGAACCCATCGGCCTCGTAGACCCGGGCGCCGCGCAACTCGGCGCCCTTCACCACGGCCGAACCGATCGGATGCTCCGAGTGCCTTTCCAGCGCCGCCGCAACAGCGAGCACGAACCCTTCGTCCACACCCTTCACCGGGATCACCTGGTTGAGCGTCGGCTTGCCTTCGGTGAGCGTGCCGGTCTTGTCCACGATCAGCGTATCGACCCGCGCAAAGCCCTCCAGCGCCTTGGCATCCTTGACCAGCACGCCCGCATGCGCCCCACGCCCGGTCGCCACCATGATCGAGATCGGCGTCGCGAGGCCGAGCGCACAGGGGCACGCGATGATCAGCACCGAGATCGCCGCGACGATCGCCTCGCCCAGCCCCGGCCCCCAGATCATCCACGCGCCGAACGCCACAGCGGCGACCAGCACCACCAGCGGCACGAACCAGTTCGCCACCCGGTCGGCCAGCGCCTGGATCGGCGCGCGGCTGCGCTGCGCCTTGCCGACCAGTGCGACGATCTGGCTGAGCCGCGTCTCCGACCCCACCCGCGTCGCCTGCATGACGAAGCTGCCCTCGCCGTTGAGCGTCCCGCCGGTCACCGGCTCGCCCTTCAGTTTTTCGACCGGCACCGGCTCTCCGGTCAGCATCGATTCATCGACGAACGACTGGCCTTCCAGCACCTCGCCATCGACCGGCACCGCCTCGCCCGGCCGGACGCGCAGCCGATCGCCGGCCCGCACCTCTTCGATCGGGACCTCTGTATCCCCGCCCTGCCCCACCAGCCGCGCCGTCTTCGGCGCGAGATTGAGCAGCGCCCGGATCGCCTTGCCGGTCGCATCGCGCGCCTTCAGCTCCAGGACCTGCCCGACGAACACCAGCGTCACGATCACCGCAGCCGCCTCGAAATACACCGGCGGCATGCCGCCCATATGCGTCATGCTCATCGGGAAGATCTGCGGGAACAGCACCGCCACCACCGAGAACAGGTAGGCCGCGCCAACCCCGAGCCCGATCAGCGTCCACATGTTGGGCGAGCGGTTGACCAGCGAATTCCAGAAGCGCCGGAAGAACGGCCACGCCGCCCACAGCACCACCGGCGTCGCCAGCGCCATCTCGATCCAGCCCGCCAGCGGCTCGCCGATCCATTCGCGCACCGGCAGCTCGACCATGCCGCCCATCGCAAGAACAAGGATCGGCACCGACAGCGCCGCGCTCACCCACAGCCGACGAGTGAAATCGACCAGTTCCGGGTTCGGCCCATCATCGAGCGAAGCCACCATCGGCTCAAGCGCCATGCCACAAATCGGGCAATCGCCCGGTCGGTCCCTGACGATCTCCGGATGCATCGGGCACGTCCAGTTGGTACCGGCGGTAACTGTCGCCGGGTCGACCGGCGTGGCGCCATGCGAATGACCGTGGTGTCCGTGATCGTGCGCTGTGGAAGGGCCAAACCCGCGGGCCGGCAGTTCGAACGGCTTGGCATCGAGATACCTGCCCGGATCCGCCTCGAAGCTCTTCTCACACCCCTCGCAGCAGAAATAGTAGCGCGTCCCCTCGTGCCTCAGCATGTGCTGCGCCGTCGCCCGATCCACCTGCATCCCGCAAACGGGATCAGTCGCCTTGAGATACTTCCCCGGCTCCGCCTCGAACTTCGCCTTGCAGCCGGCGCTGCAGAAACCGATCTCCCGGCCCTCATGCGTCGTCCGGTGCGGCGTCTTGGCGAGGTCCACGGTCATCCCACACACGGGGTCGCGTGCAACCGGGCCCTCGGCTCTGGCATGGGAATGGCTGTGGTGATCGTGGGTATGCATTCGCGGCTCCTATCGCATCGGGGCCTGTTCTGCACCTTCCCATGATGGTAAGGTCAAGCACGTTCCTTAGATAGGTGTTCCCATGCAAATCGGCGAGGCCTCAAAGCTCACCGGCGTGTCCAGGAAGATGATCCGCCACTACGAATCGATCGGCCTGATCCCCAGCGCCGACCGTCGCGACAGCAACTATCGCGATTACGGCCACCGCGACATCCACCGTCTCGGCTTCATCCGCCGCGCCCGCGATCTCGGCTTCTCGATGGAGGAGATCCGCGACCTGCTGCGCCTCTGGGGCGATACGCAACGCTCGAGCGCCGACGTCAAAGCGCTGACCGAGGCGCACATCACCGAGCTCGAGAACAAGATCCGGCTGCTCGGCGAGATGCGCGACACGCTCGCCAACCTCGCCCAGGCCTGCGACGGGGATAACCGTCCGGATTGCCCGATCATCGACGGCCTCGAGGGCAAGCTCGTGGATTTGCACGCTCCGCGACGCGCGGCCAATTGAACGCAAGTGGCGCTTGCCGGGCTCGATGACTTGCGATTGGATGCGCGCCGAAACACGACGGTCAAGTCGTCAGGGGGAGCACATGGCGGGTATCTACGAGCATCACGAGAAGGAATTCCGGCAGCTGATCCAGGGCAGCGCCAAGCTCGAAACGCTCTACTCCGATTGCCGCTGGGCCGAAGGTCCGGTCTGGTTCGGCGACGCCAACCAGCTGGTCTGGTCCGACATCCCCAACAACCGCCTGCTGCGCTGGACCCCGGATGGCGGCGCCTCGGTGTTCCGCCACAACTCGACCTTCATCAACGGCAACACTCGTGACCGCGAGGGCCGGCTGGTCTCCTGCTCGCATGGCGGGCGCAACGTCGTCCGCACCGAGATCGACGGCAGCATCACCGTCCTCGCCGACAACTACCGGGGCAAGAAGCTCAATGCCCCCAATGACGTGGTGGTGAAGTCCGACGGTACCATCTGGTTCACCGATCCGGGCTACGGAATCCTGTCGGACTACGAGGGCTACAAGAGCGAGTTCGAACAGGACGGTTGTTACGTCTTCTGCCTCGATCCCTCGACCGGCGAACTCAAGGTGGCGATCGACGACTTCGTCCGCCCCAACGGCATCGCCTTCTCACCCGACGAGAAACTGCTCTATGTCGCCGATAGCGCCTACAGCCACGGCGCCGACCTGCCCCGCCACATCCGCGTCTTCGACGTCAACGCCGACAACAGCGTAAGCAACTCCCGGGTATTCTGCACCACCGACACCGGCCTCCCGGATGGCTTCCGCCTCGACGACCGTGGCAATGTCTGGACCTCGGCCGGCGACGGCGTCCACTGCTTCAACCCCTCAGGCGTGCTGCTAGGCAAGCTCTTCACCCCCGACACCGTCGCCAATGTCGAATTCGGCGGCCCCCGCCGCAACCGCCTCTTCATCTGCGCCACCCAAAGCCTGCACTCGATCTACCTGGCGGTAAACGGCGCGAAGCGGCCTTAGCCCCGCCGCGGCCGTAGCCGGGTGACGTTGCTGGCGAGCCTTTGCCGGACCACCGTGCGAGGCGGGACGCTGCCGGCGCGGCTGCCTTCGGCGAACCAGTCGTCTTCGACGAAGGCAATGGTGTTGGATTGGGGATCGTAACGGATCGCCAGCACCTGGCCGGTTGTCGAGCGCATGTGGCTCATTACCGTTGGCTGGTGGGCACGTTGTTGGGCCATCAAAGCCTCCGAACTGCGACCGGCCACTCGGGCCGTCACAATTCATTAACCATAACCGATGCTGGACCGATGACGGTTGGGCCGCACAATTGTGACAGCCCAACCATCTGATATTGCGTGTGAATCAACAGACGCGCGGCCCGCCGGCCGGTCCGCCGACGCGAATCAGGCCTGCTGTTGGACCGCCAGCACCGTCAGCACGTGCTTGTTGCCGTCACGCGCCTCCCAGGTGATCGACTGGCCCATATCGAGCCCGATCAGCGCCGTGCCGACCGGGGTCAGCACCGACACCTTGCCCGAGGCGATATCGGCCTCGGCCGGATAGACCAGTTGCACGGTGCGCTCGGGCCCGTTGTCGGGCCGGTAGGTAATGGTCGAGCCCATCCGCACCACGCTCGAGGCGAGCTTGGTGGCGGGGACGACCCGGGCGCGTTCGATCTCGTCGAGCAGGTCGTCCGCGGCATCGGAGCCGTGGCCGCTGCCGGCGAGCGCCAGCGCGATGAGTTTGCGGTGATCGTCCTCGCTGAGGACGATGCGGGGGTGAAGATCGAATTGACGCATGGATTGCATCTCGTTTTCCTTGTGGATGCGCGAAGCGTCGGCGAGCAACCTGCCGCGACAGCTCACGCTGATGTTTGGGATTTTGGCGCCTTGTTCCGAGCCCCGGCGAATGCATCGCTTCGAGTCTCGGGTTGCCCCAGACCCGGCGGCGCCTCAGGCGCGGATCATGGGGCTATATGCCTGCGACCGGGTGTTCCCGGTGCGGTGCCATTTCGGAGATGGTCGCAAAGCAAGTCATGCACTGAATGTAGGTGGTCCCGCCGCGAAGTCAAACGGGCGGAACCCTCAAGTCGTGGGCAGCGCGCTGAACCCGGGCGGCAACGGCCCCTCATAGGGGGCGGTGCGAACGTCGGTCACCGCCGCCGCGGGCGGGCCGGCATTGAGCTCCATCAGGATGTGCTGGACCTCGGTCTCGTCCCCGGCGAACACCGCCTCGACGGTGCCATCGCGCCGGTTGCGCACCCAGCCATCGAGGCTGAGCGCCTCGGCTTCGCGCTCGACGAAGGCGCGAAACCCGACCCCTTGTACCCGTCCACTGATGATCGCGTGGACGGCGCGTCGCATCAGAAGGTAGCGCCGATCTGCCACGGCACGAACTCGTTGTCGCCGTAGCCGAGGAGTTCGGACTTGGATTTCTTGCCCGATGCGACCAGCAGTATCTCGTCGAAAATCTCCTGCCCCTTGGCCTCGAGCGAGCCGCCCTCGACCACTTCGCCGCCGTTGATGTCCATGTCGTCGAGCATCTTGTGGTAGATGTCCGAGTTGGTGGCGATCTTGATCGATGGCGTCGGCTTGCAGCCATAGGCCGAGCCGCGACCGGTGGTGAAGCAGAGGATATTCGCCCCGCCGGCAACCTGGCCGGTCGCCGAAACCGGATCGTATCCGGGGGTATCCATGAACACGAACCCCTTCTCGGTCACCGGATCGGCATAGTGATACACCGCATTGAGCGGCGTGGTCCCGCCCTTTGCCGTGGCGCCGAGCGATTTCTCGAGAATAGTGGTAAGTCCGCCCAGCTTGTTGCCCGGAGATGGATTGTTGTTCATCTCCATGTTGTTGCGCTCGGCGTAGTCTTCCCACCAGTGGATGAT
>NZ_JAQGJL010000361.1 GCF_028290645.1 Devosia sp. | reverse complement strand
ACCCTCGGATGGCTGTGATGACTGAACCGACCAAGCGCGACGATGAAGCCGAGTTGGCGGCACGCCGCCGCAGGCGCTCGATTGCGCTCGGCCTGGTACTGGGCGCCATCGTCATCATCTTCTACGTACTGACTATCGTGAAGATGGGCCCCCACGTATTCGACCGGGCGCTCTGAGATGATGGACGTCCCGCTGCCGCATGAGCATCGCAACCGTCGCGTCGCCGTGACGCTGGTGGTGGTGGTCGCCGCGATGATCGGCGCCGCCTACGCTGCCGTGCCGCTCTATACGATGTTCTGCCAGGCCACCGGGCTGGGTGGCACGACGCAGGTGTCCGACGGCAACCCCAAGGGGGTCATCGCCCGCGAACTGACGGTACGCTTCGATTCCAACGTCGAGAGTTCGCTGCCCTGGACGGTGACGCCGGCCAAGCCCATCACCGACAAGATCGGCAACGTCGAGACAGTTGTCTTCACCGCCCACAATTCCTCGAACATGCCGATCACCGGGCAGGCGATCTTCAACGTCACGCCCGAGCAGACCGGCATCTATTTCAACAAGATCGAGTGCTTCTGCTTCACCGAGCAGACGCTGCAGCCCGGCGAGACCGTCGAGATGCCGATCGTGTTCTTCGTCGACCCCGACATTGCCGAGAACTCAGATCTCGACACTGTTCGCGATATTACCCTGTCCTACACATTCTACGCCGTTAAGAGCGAGGGAACCTGACCATGGCTGCGCACGCCAAGCCCAACCACGACTATCACCTGGTAAATCCCAGCCCCTGGCCCTTTGTCGGCTCGGTCTCGGCCTTCGTCATGGCCGTCGGCGCGATCCTGTGGTTCCACAAGATTGCTCCGCCGTGGATCCTCGTCGCCGGCGCCGTCGGCGTGCTTTACACCATGTACGCGTGGTGGGGCGACGTCATCAAGGAGGGCAAGGCCGGCGACCATACCCCGGTGGTGATGATGCACCACCGTTACGGCATGATGCTGTTCATCGCATCCGAAGTGATGTTCTTCGTCGCGTGGTTCTGGGCCTATTTCGACGGCTTCTTCAACCAGGACGCCCATGAGCAGTATGCCCGTATCGCGGCCATGGGCGACAGCTGGCCGCCGACCGGGGTCGAGCTCTTCAATCCCTGGCACCTGCCGCTGTTCAACACGCTGATCCTGCTCACCTCGGGCACCGCGGTGACCTGGGCGCACCATGCGCTGCTGCACAAGGACAAGCGCGGCCTCGTCTGGGGCCTGGCGATCACCATCGCGCTCGGCCTGCTGTTCACCTGCGTGCAGGCGCTCGAGTACTCGGAAGCCGGCTTCCAGTTCTCCGGCAACCTGTATGGCGCCACCTTCTTCATGGCGACCGGCTTCCACGGTTTCCACGTCATCATCGGCACCATCTTCCTGATCGTCTGCCTGATCCGAGCCATGCGCGACGAGTTCACCCCCGAGCACCACCTCGGCTTCGAATTCGCCGCCTGGTACTGGCATTTCGTCGACGTGGTCTGGCTGTTCCTGTTTGCCACGATCTACGTCTGGGGTAGCTGGGGCGTCCAGCTCGGCCACTGAGGGCGGACGCAAGGGTTCAAAGCGGGCGCGGCCAAGGCTGCGCCCTTTTGTTTACGCCCGCGTACGGCCCGCAGTCGTCTCCCTCCCCCTTGTAGGGAGGGGCAAGGGTAGGTGCCCCGCCACCAGCCAGCGACATCGTCACCCTTCGACAATTCCGGCGGCTTGGCGTAACTGTCGCCCCATGACCGAGCCCACCCCCGAACGCCTGCCCTCCCCCTTTGCCACGGGCCTCTCATGCCGCTGCCCGCGCTGCGGGGAGGGGCCGCTGTTCTCGGGGTTCCTCAAGCCGATGCAGCGCTGCGAGAGCTGCGGTCAGGACCTCAGCTTCGCCGAAGGCACCGAGGGCCCCGCAGTCTTCATCATCCTCGTTGTCGGGTTCGTCATCGTCGGCGCGGCCGCCACGGTGGAGGGGCTGTTCCATCCCCCGCCATTCGTCCACCTGCTGCTCTGGATACCGGGCACCATCGTCCTGTCGCTGCTGCTGCTTCGCCCGTTCAAGGCGACAATGGTCGCCCTGCAATACCGTCATCGCGCCGAAGAAGGCCGTGTCGATGGCTGACATCCCACACAGGGCGAGCCGTCGCCCGAACTGGTCGTTCTGGGCTTTCATCGCGCTGATGCTGGCGCTGATGGCCATGTTCGTCGCGCTCGGCATCTGGCAGGTCGAGCGGCTTGGCGAGAAGGAGCGGCTCATCGCCAATGTCGCCTCCCGCATGACCATGCCGCCGGAAAACCTGCCGCCGCTCGCCGAGTGGAGCGCCTTCGACGCCGCCGCCTGGGACTATCGCCGGGTGATCGTCTCGGGGACCTTCCAGCCCACCGAGACCGTGCTGGTCTTCACCAGCCTCGTCGACCAGCGCGGCAAGTTCTCCGGCCCGGGCTACTGGGTGATGACACCCCTGTCCCTGGCTGCCGGCGGCACCGTCTTCATAAACCGCGGGTTCGTGCCGCAAGAATCTGCCGAGGCGTTCGCGACGGGCGGAACGGTCGAGCCCGGGCTCATCAGCCTCACCGGCATCGCCCGCGCCTCCGAGGCAGTCAACAGCTTCACCCCGGCGCCCGATGCCGCCAAGCGCGTCGAATGGGTGCGCAATACCGATCGGCTGGCCGCGCTCGCCGGCCCGGTGCCGCAGCCCGTCGCGCCCATCTACATCGACCTGCCCGCCGCGGGCGCCGATGCGCTCCCGCAAGGCGGCGAGACGGTCGTCAGCTTCCCCAACAACCACCTCGGCTACGCCATTACCTGGTTCGGATTTGCGACGCTGGTGCCGTTCCTGCTCTGGTTCTGGGTCCTCCGGCAGCGCCGCGGGCCGACGTCCCGGCCATGAAACTTGCGGCGCAGCCGCAGTTTCAATAGGGTGCAGCGCATCCCACACCGCGTGCTCCAGGGCCCGCGACAGCACAAGACGGGGCGCTTCCCCTACATGCAGTATGTCTCTACGCGCGGCGGGGCGGCCGTGCCCGGCTTTTCAGACGCGGTTCTCGCTGGCCTTGCGACCGACGGCGGCCTCTATGTGCCTGAAACCTGGCCCCAGGTGACGCCGGCCGAGATTGCCTCGTTCGCCAACCGGCCCTACGCCGAAGTCGCCTTCGACATCATCGGCCGCTTCGTCGAGGGCGAGATTCCCGACGCCGAGCTGAAGTGCATCATCGACGAGGCCTACGCGACCTTCCGGCACCCTTCGGTGGCGCCGCTTGTCGAGATCGAGCCTGGCCATTTCGTCCTTGAGCTGTTCCACGGCCCGACGCTGGCCTTCAAGGACGTCGCCATGCAATTCCTCGCGCGGGTGATGGACCACATCCTCGCCCGCCGAGGCGCCCGCGCTACCATCGTCGGGGCCACCTCGGGCGACACCGGCTCGGCCGCCATCGAGGCCTTCCGTGGCCGCGATTCCACCGACATCTTCATCCTCCACCCGGAGGGCCGGACTTCCGAAGTGCAGCGCCGGCAGATGACCACGGTGCTCGATGCCAACGTCCACAACATTGCGCTGAGAGGCACGTTCGACGACTGCCAGGACATCGTAAAGGGCCTGTTCAACAACCGCCGCTTCCGCGACACCACCCAGCTCTCGGGCGTCAACTCCATCAACTGGGGCCGCATCGTCGCGCAGATCGTCTACTACTTCACCGCCGCGGCGTCGCTCGGTGCGCCGCAGCGCCAGGTGATCTTCACCGTCCCGACCGGAAATTTTGGCGACATCTTCGCCGGCTACTGCGCGGCGCGGATGGGGCTGCCGATCAAGACCCTCGCCATCGCCACCAATGCGAACGACATCCTCGCCCGCACGCTCGAGACCGGGCGCTACGAGGTGACCGGCGTCACCCCGACGATCAGCCCCTCCATGGACATCCAGGTGTCCTCCAACTTCGAGCGGCTGCTGTTT
This sequence comes from Devosia sp., assembly GCF_028290645.1. Taxonomy (GTDB): domain Bacteria; phylum Pseudomonadota; class Alphaproteobacteria; order Rhizobiales; family Devosiaceae; genus Devosia_A. The sequence continues at coordinate 937 of NZ_JAQGJL010000361.1, read as the reverse complement.
GAATCCATCGATCGCGACGCCGATGCCGTCAAATCGATGATGAGCGGGCTCAGGCAGTCCGGCGGCTTCTCCATCCCCGACAAGGCTCTCGCCGCGATCCGTCGCCAGTTCGTCGCCGGTCGCACCGGCGAGGCCGAAACGGCCGCGACCATCAAGTCGGTAAAGGCCGGCTCCGACTATCTGCTCGACCCGCACAGCGCCGTCGCCGTCGCGGTGGGGCGTCCGCTGGTGGGTGGCGCCGCGCCGGTGGTGACGCTCTCCACCGCGCACCCCGCGAAGTTCCCCGCGGCCGTCAAGGCAGCCGCGGGCATTGAACCGGCTCTGCCGGCGTGGTTGTCTGATCTTTACGAACGAGAAGAACGTTTCACCGTCCTCGACAACGATCAGGGCGCAGTGGAGCGCTTCATTACGGCACGAACCCGCGTGCTAGAGGAGCAGAAGTGACTGTCAGGAGTACGACGCTCGATAACGGCATGACCGTTTTGACCGACGACATGCCGCACCTCGAAAGCGCGTCCCTGGGCATCTGGGTCAAGGCTGGATCGCGAAGCGAAACCGCCGCCGAACACGGCATTTCGCACATGCTCGAGCACATGGCCTTCAAGGGCACCGAGACCCGCGATGCGCTCGAGATCGCCTCGACCATCGAGAATGTCGGCGGCGACCTCAATGCCGCGACCTCGGTCGAGCACACGGGCTATTTCGCCCGCGTACTGAAGGAAGATGTGGCCCTCGCCGCGGATATCCTCTCCGATATCCTGCAGAACTCGCAGTTCGAGCAGCACGAACTCGATCGTGAACAACAGGTGATCGTGCAGGAGATCGGCGCAGCGCGGGACAACCCCGACGACCACGTGTTCGATCTGTTCCAGCAGGCCGCCTATCCGGACCAGGCGATCGGCCGCACCATCCTCGGCACCGTCGAGTCGGTGAACAG
>NZ_JAQGJL010000352.1 GCF_028290645.1 Devosia sp. | reverse complement strand
ACATGAAGAGCTGGATGAAGAAGGGGGAGCCGCGGAAGGCGTAGATGTAGCCGCGGCTGAGGTTCGAGACGAACCCGTTGCTCGAGGCCTTGCCCAGCGCGAAGAACACCGCCAAGACGAAGCCCAGGGGGATTGAGGCGAAGGCGAAGTAGATGTTGTAGAGCGCCGGCCGGGCGAGGGTGGCGATGTCGTCGAGGATCGGGGCGAGGACGCTCATGCGGCCGAACTCGCCACCGCCATGCCGCGGCTCGCCCGGCGGCTCAGTGCGGCGAACGCCTTCTCCGAGATGAAGGTGACGAGGATGTAGAACAGCAGCAACACCAGGTAGTAGACCCAGCGCCAGTCGGGGTGGACCAGCCCCGCCGACCGGGTGAAGTTCGGCGCGCCGAGCCGGTCGGCCCAGAGGACGATGTCAGCGATCTGCAGCAGCGACAGCAGCGAGGTCGCCTTGATGATCAGCATCCAGACATTGGACAGGCCGGGCAGGGCGTAGGCCCACATCTGCCGGACCTGGAAGCGCCAGAACACCTGCATGCGGCTGAAGCCATAGGCGCGGGCGGTCTCGAGCTGGCCGCGGGGCACGGCGTTCATCGCGCCGGAAATGACATTGGCGGCGAAGGCGCCGTAGACGATACCGAGCGAAACGCACGCAAGGATCAGGTATTCGGGCGTGCCGAGGAACCAGTTGGCGGCATCGCAGGGCGGCCATTGGCCGGCATTGGCGGCGAGCGTCTCGGGCGTGCATAGGGCCTGGGCCCGGAACCACTCGACCAGTTGCTCGAAGGCGAGCGGGAAGAACAGGAAGAACAGCACGTCCGGAATGCCGCGGACCATGTTGATGTAGAGGCTGCCGGCTAGGCGCGCCACGCCGAACCGCGAGTTCCTCAGCGCTGCCCCGCCGAGGCCCATGCAGAGCGCGATCAGCGCGCCGAATACCGCCGCGGCCAGCGTGTACTGCACGCTGGCGTACCAGCTGAGGTGCTTGCCGTTGGTGACATAGCCCAGCCAGAACAGGACATCGTCGCCGACGCCGTCCTTCATCCATTGCGGTAGGAAATCCAGCATGGCCCCGGGCCCTAAAGCGTTCGGGGCGGACCTGCGCCCGCCCCGAGAAACTCAGCCGCCGGCGAAGATCGGGCCCGGCGCCTTGTCCGGGAACCACTTGATGATCAGCGCATCGAGCGTGCCGTCCTTCTTCATCTCGGACAGCGCGGTGTTGAGCTTGCCTTCGAGTTCGTCGTCGGCCTTCCTGAGGCCCATGGCAACGCCGCCGCCGATCACCACGTCGGGCCCGACCAGCTCGAGCGCGCCGCCCGATCCGGCGACCACTTCGGAAAGGTAGTTGCCGTCGGCGAGGATCACGTCGACATTGCCGGCATTGAGGTCGGCGAGCGCCTGGTCGGCGTTCTCGAACGACTTGACGGTGTTGGTGGCGCCGAAGGTTTCACCGGCGTAGTTGGCCTGGATGGTACCGCCCTGGACGCCGATGTTCTTGCCGCTCAGCGCCGCGAAGTCGAGCGCCGTGCCGGTACGCACGACGTAGCGCGACGGCTGGGGCGGGAAGTATTCCTCGGTGAAGTCGATCGACTGCTTGCGCTCATCGGTGACCGACATGCCGGCAATGATCAGGTCGTAATTGCCCGCCAGCAGGTTCGGGATAATGGAATCCCACTCGTTGACCTGGAAGGTGCATTCGAGCGCGGCGCGCTTGCAGGCTTCGTTGCCGACATCGACATCGAGGCCGGCGGGCTTGCCGCTGTCGTCGAGGAAGTTCCACGGGGCATAGGCGCCCTCGGTGGCGATACGGACGGGCTGCGCATTGGCTGCAGTCGCGAACAGGGCGATAGCCGCCGCAGCCGCGAGAACGAGCTTGTTCATGGTCTCTCCTAGTCCGCCGGTCTCGGCCGGCGTGGCCTGGCCGGTCCCACCACCAGCCGATTGGTCTCGTGCCGCCTCGGGGCGGGCACATTGGCGCCACGCTAGCGCTTTTTACCGTCTGGTCAATCAGCAGAAGATGGTTGCGGGCGGCGGGTCAGACGTGTCCGGCGGCGCTCAGGAACTGCTTGAGACGGGCAGACCGCGTGGCGCCGAACACCTCCGCCACCGTACCCTCCTCCTCGATCCTGCCCTGGTGGAGGAAGATCACGCGGTCGGCGATGGTTCTCGCGAACTGCATGTCGTGGGTGACGAGGATCATCGTCCGTCCCTCGTCGGCCAAAAGCTTGATCACCCGCAGCACCTCGACCTCCAGCTCGGGATCGAGCGCCGATGTAGGCTCGTCGAACAGCATCACCTTGGGGTTGATGCAGAGCGCCCGGGCGATGGCGGCGCGCTGCTGCTGGCCGCCCGACAGCTGGCTCGGGTGGCTCTCCGCCTTGTCGCGGATGCCGACCTTGGCCAGCATCTCGAGCGCTTCGGCGTGCACTGCGGCCTTCTCGCGCTTTTGCACCCGCAGCGGGGCTTCCATGACGTTCTCGAGCACCGACATGTGGCTCCACAGGTTGAATGACTGGAATACCATGCCCAGCTCAGAGCGGATGCGGCGGATCTGGTGCTCGTCGGCGGGCTTGCGGTGCGGCGGCTTGCCTGTCAGCGCGATCTCCTCGCCGGCGACGCGCACGCTGCCGCGTTCGGGCACCTCGAGCATGTTGATGCAGCGCAGCAGCGTCGACTTGCCCGATCCGGAGGAGCCGATCAGCGCCACGACTTCACCCTGGCGGGCTGTCAGCGATACGCCCTTCAGGACCTCCAAGGGGCCATAGGATTTGTGGAGGTCCGTGATTTCGACGACGGGCTGGGCAAGGGGATTGTGCATCGGGCTCGCACAAAAGCCAATGCCGCATCGGCTGGCAAGGGTTTTGCGGAACCTCATTTCCGCCGAGGCGTTTTGTTGGCAGGAGCCCACCACGACGGCGGCTCCTTTCCTCAACTCATGAGAAAGGAGATTTGCAATGAATTGGAACCAGATGGAAGGCAACTGGGAGCAGTTCAAGGGCCGGGTGCAGACCCAGTGGGGCAAGCTCACGGACAATGACCTGGATATCATCAAAGGCAGCCGCAAGCAGCTCGCCGGCAAGATCCAGGAGCGCTACGGCAAGGCCCAGGAGGTCGCCGAGCGCGAGGTCGATGACTGGTTCAACGGCCTCCACTAAGATCTGACAGCCACTTGATGCCCCGCTTCGGCGGGGCTTCTTTTTTGCCTGTAGCTCAAAAGCAGACGGCCCCATCCACTCGGATGGGGCCGTCGCCACCTCGAACCGCGGACCCGGCTGGGACGGCCCGAGTTTTCGGGAGCTCTATGAGGCGCGCCGGAACAGGCCGATGATGAGGGAGACCACGAGGAACGCCAGGAACAGGAAGAACAGGATTTGCGCGATGCCGGAGGCTGCGCCCGCGACTCCGCCGAAGCCCAGCACACCGGCGACGATCGCTATGACCAGAAACAGGAGGGCGTATTGCAGCATGTTGTTTTTACTCCGTTTCGCCTGCTGATGGAGTAACGGTCGGCAAGCCGCGGAGTTCCGGGCAAAAAAAGAGCCGGGCGAACCCGGCTCCGTCCGGAGGGGCGTCCGGAATTGTCAGGCCGCGGCGCGCGAGCCTTCGTCGAAGAACAGCGCCTGGCTGATCAGCGCCTTCACCATGTCGGGGTTGAAGGGCTTGGTGACGAGGAAGGTCGGCTCCGGGCGTTCGCCGGTCAGCAAGCGCTCGGGGAAGGCGGTGATGAAGATCACCGGGATCGGATGCGCGTGCAGGATGTCGTTGACCGCGTCGATGCCGGATGAACCGTCCGCCAGCTGGATATCGGCGAGGATCATGCGGGGCTTGGTCTTGTGATAGAGCGCCACCGCCTCCTTGTGAGTTCGGGCGACGCCGACGACGCGGTGGCCGAGGCCCTCCACCATCTGCTCGATATCCATGGCGATCAGCGGCTCGTCCTCGATGATGAGGATATCGGTCGCCACCTGGCGCGAGATTTCGGCGGAGGCCTGCGACAGCAGGTCGGCGAATTCCTCGGTCGAGACATCGAGTATTTCAGCTGCCTCGCCATGGCTGAAGCCTTCCACCGCGACCAGCAGAAACGCCTGTCGCGGCCGCGGGGCGAGGTTGGCGAGGTTGGCGGCGGCGCGCGATTCCCACGGGAAGGTCGAACTCGGCTCCGGCACGCGGACGGCGGAGGTCGAGAACAGCGCCGAATAGAGCCTGTAGAGAGCGATCCGGTCGCTCGAGGCCTCGGGGAAGATGGACAGGTCGGCGATCAGCGCTTCGAGCGTGGCGGCCACATAGGCGTCGCCCGAGGTCTGCGAACCCGTGACGGCGCGAGAAAACCGCCGCAGGTAGGGAAGATGCGGTGCGATCCGCGTGGATAGGGACATGGATATTCTACTCCCGTGACGCTTCTAGAGCTTACCATGGTTGAGAACGGCATGGCCAAAACTTGGTTCCCGTTCGACTGGAACTTTTTTTGCCGTGGTGCATTTAGGTCCTCACGGCAGGATAACGGGGCGTCAGATTTTGCCGTGGGGCGAAGGGTTTATGCGAGACAAAAAAACAATGAATGATCTGGGTACGATGCGGCGGCGCCGCGACGATGGACTGGGGGCAAACTCGGACATCGGCAATAAGTTGCGGGCGCTCTACGGCGCCGTGCAGAGCGAGGAAGTTCCTTCCAAGCTCATCGACCTGCTGGAACAGCTTGACGCTGTCGAAAAGCAGGCCAAGCCCTCGAAGGGTGATTGACTACATGGAAGCCGAAACACCGAGCTTCAAGCGTGAGTTGCTCACGACCCTTCCGAGCCTGCGGGCTTTCGCGGTGTCGCTATCCGGCCGCCACGACAAGGCCGACGACCTGGTGCAGGACACCGTCATGAAGGCCTGGGCGAAGCAGGAGAGCTTCGAGATGGGCACCAACATGAAGGCGTGGCTGTTCACCATTCTCCGCAACGAGTTCTACAGCCAGATGCGCAAGCGCGGCCGCGAGGTGCAGGACACCGACGGCGCGTTCACCGAGCGCATGGCCGTCCATCCCGCCCAATACGGCATCATGGACCTCAACGACTTCAAGGCGGCGCTCGACAAGCTGCCCGACGACCAGCGCGAGGCCATCATCCTGATCGGCGCCTCCGGGTTCTCGTATGAAGAGGCGGCCGAAATCTGCAAGTGCGCCGTGGGGACGATGAAGAGCCGGGTCAGCCGTGCCCGCACCAAGCTGCAGGAAGTGCTGCAGATCGCCGGCGAGTCCGACTATGGCCCGGACGCGGTCTCGGCGCAGGTGACGACCACCCCGCGGTTCACCTAGGCGGGGTTGGATGCCGCCCCGCCGGGTCGGGCGATGCGGCAGGCGACCAGCAACGAGGTCGAGTCGAAGGGCTTCTCGAGGGGGATTGCTCCAGTGAAAAGCGACTGCACGGCGCGGTCCGCAGACGTCACGATGACCGGAACTCCGGCCTTTTGCAGCGAGGTCGAGAAGCCGATGGCTTCGGGGCTCCCGAAGCCGGCCTCGATGATCGCCAGGTCGAAGCCGGACATGGACAGCAGGCCGCTCGCCTCGGCAAAGCTCCTCGACAGGGTTATCTCCCCGGCGCCTGCTTCCTTGAGGGTCTGTTCGATTTCGGCGGCGACGAGGTATTCTCCCTCGACGACGAGGGCGCGCAGGCCAAGCATTGGGTGGAGTCCATGACGCGGTGGCAGTTGCCACTATCGTCCGCACCGATCTCGACGGCGGCAATTAACAAAGACATGTCTGCTGTCCCCGGCCCGGACAATTGCCGCTTGCGTTGTCGGCCGCACGCGAGAAGGTGCGCGGAGCACAAGCCGTGAGCACCGCCCTGCCGAACACCACTGTCGCCCGTCGTGTCCCCTGCGAGGCCTGCCCGCTCCGCGATAACGAACACTTCCGCGATTTCACGCCGGCGGAGCTGAAGTTCGTCAGCGGGTTCAAGCGCGGCGAGCTGGTCAGCGAGGCCGGCTCGATGATCCTCGCCGAAGGGTCGCACAACGCGCAGCTGTTCACGCTCCTCTCGGGCTGGGCGTTCCGCTACAAGACGCTCGAGGACGGTCGCCGGCAGATCCTCAACTACCTGCTGCCGGGCGACCTGGTCGGGCTGCAGGGTTCGGTGATCGGCGAGATGGAGCACTCGGTGGAATCGCTGTCGCCGGTGGTGCTGTGCGTATTCCAGCGCGACAACCTGCCGAACCTGTTCGAGAACCATCCGGGCCTCGCCTTCGACGTCACCTGGCTCGCCTCGCGCGAGGAGCGGATGCTCGACGAAAACCTGCTCAGCGTCGGTCGCCGGAGCGCCACGGAGCGGGCCGCCTATCTCATCGCGTTCCTGTACCAGCGCTCCGAGCAGGTCGGGCAGGGGCGCTCCTCGAGGCACCTGATCCCGATCACCCAGCAGCACGTCGCCGATACGCTGGGGCTCTCGATCGTCCATACCAACAAGACGCTGCGCAAGCTCGCGTCGCGCGAGCTGATCCGCTGGCACGACCGCGCGTGCGAGGTATTGGACCCCAAGGGCCTGGCCGAGGTCGCCGGCTGGGATGGGCTCTCCGAAAGCAAGCGGCCACTGATTTGAGGGCCGTATTCTTGCCACCCGCGCGCTCTAGGGATGACAAATTGACCGGGGGGCAAGACCGGGCAACTCCGATGCATTTCACCGACCAAGGGCGGCGCCTTGATGTCTGACGTCAGCACTCAGTCCGTCGGCTACGCCGCGCCCACGCCTGGCACGGTTCGCCGCATCGCCATCATCACCTCGATGATCCTGGTGCTGCTCGGAGTCGCCGCGTCGCTGTTCCTTGTCCGCACCGTCGACAGCCAGCTCGCCGACATCGCCAGCACCTACGAGGTGCGGCGACAGGCGCGCGAGCTGATGCTGGCGGTCGTCGATGCGGAGACCGGGCAGCGCGGCTACCTGCTCAGCCGCGACCCGGCCTATCTCGATCCCTACAACACCGCGGTCGGCAACCTCAGCGCCACCTACCAGCGCCTAGTTACGCTGATCAGCAACAACCCGGCGCAGCTGGCGCGAATAACGGCGCTGGTCCCCGATCTCGACGCCAAGCGGGCCGAAATGGCCAAGACCATCGAACTGATGTCGGCCGGGCAGGCGGCCGACGCGCTGACACTGCTGCGGTCCGATACCGGGCTCGACCTGATGGACCGCATCCGCACGACGCTGCGCAACTTCATCGCCGATGAAGATGCCAAGCTGGTCGAGCGCAACGGCGACATGCAGCTATACCGGCAGTCGCTGGTGATTGCCATGCTCGGGGCGCTGGGTGCGGCGGCGATCCTCGCCTACTCGCTGCTATCGCGCACACAGCAGAAGGTCGCTGCACTTTCCGAGGAACAGATGCTGCTGCGCAGCCAGAACGTGGAACTGGAGGAGCACGTCCGGGCCCGGACCGCGGAAGTCGAGGAGGCCCGGGAGCGCGCCGAGCGCGAGCGGGCGCGGCTCGAGACGCTGCTGCAGGACACCAACCACCGGATCGGCAACTCGCTGGCGACCGTTTCGTCGCTGCTCGGCCTGCAGCTCGCTCGCACCAGGTCCGAGGAAGTGCGCGACGCGCTCGAGGCAGCGCAGCTCAGGGTCCAGGCGATCGCCTCCGGCCACCGCCGCCTGCGGCTCGGCGCCGATCTCGAGACCACCGATGCCGCCGAGTTCCTCAGCGATGTCATCGACGATCTCGCCGGCGCCCTCCCGGCGGACAAGGAGGTCCGCTTCGAAAAGCAGCTGCAGCCGATGATCATCCCGGCGCGCGATGCCACGACGCTCGGGATCGTCGTCAGCGAGCTGGTCACCAACGCCCAGAAGCACGGCTTTTCCGATGGCCGGGCAGGCACCATCCGGGTCCGGTTCGAGCGCCCCGAAGGCGACGTCACGCAGTTGACCGTCGAGGACGACGGCCGGGGCATGGTGACGATGACGGAGCATCCGGGCGGGCTGGGCGCGCTCATCGTCAATCAGCTGGCCAAGCAGTTCGGTGGCGGCGAGCCGGAATATCGCGCGCGGGAAGGCGGCGGCACGTCCGTGACCGTAAAGGTCCCGAAGCTCGAGGTATTGCCACCGGACTGAGGTCGCGGAACTCCGCGGCGGATCGGCCCGTTCCTCCGACGAGGGGGGCACCCGGAGGCGGCATGCATTTCATCGGCGTATTCAACAAGGATGGCGGCACGTTCCGGACCATGGACATGCCGGCCTTCACCGCCATGGCCGAGCGGGTCTTCGCCGACGAGGGCCACACGCTGGAGTGCCGGGTCGTCGAGGTCGAGGATCTGCGCGCCGAACTCGAACGTGCGGCGGCCGATCCCGCGTCCGCCGCGGTCCTCGCGGGCGGCGGCGACGGCACCATCTCGGCGGCGGCCGGCATCTGCTTTGCCCACGGGATGGCGCTGGCGGTGCTACCGGCGGGTACGATGAACCTGTTCGCCCGTTCGCTCGGCGTGCCGCTGCAACTCGCGGCGGCACTCGACGCCATCGCGCGTGGCACGGTCGGCTCGGTGGATATCGCCACCGCGAACGGCCGGCCCTTCGTGCACCAGTTCTCGGTCGGCCTGCACTCGCGGCTGGTGCGGATCCGCAACGCACTCACCTATCGCAGCCGCTGGGGCAAGATGCTGGCGAGCCTTCGGGCCGTTGCCCTGGCGCTGTCGCGGCCGCTGGTTTTCGAGGTCGAGATCAGCACGCGCCACGGCACCGAGCGGCGCAAGGCGACCGCCATCGCCGTTTCTAACAATGTGCTTGGCGAGGGACATGTCCCTTACGCGGAGACCATCGATCGCGGGGTGCTCGGCGTCTATGTCGTCAAGCCCATGCCGGCGGCGGACCTGGCGCGCCTGGCGCTGTCGCTGGCCTACGGCAACTGGAAGGCCCACCCGCTGGTGTCGGAGCGCGAGGTGGCGCAGGTCGGCCTGCGGTTCCCGCGTCGCAAGGCCTCGGCGATGGCGGTGATCGATGGCGAACTCATCCCGCTGGAGCGGCAGGTGGATCTCCGAATCCATGCACAGGGCTTGCGGGTAGTGCTGCCGGCGCTCGAGAAGGCTGCGCCGCGCACGGACCCGGCCACCGAGGTTGCCTGACAAAGCTGCGCCCCGCCACAGGGTTTGGCGGGGCGTTCGATCGTCCTAGTTACCGGTCAGAGGCTCGCGGCTCCGGCTTCCACCGGCTGCTGGCCAAGCCGGCGCAGGGCGTTCTCGATGGTTTTCAAGTCCTCGCCGTCGTCGCCATCCACCGGGGTCATACCCTCGGTCGCGCTGCGCTCCTTGGAGAGCGAGTCCGCCTCGAGCTGGCGCAAGATGACGATCTTCTCGTCATCCGGCATCTGGTCGTCGGTGAGAATGGTCACGATCTGCCGTTTGATGTGGGTCATTGGCTCACACTCCTGAAAGTCCCTGCCGCCGCACGGAGTGCGGCATTTGCTGCAGATAACGTCCTGTCCCGATGCCGGTTCCGGCAAATGTGGCGATCCTCAGTCCGGGTCGTGGCCGTTTCCACGTTTTTCGCCGCGCGAGCCCCCTTGCCTGTAGAGGAAGTACGCGGCCGCGAGCGCGCCGCCGACAGGGATGCCGACCTTGCGAATAAGGTCCGATTTCATCACCAGCGGCAGAGCGGTCATGGCGGCAGTGGTCACCAGCGCTGTCTTCTCGGCGGCGTTCCGCCGTTGCGCCGAGCGGCGCCTCGCGATGCTGTCGGTGGCAACGATCGCCGCGTAGATGGCGAGGCTGATGACGATGGCGGCGGCGGCGATCACCAGCGGCGCCACGATCGGCCCCCACATCGCGGTGAACCAGGCATTGAGGGCAACGAGCAGGAACGACAGCCCGATCAATGAAAAAAGCGCCACGGCTGCGAAAGCCATGGCGTTTTTCTTGAAGCGATCGAGCAACTCGTCGACCTCGATCCCGAGGACCGAGGCGGCCAGTGCCAGCAGGTGCATGGTGCTACCTCGTGACCACGGCCAGCATGAACCCGAGCGCGATGGCGCCGGCGACCGCGGTCAGCGGCTTCTCCCTGATGGTGTCCTTGATCTGCCGCTCGATCTGGCCGAATTCGTCTTGGATATCCTCGACGGCATGCTGTCCGGACTTGGCAAGGCTCTTGGCCTCGCGCTTGGCCATGGCCTGCGCGTCGTTGACCTTGTCCCCGGCGAGGTTGGCGAGCGTTGCGGCAATGGATTTGAGGTCGGACTGCAGCTGCGTCACCTGCGCGGCGAGATCGTCCTCGCGGCTGGAATTGCGCGCCGCGGCACTGGCCCGCGCGGCGGCTCGGCGCGGGCCGTTGGAGGCGCGCCGGGTCGGAGTGGCGGGGGTGGTACGGTTAGGTGCCATATCAGTGGTAGACGCCATAGTGGTCGCTCCTTTGATGATATCATTGTGAACGCGCGGAACCGCCCGGAGTTCCGGTGCGGCCCGATATGGGACGTCTTCAAACGAGTGCACCCCGGTTCGGGCGCGAACCGGGGTGCTATGGCGAGCCGTAAGGGGGGCGACCTTGGCTCGCTGGGGGCTCGTCAGAATACGCGCATCAACACGAGGATGATGACGATGACGAGCACGACGCCAAGAATACCGGAGGGGTAAGCTCCCCAGGAGCGGGAGTAGGGCCAGGCCGGTATGGCGCCGATCAGAAGCAGGACCAGCAGGATGATGATGATCGTGCTTAAAGTCATGCGAAGCTCCTAGAGGATCGCCAGAAGCAGAGTCGCAGCCGCGGCGAGAATGCCGAGGGCGGGGACGATGGCGGTCAGCACAGCACCGTAATGCGTGCGGCCGTCATACCCCTCGGGCGTCCAGGCGAAGGCTGAGCGGCCTGCGTGTTCCAGATTGGCGATCTCGAGGTGGGTCATCGCTAGTCTTCCTTATACTGCAAGACCGGGGGGAGGGACCGGCCAGCCGCGCTGCATATCGCGTCTGGGCAAACAACGGCGACTACCAGTATTGGTTCCGGAGCTCTTGCAGAAAAGACAGACAGCTTATTCGACGCGCACCACGTCGACCGATTGCTTGGCCGTGTGCCCGCCACTGGTGCGCAGCACGCCGACGATCGGAGAGATGTCGGAATAGTCGCGGCCGTGGCCGATAGTGATGTGGTCGGGGCCGGCGAGCATGGCGTTGGTGGGGTCGAATTCGAGCCAGCCGGCATGCTGGCCGCACCAGACGCGGACCCAGGCGTGCATGGCGTCGGCCCCCGCGAGGCGCGGCTTGCCCTTGGGCGGAATGGTGCGAAGGAAGCCGGAGACGTAGCCCGCCGGGATGCCGACACCGCGGAGGCCGGCGATCATCACGTGGGCGAAGTCCTGGCAGACGCCGCGCTTGAGGGCGAAGGCCTCGACGGGGCCGGTATCGACCTTGGTGGCGTCCTTGTCGTAGCCGAAATCACCATGGATCTTGAGGCACAGGTCGAGCGCCGCGGCGCGCACCGACTGGGTGCGGTCCACGCAGTTCCGTGCGTAGGCGGTGATCTCGGGATCGAGCAGGATGCGGGGCGAGGCCCCGAGGAAATGCTGGGGCGAGTCGGGCGCAACCGACCACAGTGCCGCTATCTCCTCTTTCAGCCCGCCGAGGGTAGGGGAGAGGTCGACCGGGTCAGTCGCTTCCTCGACCTGCACCCGCGCCGTAAGCCGCACATCGAGGTGATCGTGGCGGCCCGAATATGCGATGGTGGTGACGAGGTTGCCGAAATAGTCAGCGAAGGTGGTCTCCTGCTCGGGTCGTGGCTCGAACGACAGCGACGAGGCGATGACCCGCTGCACGTTGGGGATCGAGATCGGGGCGACGCGCACCAGATGCCGGTCGCCATGCACCGAGGCCTTGTACTGGTAGTGCAGGTCGAGCCGGACGTCGTAGAGCACGGCTCGCCTCCTCAGACGAAATAGGCGTCGGCCACGAGCCCGGCGAGATTGCCGATCTCGATGCGCAGCCGGCTGAGTTTGGCAGTGGTCATGTCCTCGGGCTCGGTGACGCGCAGCTCGGTGTCGAGCGACAGCGCGGCCTTGGCCGCCATCGACAGATGCCCGTCCTCCACGCCTCCGGGCAATCGTTCGAGCTGCTGGTACAGTTCTGCGATCTGGAAGCGCACGGAGCGCGGGTTCAACGGGTCGAGCACCAGCAGGTCGACATAGGAATCGACGCCGGCGCTTACCGCGTAGCGACGGCGATGGGTCATGACGCTGTCGCCGACCTCGAGCAGCAGGTCCAGCGCGCCCTCGGGAGCGTTAACCCGCGTACACCAGGCGACGCTGCCGGCGATCTGGATGCCGCGCTCGAGCCGGCGGCCGATCTCGAGGAAGCGCCAGCCGGCGAAGCGGTACATGTTCTCATGCACGAGCCCGGAGAACCCCGCGAGCTTGCGCAGCAGCACGGTCATGGCGCGCGTCGCGTCGTCGCCCGCCTGCACCGTCTTGGCGAAACTGCGCGCGGTCTTCCTGAGGTCGGTCAGCGCCAGCCAGCCATCGGGCGAAAAGCGGTCGCGGATCTGGCCGGCGCTGTGCACGGCGCTGTCGATCGCGGCCAAGAGGCCCGGCGGCAGCGGCACCGATGCATCGACGCCGATGCCGTCGAGATAGGCGCGGGTATCCTTGAGGATCGCCTGGTCGGGGTTCGAGACCTCGGCAAGGCGCGCATTGTAGGCGCGCAGGATCCGGACCGTCGCCTCGCACCGCTCGGCGTAGCGGCCCAGCCACATGAGGTTGTCGGCGGCGCGGCTCGGGAGGCTCCCCGACGACATGCGCACCAGCTTCTCGCCCTCGGCCGGTAGCAGCGTGACGCGCTCGACCGGCTTCTGGCTCACCACCCACACGTCCGCCGCCTGGCCGCCGCGCTGCATGGCGATGGCGGTCGAATCCTGGGTCGAGCCGACGCGCGCGAAGCCGCCCGGCATCACCATCCAGCCGTCCTCGGTGCGGGCCGCATAGACGCGCAGGGTCATGGGCCTGGGCTCGAGCCTGCCGCCGACATAGACCGGCGCCGTCGAGAGCTGCACCTGCTCCTGGCCGACAAACGCCCCGCCTTCGGATTCAAGCCGGGCCAGCATGGCCTGCCGCTCGGCTGCTCCCAGCATGCCGCCGATGATGGTGCCGGTCGGGTCTTCGATCGCAAGGCCGGTGGCGAAGGCCGAGCCCACCATCATGGTGTCGAAGTTTTGGACCACGTGCCGGCGCTCGGCAGCGCCGCCGCACCACCAGGTGGCGATCGAGGGCAGTTCGAGCTCGCGACCGGTCAGCGCCCGGCAGAGATTGGGCATGAAGGCCGAGAAGGCGCGGGTCTCGAGGATGCCGGTGCCCAGTGCGTTGACCATCGAGATCGAGCCCTGGCGCAGGGCCTCGGTGAGGCCGGGCGTTCCGATGTGGCTGTCGTAGCGCAGTTCCAGCGGATCGACGAAGCTGGCGTCCATGCGGCGCCACAGCACGCTGACCGGCATGAGGCCCGAGACGGTGCGCACCATCACCTGGCCGTTCTCGACCACCAGATCCTCACCTTCCAGCAGGGTGAAGCCGAGATAGCGCGCGATATAGGCGTGCTCGAAATAGGTCTCGTTGTGCTGCCCCGGCGTCAGGATGCCCACGCGGCCGTCGCCGCCGCGGGCGATGGCGTTGAGCGCATCGCGGAAGCCGCGGAAGAAGCCGGCGAGCCGGTGCACGTGCATCTTGCCGTAGATGTCGGAGAGGGCGCGGGTGGTTGCCACGCGGTTCTCGACGGCGAAGCCGGCGCCGGACGGGGCCTGCGTGCGATCGCCCAGCACCCACCAGCCGCCATCGGGGCCGCGGCCGAGCTCGAATGCGCAGAAGTGCAGGAAATGCCCGCTGGCCGGCTTGATGCCCACCATGGGCCGCAGGAACTCGTCGTTGCGGGCAATCAGCTCGGGCGGCAGCAGGCCGCGCTGCACCAGCTCGTTGTCGCCGTAGATGTCGGCGACGATGGTCTCGAGCAGCTCTGCGCGCTGGGTCAGGCCGCGCGTGATGGTCAGCCACTCGCTCTCGTCGAGGATCAGCGGCACATGGGCCAGCGGCCAGGCCCGCTCCTTGCCCTCGGCGCCATCGTACTTGCGGTAGTAGACGCCGGCGTCGCGCAGGTACTGGTCGGCGCGCTCGAAACGGGTGGCCAGTTCCACCGGGCCGAGTTCGTCGAGCGCCGAGATCAGCGGTCCCCAGCCGGGGCGGATATTGCCGCCGGCATCGACCATCTCGTCCGGAACACCCGGCAGCAGCCGGTAATCCGCGACAAGGCCGGAGGCCCCGCGCTTGTTCACCTGCCGCTGATTCCGCTTGTCCATGAGGAAATAGCGCTAGCGGAAGCCTCCGGAATGGCAAGCGGGAATTGGACAGGAGGGTCGAAATCGGGGGAGACGGTTCGCCACATGGAACGGATGAGCGGTTCTTCAACCGCAACTGGCGAGTGGCGGCGCCGTGCCGACCGCACCACCCCAGCCCCAGCCCTCCCCTCAGGGGGAAGAGGTGCGATGATGCCGACGCATCGGTGCCTCAGTCAGGCTCCCCTCCCCCTTGAGGGGAGGGGGTGGTGAGGGCATTGCGAGACGGTCAAGCACACTCATCACCGCGAGCCATTCGATTCCGCCACCTGCCCTACACCGGCACCCGCAAATCCAGGGTCAGCGGGAACTCGACCGAG
>NZ_JAQGJL010000333.1 GCF_028290645.1 Devosia sp. | reverse complement strand
GATGCACAGCGCCACCACTTCGTCGGCAAGCTCGATATGCCCCTCGCGCACCTGATCGAGCAGCGTTTCATAGGCATGCGCGAAGCCGACCAGCTCGGAAAAGCCGAAGGCGCCGGCGCCACCCTTGATCGAATGGATGGCGCGGAACACGGCATTGAGCCGGTTGGACGAGCGGTCGCCGCCTTCGATGGCGTGAAACTGCTCTTCGAGTTCCAAGAGGAGCTCGGAGCATTCATCGAAGTAGGTTGCCTTGAAGTCGTCGAGATCGCTCATAGTCTAGTCGAAACCCTTCTGGGCTCTCTGGAGCCAGTCGCCCGGTTTAGTGGACGACGCGGTGGATGACCGAGATCAGTTTTTCGGGGTCGAACGGCTTGACGATCCAGCCGGTACCGCCGGCAGCGCGGCCCTGGTCGCGCTTGTCCTGGCTGGTCTCGGTGGTGAGGATCAGGATTGGCAGCGAATTGTGCAGCCCCGAGGCGCGGACATTCTTGATGAACTCGATTCCGTCCATCACCGGCATGTTGATGTCGGTGATCACCACGTCGACGCTCTCGTTCTTCAACACATCGAGGCCCTTCTGGCCGTCCTCGGCCTGCAGCACCTCGAAGCCCGCATTGGACAGCGTATGGTGCAGCATCGCGAGGATGGTTCTGGAATCGTCGACCGTCAGTACACGCATTGAAAATTATCCCTCCATGATCGCGGCGAACCGGGCCCCAAGCCCCAGCCGCGAAACCGCGGACCGGAAAGCCTCGCTGGGCTCGGTGACCGAAAATGTGAAATTGTTGCGCCGCGCCGTCTCGGCGGCGCTCAGCAGCATGAACAGCGCGTTGGTGGCGACGCGCTCGATTGCGCCCGCCTTGATCGTCACCGGCCCGGATTCGATCGCGTCGATCAGCCCGTCGCGAATCGGATCGAGCGCGTCGAGATCGACGATCGCCGGCAAGGCGATGCTTCTGCTGCGTAGCTGGGCCATGGACTGGCGTGCCCCCAACGGACTGGTCCGGGCGCGAGCATCCGATGGAACGGTTTAGGAAGTGCTAAGTTCGGGCGTTTTCCGGGACTTACGCCGATCCGATCGCCCTCATCAGCGCGGCCCGGTCGACCTCGCCCAGCGCCGTCGGCCGCCATTGTGGCCGCTGGTCCTTGTCGATCAGCACCGCCCGCACCCCTTCGGCGAAATCCGGCAGCCGCGCCAATAGCCTGGCGAGCCGGAAATCCAGCGCCAGCACGTCTTTGACATCGACCAGCCGCCGCGCCGCATGGTGGCTCTCGAGAATGGCAACGAGGCTGGTGGGCGAACGGAGCGGCAGCAGCGCCAGCTGCGGGTCGCCTCCGGCGATCCTGACTATCGCCTCGGGATCGCTCCAGTCGAGCCCGTGATGCCGGTCGGCCGCCGCGCACAGCACCGCCTCTCCCACCGGCGCCATCTCCGCCTGCATCAGCGCCACGAGGGCGGCATCGACCCGCGCCGCCGACGCAGCGGCGGCAATCCCTACCCGCACGATCTCGATCCGCGCCGGATCGATGGCGCAGTCGGCGAGCCCCAGCGCCAGCGCATCGCCGGCCCCCACCGGCACCCCCGCCATGGCAAAACTCAGCGCCCGATGCACCGGCGCCTTGGCAAGGATGTGGTTCACCCCCACATCGCAGACAAAGCCGATTGCCGCCTCGGGCATGGCGAACCGCGCCTCGGTCGTGGTGAACCGGAACGTGCAGTGCCCAGCAATGCCGATTCCGCCGCCCATCACGATGCCATGGCTCAGCGCCACCGTCGGCTTCGGATAGCGCGCGATCATCCCGTCCATCCGGTACTCGGCATCGAAATAGGCGTCCGCGACCTCCGCCTGCCCGTGGATCACCGCCTGCCGCACCACCCGCACATCGCCGCCCGAGCAGAAGCCGCGCGGACCTCGGCCCTCGAACAGCACCAGCCGCACGTCCTCGTCGTCCCGCCACAGTTCCAACGCCCGCGTGATGCCGTCGATCATCTCGAGACTCAGCGCATTGATCGCCTCGGGCCGGTTGAGGGCGATAATCCCCAGGTGACCCTCGCGGATCACATCGAGCTGGCCGGTCATGTCTCGTCTGTTCCCATGTTTCCGCCCGAGTGATAGAGCAGCCCGTCATGAAGGCCAACATCCCCACACCGCTCACCAACGTGCACCTCACGGGCATCGCGCGCGATTTGAAGGCGCGCGCCGATGCCGGCAAGCCGATCCGCATCGGCGTCATCGGCTCGGGCGAAATGGGCACCGACCTCGTGACCCAGGGCGCGCTGATGCGCGGCATCGAAGTGGCCGCCATCGCCACCCGCCGCCCGCACACCGCCCGCGCCGCCATGGCCATCGCCTACGGCGACGATTCGCACGCCGTCGAGGCCGACACGCAAAGCAAGGTCACCGCCGCCATCGAGGCCGGCAGGATGGCCGTCACCTCCGCCGAAACGCTGGTCCAGAACCCGCTGATCGACGTCGTCATCGATGCCACCGGCAAGCCCGGCGTCGCCGCCGATTACGATCTCATGGCGATGGAGCACGGCAAGCACCTCGTGATGATGAATGTCGAAGCCGACGTCACCATCGGCCCCTACCTGAAGCATGAGGCCGATCGCCTCGGCGTCATTTATTCCGTCGGCGCCGGCGACGAGCCTTCGAGCTGCATGGAGCTGATCGAGTTCGCCTCGGCGCTCGGCTACCGCATCGTCTCCGCCGGCAAGGGCAAGAACAATCCGCTCAATCACGACGCGGTTCCCGACGACTACCGCGAGGAAGCCACCCGCCGGAACATGAACCCGCGCATGCTGGTCGAGTTCGTCGACGGCAGCAAAACCATGGTGGAGATGGCCTGCATCGCCAACGCCACCGGCCTCGTCCCCGATGTTCCGGGCATGCATGGCCCCAAGGCCGACCGCGACGACATGGTCAAGGTACTGATCCCCAGGGCCGATGGCGGCATCCTCAACAAGAAGGGCGTCGTCGATTTCACCATCGGCAAGGGCGTCGCACCGGGCGTCTTCGTCATCGTCGAGGCCGAGCACCCGCGCATCATCGAGCGCATGGATGACCTCCACGTCGGCAAGGGCCCGTACTACGCCTTCTTCCGCCCCTACCACCTGACCTCGCTCGAGGTGCCGCTCACCGCCGCCCGCATCATGCTTTACGGCCGCCCCGACATGGTGCCGATGCCCAACCCGGTCGCCGAAGTCTGCGCCGTTGCCAAGCGTGACCTCGCCATCGGCGAAACTTTCGACGCCATCGGCGAAACCTCCTACCGCAGCTTCATCCTGACCGTCGAAGACGCCCGCCGCCAGCATGCCGTCCCGGTCGGCCTCCTCGAAGGGGGCAAGGTCACGGCCCCGGTGAAAAAAGGCCAGCTCCTCACCCGCGCCAACGCCCTCCCGGACCAGTCCACCCGCCTCTACGCATTGCGCCAGCGCCAGGACGAGATGTTCGGGCTGGTGGCTTGACCCCGATTGGCCCGTAGCCACAGTTCGGTACCCACACCCGGGCCGCTTCTGTAGCCGCGCCTTCATTTACGGCATGATCTCGTAGACCCGGCGCGACCCCACATCCCGGTAGAAGTCCACCCTGCTTCCATCCCAGTGATAGTCGAGATGCCGCCCCTGGCGCAGATTCGAGCATCGGTCGGGATAGAACAGCCCGGCGCACTCGCCACCCCTGTACCGGACGCTTGGATAGACCACCCCCTCCGAGCCGGCCTTGCGCAACTCCGAACCCAGCGCTTGCCCGGCCACATACTCCACCGGATCGAGCACGCGGGCGTCAGCCTTGCGCCGCAAGTCGTACAGTTCCGCCACCAGATCGACCACGATCTCCCGAAACTGCGAGGTCCAGCCGGCGGGCTCCGCCGTCCGGGCCATGAACCGTTCGTGGTGATGGATCGTCTCGAACAGCGCCGTCTCGAACCTGTCGCCCAGATAGAGCATCCCACAGCTGCCGTCGCTGAACCGGCTCGGCCGATCCGGCGTGGCGTGGGTGAAGGGCGCCGTCAGATACGAAGCCCCGGGCCCGGACACCCGCCGCTCCGGCGGCACTAGGTCCAGCCGGCCGATCGACTCCATCAACCGCGGGTTGGTCTTCTGCTCGGCCGAAATCAGCAGCGGCCAGTCGCGGGGATCGGCAATGTCCTCGAACAGGTCAATCGGCGGATGGATGCTGCGGATGATCCGGACCGCCCCCCACCACTCTACCTTGGCTGTTGTCGCCGCTGACGTTGCGTCGTCTACCAACTGCGCTCGGCGTCCAGATAGCGCCGCACCCGCATCAGATCCGTCAGCTCGCCCTCCAGCATCACCTCCAGCGCGCTCCTGCCGCCGAATGCCGTGTTGGGGGTCTTGACCCAGCGATAGCCACGCTCGGGCTCGCGGAAAATCAGGCGCAGCGCCTTGTGTATGCCCATGATGTTGGACAGCCGCGCCTTGCCATCCCGGCCCAGCCGGCCCACATCGCCCGCCTTCCAGCGGGCATAGGTGCGGGTCGGCAGATCCAGCAATGTCGCCGCTTCGCCGTCCGAGAGCCCCCACAGCCGGAACAGATTGAGTACAGCACGGAACATCGCACCCGCTTCCTCATCCGTTATCGGCTGCGCTGTAAACTCGCCTGCATCGGTGTCGATCGGCAGCAATTGCATGGCTGATCTCCATTTGGCTGAAAAAAGGCTCTATCATGCCAAATGACAACCCTTAACTCCCCCCTAGCGCAATCTTCCCCTGCCGTCCCTTCGTATTACTGGCCTCCGCCGCCTCCGCCGCCTGCTCGAGCGGAAACACCTCGGCGATCGGTAGTTTCAGCGATCCCTCCTTGGCCCGCCGCACGAAATCGACCAACGCCGTCCTCAGCTGCTCCGGCGTGTGGAACGTCGAGGGCCTGGCCGCCCAGAACCCCTTCACCATCGTCCGCTTGAACAACAGGTTCTCCGCATTGAGCGTCATCGGCCGCCCGCTCAGGGCCCCGAACGAGATCATCCAGCCCTCCTCGGCGAGCAGCGACAGCAGTTCGTCCGAAGCCCGGCCCGCCACCGAATCGAGCCCCCGCCGGATCGGCGCCCCGCCGGTAATCGCCCGCGCCCGCTCCGGCCAGTCCTCATGCTCGCTCGAGACCGCGTCGCCGATGCCCTCCGCCGCCAGTTCCGCGATCGCTTCCTCGCGCCGCACGATGTTGAGCACCCGAATGCCCCGCTCCGCCGCCAGCATGGCGACGATCTTTCCCACCGCACCGTTCGCCGCATTCTGCGCAATCCAGTCGCCCGGCTTGACCTCGAGTTCGCCCAAAAGCCGGAACGCACTCAGCGGCATCGACACCAGCTGGCTCGCCGTTCCCTCGTCGATCCCCTCCGGCACCGGCACCAGCGACTGCGCATTGGCGAGATAATACTCCGCCCACGCCGCACTTGCCCCGCCGGTCACCCGCTGCCCGACGGCGAGGTTCGTCACCCCGTCGCCCAGCTTGTCCACCACCCCCAGCGCCTCGGTCCCCGGAAAATGCGGCAGCTCCGGCTTGTATCCGTAGTGCCCGGTGACGATCATCAGGTCGTGGTTGTGGATCGGCGACAGCACCATCCGCACCCGCACCTGCCCCGAGCCCGGCTCGGGCATCGGCCGCTCCACCACCTGCAGCACCTTCCGCGGGCTGCCGAATTCGTCGAACACCACGGACTTCATCGCATCACTCCATTTTTCCCGTGAGATAGGCCACGCGGGGTCATTCGCCTAGTCCAGCGTCTGCCGATACCGCAGCATCGCGATCCCGGAGATCACCACGAGAATAGCGGCGAGCGCCCACAGCTCGCCCGTCACGTCCGGCAGCCCGCCGCCCTTCAGCATGACCTTCCGCACCACGCGCAGAAAATGCGTCGCCGGCACCGCCTGCCCGATCACCTGCGCCCAGCCCGGCATCCCCGCGAACGGGAACATGAAGCCCGAGAGCAGGATCGACGGCAGGATGGTGAAAAAGCTCAGCTGCATCGCCTGCATCTGGCTTTTCGCCGCGGTCGAGATCAGGAACCCCAGCGCCAGGTTCACCACGATGAAGAGGTTGAAGCCCAAAAAGAAGGCCCACACGCTTCCCTCAAACGGCACCCCGAAGACGAGGCGCGCCGCCGCGAGAAACACTGCCGTCTGCACATAGCCGACAAACACATAGGGCAGGATCTTCCCCAGCATCACCTCGAGCGGCCGCACCGGGGTGGCGATCAGCATCTCCATCGTCCCCCGCTCGGTCTCCTTGACGATGGCGATGGCAGTGATCATCACCATGGTCATCGAGAGGATGATCGCCAGCAGCCCCGGCACGATATTGGTCGAGGTCTTGCCCTCGGGGTTGTATTCCCGGTGCACCACCACCGAGAACGGCGCCGCGCCGGCCTGCTGGGCCAGCGGCCCGACCAGCGTCTCCGCAATCGCAACATTGACGATCCCCGACAGCGCCGCCACCGCCCCGCCCGTCGCCGAGGGGTCCGACGCATCCGCCGCGACGAGGATTTCGGGCCGCTGCCCGCGCACCACGTCGCGCTCGAAATCCTCGGGGATCACCACGACGAAATTGGCATCGCCGCGTCGCAGCGCCTCCTCGCCCTCGCCGATCCCGCTCACCGCCCCCTTGAAGGCAAAGTAGCTCGAGTTCTGCATCCCGGCGATCACCGCCCGGGTCAGCGGGCCATTGTCGCCCATCTCGACCAGCGTCGGCAGGTTCCGCGGGTCGGCATTGATGGCAAAGCCGAACAGGAACAGCTGGATGATCGGCAGCCCGATCATCATCCCGAAGGTGATGCGGTCGCGCCGCATCTGGATGAACTCTTTGTAGAGCACCGCCCCGAAGCGCCTGAACGAGAAGCGCGGGCTCATGCCGCCCGCTTCCCGCCATCATCGGCGTAATTGTCCCGCGCGCCCGTCATCAGGTAGATGAACGCCTCCTCGAGCCCCGCCACCTGCAGGCTCCAGCGATGCGTCCCCTCGGCCGTCAGCCGATCGACCGTCGCCTCGAGCGCGGCCTTGTCGGTCCCCGAGACGTGCAGCACCGTGCCGAACCGCGCCACCTGCACCACCCCCGGTTCAGTCTTCAGCCGCCCCTCCAGCGCCGGTAGGTCCGGCCCCTCGACCCGCCAGGTTTCGAGCCCCACCATCTCGGGGATACTGGCCGATGGCCCGTCGATCAGCTTCTTGCCGTAGGCGATGTAGGTGATGAAATCGCACTGCACTGCCTCGTCCATGTAGTGGGTCGAAACCAGCACCGTGACGCCCTCGGCCGAGAGCCGCCGGATCTCGTCCCAGAAATCGCGCCGCGCCTTGGGATCGACGCCCGCCGTCGGCTCGTCGAGCAGCAGCAGCCTCGGCTCGTGCAACAGGCACGCCGCCAGCGCCAGCCGCTGCTTCCAGCCGCCCGACAGCGACCCCGCCAACTGCCTTGCCCGGTCGGCCAGCCCCAGATCGGCCAGCGCCCTGTCCACCCGCTCCTTCTTCCTGTCGAGCCGGTACATTCGCGCCACGAAATCGAGGTTCTCGCGGATACTGAGGTCCTCGTAATACGAGAACTTCTGCGTCATGTAGCCGACCTGCTCCTTGATCTGTTCGGCCTGTCGCCGCACGTCGAAGCCGAGGCAGGTCCCCTCGCCCTCGTCCGGCGTCAGGAGCCCACAGAGCATCCGGATGGTCGTGGTCTTCCCCGATCCGTTCGGCCCCAGGAACCCGTAGATCGCCCCCTTCGGCACCTGGATGTCGAAATGGTCCACCACGCGCTTGGGCCCGAAACTCTTGGTCAGCCCATGGACGTCGATGACCAGCCCCTCGCTCATTGCAGCCGCTCCACCGTCACCGGCTGGCCCGGATGCAGCCGCACCCCTTCGAGCGTCGCCTCGACGAGGAAACTCAGCCGCTGCCGCTCGTCGCGCGAATAGATCACCGGCGGCGTGAACTGGGGGTCGGAGGCGAAATAGCTCAGCGTTCCCGTCAGCCCGTCCGGGCATCCGTCGCAGCTCACCCCCACCTGCTGGCCCAGCGCAAACTCCGCCAGCGCCGCTTCCGGCAGGTAGAACTTCACCTTGAGCGCCCCCTCGGGCAGGATCGACACCACCGGCGCGCCGGCTGAAACGATTTCGCCGGCATCGTAGAACACCCGCTCGATCCGCCCCGCCGCCGGCGCCGTGATCGTCCGATCGGCGAGATCGGAGTTCGCCTTCTCCGCATCGGCCCGGGCCGCGGCGAGATTGGCCTCCGCCTGCAACTGCTGCGCATCGCGCGCCGGCAGCTCGGCCACCTTGAGCTGCGCCTCGAGCTGGCGCACCGCCGCCTCGGCGCTCCTGAGGCTCGCCCGGTCCTGGTCGAGCTTCGATTGCGGCACCAGCCCCCCGGCAAACAGCTTCTCGCTCCGCCCTGCACTGTCCCTGGCCAGCGACAGGTCGGCCTGCGCCTTTTCGAGGCTGGCGCGAATCACATCGATCTCATCCGCCCGGCTGCCGGTCGTAAGATTACTCAGCGCCGCTTCTGCAGCGGAAACCCGCGCCTCCGCCGCCTGCAGCAGTGCGACCTGCTGCTCCTGTTTCAACCGATACAGCAGGTCGCCGACCAGCACCTGGTCGCCTTCCCTGACCGAGATCGTCTCGATCGGTCCTGTCGTCGTAGCCGCCGCATAGACGTAGCGCGCCTCGACATAGCCATTGTAGTGCGGCGCCTCCGTCGCCCCGAAACCGGGGAGGACGATCGCCACCAGCGTTGCCAGCCAGGCCAGGAATCCCTCCATCACAGCCTCCTACGCGCTCGGGCCCGACGGCACGCTGAGCCCGTCGAAAAGGATCGTCAGGTGGTTGTCGACCAGCTTGTCGAAGCTCATCCCGCCCTCCGGCATGATGCCGAACACCTCGGCCAGTGCGACATGCAGCATCAGGGGCCCGATGATCGAACGGATGGTGAGGCTCGGATCGACCGGCCTCAGGTACCCCTCGTCGATCCCCTTCCGGATCAGCCCCTCGACCACCGGGATCACCCGGTCCAGCACCTCGCGTCGATACATCGCGGCAAGCTCGGGAAACCCCAGCACCTCGCGAAAGATCAGTTTCGGCATGGCCAGCATCCTCGGGTCCGAGAACCGCGCGGCCAGCATCTTCAGCACCATCGAGATCACCACCCGCGGATCGCCCTCGAAATTGCCGAGCGTCGCCAGCGCCGAATCGGCGATCGGCAGCACCGCCCGCCGCACCAGCCCCTCGAGCAGCGCCTCCTTGGAAGCGAAGTAGAGATAGACCGTCCCCTTGCTGAGCCCGGCGCGCTTGGCAATGTCCTCGACCCGCGTCGCAGCGAACCCCTTCTCGATGAACAGCTCCAACGCCGCATCCAGCACTTCGTCCGGCCTCGCCTCCGCCCGCCGCCGAAACTTCGGCCCGCGCTCTCTATCGGGTGTGTCCATGCCAAAGAACCTTGCTGACTGTCCGGTCAGTCGCGTAATAACTGACCAGTCAGTCATGTGCAAGCCTGCTTCAGCAAGGCATGATCGCCGGCTGCGGACCAAAACCACACCCGCCGGACAACTATGCTCACGTCGACATCACGCACTGCGAACGCGACCACCTCTATGGTGCCCTCGTCCCCTGTTGCGGCGGACGCCCCAAGCGCGACCGGGCCGGCTGAAACCTCCTCAGCCCCCGGTCGCTGCTTTTAGCGTTCCTCAGTCGTGGGGGGGATCAAGGGTGGGACCGGCTCCAGCCGCGATGCCGGCAATATGCCACACTCAGCGTCCGGCAGGCGCCTCGCACCACGCGCGCCACATACCGCGAACCGCCCGTTCGAACTCCCGGGCAAAACCCACGCTGTCGCACATCGGTGAGCCGACGAACCGCCGGCGCAGCTCCGACCTGCTCCGGCTCAGCCCTTGCGGGTCTGCTGCGAGATCACGTGCCAGCGCCACATAGCCATCGGCATCTGCGGCAACCCACTCGCTTTGCCCGATCGTGCTGAGGATGCTCTCGCCCATATGCGCGACATAGCGATCGCCACACATGGTGACCACGGGAACCCCCATCCACAGCGCCTCGCAGGTGGTCGTTCCACCGGCATAGGGGAACGGGTCGAGCGCCACGTCGATCCCCTGGTAGCCTTCGAGGTGCTGCCGGTAGTCCGCAACGGGCGCTTCGATGATCACCCGGTTGGATCCGAGAGCCGCATGGATCGAAGCCACGCGTG
>NZ_JAQGJL010000290.1 GCF_028290645.1 Devosia sp. | reverse complement strand
CAATCCGTCGAGCCGGTTGAGGATGGGATTGTGGGTTTGCGCCGGCGAGTGGTGCGACGTGGCTACCGTTACGCCTGGGCCCGCGAGCGTGGCCGCGGCAGCGGCCAAGACGTTGGCGGCGGGCATGGCGGTGAACACGATCGACGGGCTGTGGGCGGCGAGGAACCGCGCCAGCGCCTTCAGCATGGCGACCCGTCCCAATAACGAGGTCGGCTTGCGTTCGACGATATGGGTCCACGGGATTTGCGCCGAGGTAGTCTGGACCTCGCCCACGCCCGGATAGAGGGCGGCAAGAGACGTCGCATATCCGCGCTCGCGGAAACCCTCGGCCAGGTCGGCCCACATCTCCTGCACCCCGCCCGCGGACGAATGCGAAACCAGGAACACCGCCGATCTGGGACGGGAAGCGGTCGAGACCACGCCTAGACCTGCACCGCGCCTGGCGTGGGCGGGACCGGGCCGTCGGATGTGGCCGTGATCAGCTGATAGAGGGCGGGCAGATTGGTGATCAGATACCGCGGGCCCAGGCGACGGGGCTCTTTGATCGCCCGGTAGAGCCATTCCAGCGCGGCTTTCTGCATCCACATGGGCGCGCGGCTGCACTGTCCGGCACAGTGGTCGAACAGACCGCCGCAGGTCTTGATCCAGGCCAGGCCCGCTAGCTTCTCCCGATTGCGTATGGCGAAGCTCTCCTGCGCGGGGCTGCCCAGGCCAACCCACAGCACATCGGCCTCGAGGCCGACGATGTCGCGGCAGATCTGGTCTTCTTGGTCCGGGCTGAAATAGCCGTCACAAACCCCGACGATCTGCAGTCCGGGATGGAGGCCGCGCAGACGGTCCGCCGCGATCTGCGCGACGCCGGGCTTGGCTCCGAGGAAATAAAAGCGCAGGCCGTTCGCCGCCGCGGCCTTGGCCGCATCGTGGATGAAATCCGTGGTGGCAACGCGCTCCGTCAGCGGGGTCTTGCTGAACAGCCGGCTGGCGATGACCAGCGGCTGGCCATCGGCATCGACAGCGTCCGCCTTCATGATGAGGTCGCGGAAGGCGGGGTCGCGGCGGAATTTGGCGACAACAGAACCATTGGAAGAGGTCAGCACCCGCGGCATGGCCATCTGACCCGAGCGCGCCAACGCGCAGTCGGCGACCATCCTCGCGGCCAGTTGCTGCCGGTTGGCGCGCAAAGTGGGTATGCCGCCTATGAGCATGGTCTCGGTCACATACGGGACGTCCGCCAAGTGCCCACCCATGGAAGCCACCAGCAGGTGACGTCCAGGTACCGGGTCACTACAGCTGGCAGTCGTCGGATCAACACGAAATCGAGTGCGTTCCGTCTGTGTTATTTCCGACAGCGAGTGAGCAACTTTGAAACCCGGTTCGGCCAGTTGCAACTTGCCACCAGGCACCTGGAATGGGCACCTTCGCCGACTGAAGCCGCGCCGCCACGCAGCCTCCTCCGGCACACTTACCTTCAGGCCTTGGCGCTCCTCGATGGTGCGGACGTAATTGCCCGCATCGAGCAGCGAGCCGAATGTCCCGGTGTCAAGCCAGGCCGTCCCTCGAGGTAGCACCTCGACCGATAACTTCCCCCAATCCAGGTATGCGCGATTGACATCGGTGATTTCGTACTCGCCCCGATCGGAGGGCATTACAGAGGCAGCGATGTCGACCACTTCGTTGTGATCGAAGTACAGGCCGGGAACCGCGTACTCGGATCGCGGACACTTCGGCTTTTCCTCGAGAGACACCGCGCGGTGTTGATCGTCGAATTCGACCACGCCATATGCGCTGGGATCGGATACCCGGTAAGCAAAGATTGTTCCGCCATCGATCTCGCTGAAGCGGCTCAGCTGTAATCCCAACCCGGGACCGTGGAAAAGGTTGTCGCCGAGCACTAATGCCACGCACTCGGTCCCGCTGTGGTCCCTGCCGATGACAAATGCCTGAGCGAGCCCATCTGGCACCGGTTGAACCGCGTACGTGATGGAGATACCGAACTGCGAGCCGTCTGCCAACAATCTCCCGAACGCCGTGGCGTCCGCCGGTGTGGTGATGACCAAGATATCGCGGATGCCCGCAAGTATCAGAGTCGTCAGCGGGTAGTAGATCATCGGCTTGTCGTAGACCGGTAGCAGCTGCTTGCTTGTGCCAACGGTGATCGGGTGCAGCCGAGAGCCGGTGCCCCCCGCGAGAATGATTCCGCGCATGACCAGTCCTCAGTAGGCGCCGTCGTGCCAAAGGACTGCGCGCAATGTCTTTGCGATGATCACGAGGTCTCCGGACATCGACCAATTGTCGATATATGAAAGATCGAGCCGAACCGCGTCATCCCATGAAAGGTCGGATCTGCCACTAACCTGCCACAATCCAGTAATGCCAGGCTTAACGAGGAGCCGCCGCTGCAAATCACAGTCGTAGGCCTCTACTTCGCGTCTTAAGGGCGGACGGGGACCGACGACACTCATCTCTTGTCGAAGGACGTTGATAAACTGAGGCAGCTCATCGATACTAAATCGACGCAATACACGTCCTACGGGTGTTATACGCGGATCGTCGCGGATTTTGAAAAGAAGACCATCAGATTCGTTGTTGCCCAGCAGGCTTGCGAGCTGCTTGTCAGCTTCATCGACCATAGTCCGTAACTTCAGCATGGAAAAAGGCTGGCCATCGATTCCAATACGTTCAGAACAGTAGAACAGTCGACCTCTACTGGTCATTTTCGTCGCGATGGCGGCGACGAGAAGGATCGGTAGGGTTAGTGTGACGGCGGTTAAAGCGAAGCAAAAGTCAAAAGCACGTTTTTGGAATCGCTTCGCCCCGCGATATTGCGGTTTCTCAATATGCAATAGTGGTATTCCGGCAACTGGCTGCATCACCAAGCGAGAAACCGCGACATCCATTACCCCAGGTGACACAACAAGGTCGACGCCCATCGGCTCGAGCTTCCAAATGAGCCTGCGGATTCCCTGGATCCCGAAATGCTCGGTTCCGGCAATCGCCACTGTGTCCGCACCGCACGTACGAATCGCCTCCAAAGCGTAGGTTTCGCCACCGACGATGGGAATCGCCCCACTGCGGACTAGTAGGTGTTCGCCACGTGCAGGGCCATAACCCGGTATGCAAACTCCCACTACCCGATATCCATCCCGCGGATTTCGGGTCAGCTCATTCGCGAGACTCGCCACCGCCTCACTTTTTCCGACGGCCAACACCGCAGTTTGATATCTGCCTTCGACCCGCTTGCGCGCAACAGATTTCCGCCACAGCCATCTGCTCAGCACCAGTCCGATAATGCCCACGGGAAGAGCCACTGCGAGATAACCTCGCGCAATCTCGAGCTTGAAAATCAGTTCCGCCATAGCGATGGCCCCAAAGGTCCAGAGAGACGCCTCCACCGCTCGCCGATACTCCTCGATGCCTCTACCGATGATCCTTGCGGATCTCGCATGGAATCCGGCCAGAGTAGACAGCCATAGAATGGCGAGCAGAACGGAATAAGCCGTCACATAATAGTTTGCATATCCAGGCGCCAGAGGAGCATGGCCGAATCGGATATAATGCGCGAATATCACCGCTCCGCATACCACAGCGGTGTCAGTTATCCGTAGGTTAGCGGCGTATCGCCGTTGCCAGCGCGAGCGGTCGAGTACCTGACTCGGCGGCCCTTCGGCTCCGGTACCTTGGACGGACCCTATGATGCGAACCGGGGTTGTCCTTGTGAGCGCTCGCTTTCTGGCCACCGTGGTGCTTTGATGGCCAACCATCGCCAGCCGGTCTCGTTCGCTCTCAGGGCGAGAGACGATAAGGTCGAGCTTCCACTGATGCACGGCCTACCCCGACACCATGGGTTCGGATTCTGTAATGCGCTGGGCGCCGGCGCGAGGCTTGGTCGGAGACGGCCCTGCGACAGAACGCGCGGCAGTTGGGCAAACGTGCCTGTGCAGGCGCGAGATGCCCCAGCTTGTGCCGCCGAAACCCCTCAGACCCGAACCGGGGGGCTCAACCAGGTGAACGTCGGGAACCCCACGGCGGTCGGCATTCATCGAGATCACACCAAGCAGTTCGAACGCCGTCGGAGGCACTGGTTCAGGCGCGGCCGTCGGACCGTGAATCGGTGGTTTCTGCCGGTCCATCGGATCACTCCACCGTCACTGATTTGGCGAGGTTGCGGGGTTTGTCGACGTCATGCCCCAAAGCCAGTGCGAGTGTCCGGGCCAGAATCTGCAGCGGGATAACGCTCTCGAGTGGGCCCCACGGCACTAGCGAATTGCCCATCACGGGGACGGTGCTGCCCGCTGAACCGATACTGATGATGCGGCCACCCCGAGCCTGGACCTCGGCGACGTTGCTGGCCAGTTTGGGGTCGGCATTATCGACGACCACAACCGGAGTCCCGGTGCTGATCAGCGCCAGGGGCCCGTGCTTGAGCTCACCGGCTGGGTAGTGCTCTGCCCACCGGTAGGTGAGTTCCTTGAGCTTGAGTGCGCCTTCAGCGGCATACGGCAGCCCGGAGCCCCTGGCTATGAAGACAAAGCCGCTGGCGGTGGTCAGCTCCTCGGCGATCGGGGGCACCAGACACTTGGCCACCGTGCCGGCCGCGGCAAGCTGATCCGGCAGGCGCCGAAGATCGTCGACGAGTTGGGCGGCGTAAGTCGAGGAGAGCCGGTTCGTGGCGACGAGCGCCGAAACCATCACCGCCACACCGGCAATGATCTGGCACACGAAGGTCTTGGTGGCTGCCACGCCGATCTCCGGGCCGGCTGCGAAAGTCATCACCGCGTCCGCCCTACGGGCCAACGTGGAATGCGAGTTGTTGGTGAGGGCCAGCAGGGGCGACTCGTCCGCCACTCGGGATGCGACAGCGTGCAGTACGTCCGCGGTCTCGCCGGACTGGCTGATCGCCAGACACAAGGTACGAGGCTCCACGACGTCCTCGGCGGCTTCGCTGGCCACACTGCGCGTCACCGGCAGCCCGCCGAGGCGGCGCACCGCGTTGCCGATCA
>NZ_JAQGJL010000191.1 GCF_028290645.1 Devosia sp. | reverse complement strand
GCCCGGTGCCCTATGACGGCGAGGACGGCGTCCACGCCTTGCTCAAGGGCATCGAAACCCGCACCGGCTGGCACCCGTTCTTCGATCGCGGCAACTCGATTGGATTGCGCAACCTCGGCACCGTCGGCGGCATCTCGCTGGAGCCAGGCGGCCAGTTCGAGCTGAGCGGCTCGCCGCAGCTCACCATCCACGACGCCGCCGCCGAACTCGACTCCCATCTCGAGGACTGCCGCGTCATCGGGGCCCCGATGAACATCCATTTCCTCGGCCTCGGCGTCACCCCCTTCTGGTCTGTCGCCGACATCCCGGCCATGCCGAAGTCGCGCTATGCCATCATGACCAAGTACATGCAGCAGGTCGGCACGCTCGGCACTTCGATGATGTATCGCTCGGCCACCGTCCAGGCGAACCTCGACTTTTCCGACGAAGCCGACATGGTCAAGAAGCTCCGCGTCTCGGTAGCGCTGCAGCCCATCGTCACGGCGCTCTTTGCCAATTCGCCCTTCATCGACGGCAAGCCCTCGGGCTTCCTCAGCTTCCGCTCGCACATCTGGCTCAACACCGACCGCGCCCGCACCGGCATGCTGCCCTTCGCCTTCGAAGACGGCTTTGGCTTCGATCGCTACGCCGAATACGCCCTCGACGTGCCGATGTACTTCGTCATCCGCAAGGGCGAGTACATCAACACCGCCGGCGAAAGCTTCCGCGATTTCCTTGCCGGCAAGCTGCCGCAGCTGCCGGGCCAAAAGCCCACAATCAAGGACTGGGAGAACCATCTGTCGACCCTGTTCCCCGAAGTCCGCCTGAAGCAGTTTCTCGAGCAGCGCGGCGCCGACATGGGCGATCGCGGCCATGTCCTCGCGCTCGCCGCCATCTGGACGGGCCTCCTCTACGACAGCGAGTCGCTCGACGCCGCCTGGGATCTCGTCAGGGACTGGACCGAGGCCGAGCGCGAGACGCTGCGCAATGAGGTTCCCCGCACCGCCATCCACACCCCGTTCCGCGGCGGCACCGTCGCCGACATCGCTCGGCTGGCGGTAGGCCTCGCCAGCGACGGCCTCCGCCGCCGCAAGCACGTCGTGAGCGGCAAGGACGAAACCATCTACCTCGCCCCCCTCGAGGAGACCCTCGACCTCGGCAAGACCCAGGCCGAGCGCTGGCTCGACAAATACAACGGCGAATGGGCCGGCGACCTGACGCGAATCTTCGACGAAGCCGAGATGTAGCCCTTCTTCTCTTCTCCCCTTGAGATAGAAGGTGGCGCGCAGCGCCGGATGAGGGGAAGTCTGCCCTCACCCCGCCGTTTGGGCACCCTTCTCCCTCAAGGGGAGGGGGGAGTGTCCTATTTCGTCTGAGCCGCCAGCACCCGGCTCCCCATCCACGCCCCCAGCACCACCAGCACCACCGCCAGCACAAGTCCGATCCCGACGATCGGATCGCCGAAATCCCCCCGGAACACCGCGCGCAACGCCTCGACGATGTGCTTGAACGGGTTGAAGTTGGAGAGCACCTGCAGCCACGCCGGAGCCAGCGTCATCGGCAGCAGGATGCCCGACAACAAGAGGATCGGCAGCGCCAGCGTATTGACCATCGGGGCCAGCGCATCCTCGCTCTTGGTCGCGATGCCGATGGCGTTGGAGATGAACGAGAACGCCGCCCCCAGCAGCGCCACCAGCACCAGCCCGATCAGCAGTGCGCCGACCGGCACGCGCAAACCCATGAAATACGCCGCGCCGACCAGCACGCTCGCTTGCACCACGATCACCACCACGTCGCGCAGCGTGCGCCCCGCGATGATTGCAGCTCGCGACGCCGGCGACACCAGTTGCCGCTCGATCACCCCCGACCGCCACTCGGCAATGATGCCGAAGCCGACGAACAGCCCGCCAAAGATGCCGAGCTGTACCAGCAGCCCGGGCACGAACACCTGCCAGGCATCCCCCTGAAAGCCGGAGGTCGCCGCCACCGTCTGCAGCAGCGGCCCGAACAGCGTGAGGTAAAGGATCGGCTGCAGCAGCCCGATCAGCACCCAGAGCGGCTGCCGCAGCGACAGGCCCATGGCCCGGGCGAAGATGATCCAGGTATCGCGGATGAAGGTCATTAATTGCTCACTCCTGCGTTGTGCGTGCCGCGCAGCCCTCCCGACCCTTCCCGTCAAGGGAGTGACCGTGGGTGCCGCACACTGCGACATTTCAATCCCTCAGCGACCGCCCTGTCAGCGTCAGGAACACATCGTCGAGGGTAGGGCGGTTGACGTCGACGCCGATCGCATCGATCCCCGCCTTGGTGAGGTCCCCAAGCAGCACCGGCAGCGCCGTCGCCCCGTCCGGCACGTGAAAGCGCACCACATTGGCCTCGGCCACTGGGGCATCGGCGCCAGGCAGCCGCGCCGCGATCGCGGAGGAGCCTGCCGCATCCGCCTCGGTCCGCAGCGTCAGCGTGATGGTGTCCCCGGACACCCGCTTTTTCAGCTCCGCCGGCGTGCCCTCGGCAACAATGACGCCGTGGTCGATGATCAGGATGCGATCCGACAGCGAGTCGGCCTCGTCCATGTAATGCGTGGTGAGGAACACCGTCGTCCCCAACTCGTCCCGAAGCTTCCGGATATGATTCCACAGGTTCGCCCGGCTCTGCGGGTCGAGCCCGGTCGAGGGCTCGTCGAGAAACACCAGCCGCGGCCGGTGGATCAGGCCCATCACGATATCGAGCCGCCGGCGCTGCCCGCCAGACAGCGATCCGCAGGTGCGGTCCCAGATATCGGCAAGATCGAGCGCCGTCAGTAACTCCTTGCCGCGCTCGATCGCCACCTTCTTGTCGATCCCATAGAGCCGCGCATGGCTGACGATCTCCTCGCCCACTTTCGCCTCGGGCGACGTCGAGCCGGCCTGGCTGACATAGCCAATGCGCCGCCGCACCTCGACCGGATCGCGCCTCAGGTCCGCGCCGACCACCGTCGCCGAGCCATCGGTGGGCGTCAGCAACGTGCAGAGCATCTTCAGCGTCGTGGTCTTGCCGGCGCCGTTGGGACCGAGAAAACCGACGATCTCGCCCTCGCGGACGCTGAGGTCGATGCCGCGCACCGCCTCGATGGTCTTGCCCTTGGCGCCCCGCGCCTTGAAATTTCGCTTGAGACCCCTGGCCTCGATGATCGGTGGAGCAGTCACTTGCGCCTCGTTGTCATTGTGCGGCACGACGAAAAACCCGCCCGGCACGCACCGGATCG
Source organism: Devosia sp. (assembly GCF_028290645.1). GTDB lineage: Bacteria > Pseudomonadota > Alphaproteobacteria > Rhizobiales > Devosiaceae > Devosia_A. Next base: position 2,670 of record NZ_JAQGJL010000191.1, on the reverse strand, counting down.
GCTCGAACGGATGCGATTGCAGTCTCATGCACCGCCCTTCCGGCCGCTATGCGTTGCGACGTCTTAGTGCTCATTTCGGCACCCCGGCTTGATCGCGGTTGCGCATGCCGGCCACGGACCCCAACCCCAGACCGGTGGCATCCCAGCGAAAGTTCGCTCCACACCGGAGCGGAAAAACGCCCGCCTACTCCGCCGCCATCGGCAAATTGTCCTTGCCATCGAGATTGCCCATGCTCGCCACGATGTGGCTCGACAGCGCATCATAAATCCCGCCATAGGCGTGACTCGCCCGCATCAGGGCGATCTCCGCATCACGCAGCCGCGGCAGGTCCTTGTCCTCGGCGATCACCCGCATCCCCGGCTGCAGTGCGCTCTCGGGCAGGAACCCGACCGCGAGGTCGGTCAGCACGGCGCTGGCGATCGCCATGGCGTTCGACGAGGTGTAGGCGATGCGATAGTCGCGGCCGATGCGGTTGAGTACTTCCACCGCATTGTCCTTCCAGCAGCAGGTCTGGCCGCCGGCGATGGGGAGCGGCTCGGTGGCAAGCGCCTGGCCGCCATGCGAAGCGACCCAGAACATCCGCTCGGTGCGGAACAGCTCGCCATATTCGTGGTTGGTGCCCTGGGTGAAGACGATGAGGTCGTACTTGCCCCTCTTCATCCCCTCGAGCAGCTCCTCGGACGGCTGGCAGCGCACGTCGACGACGATCTTGGGGTGGGTGCGCTGGAAGCTCGAGAGAATCACCGGCAGGAGGCGCACCGCATAGTCGTCCGGCACGCCGAAGCGGATCGAGCCCTTGAGGTCGCCGTCCGAGAACACGTCCATGATCTCGGCATTGACGCGGAGCATGCGGCGGGCGCGGGCATAGAGCGCGTGGCCGTGTTCGGTGAGCGCCACCGTGCGGCCGTCGCGGTTGAGGAGCGGCTGCCCGAGGCGTTCCTCGAGCCGCTTGATCTGCATCGAGACCGCCGACTGCGTCTTGTTCACCCGCCGCGCCGCCTCGGTGAAGCTGCCGCAATCGGCTATGGCGCAGAAGCTCTGCAACTGGTCCAGATCGAGAGGAGTCGTCATCCCGCTTCTCCATCACGGAATTTGATGATGGGGATGATTTCTATTTGTTGGACGAATGCAAGGCAAGGGCTCATATCCGCATCCATCGGCGATCGACGATCGCTTTCCCGCCTCGGCGCTCCCTGGCCCCGGCATAGTGAAATTGGAGAAGGACCATGGTCCACTTGCTCTCGAGCGAGCGGCCGTCGATGGCAGCCGCACCGTCCAACCCGTTCAGCGCACTGGCGAACTGGTTCGCCAAAGCCCGGGCACACCGTGCGCAGCGCATCGCCCTTGAGTCGCTTCTCGAGTACGATATTGCCCGCCTCGACGATCTCGGCATCAACCGCCAGGACCTGTTCGAGGCCCTAGACAGCCCCAGCCGGCGCCCCGGCTACAAGCTGTCCCAGAAGCGCGCCGAGAGCGCCCGGAATTGGCTCAACCCCTGAGTTGCGCCTCTCGCTTGGCTCAATCCCGGATTGTGCCATCTTCGGGCCGGCCCACCCGCCGGCCTTGTTTCCTGATGAACTGCCGGGTCCTCGGACCCGGCTTTTTTGTTTGGAGAGGCCGCTAGTCCCTATTGGTCGAAGCGGCGATGCTGCGCATCGCTCGGCCTATCCCGTCGCGTCCAGCCGCTCCGCGACCAGCTCCTGCAATCGCCACAGATGTGGGTCGTGGATGCCCATTTCTTCGAGGTGGCTCACCGTGTTGAACAAGTACTCAACCATCGACCCGCGCGACCCGACCGCCTTGCTCAGCACCTCGGCGACCTGATCCTCCGTGAGCCCCGATACGTACCGCCCGCTATTGCGGTCGATGCAGAAGGTGAAGGCGCGGACCGGGCCGTGCTCGGTCGCCACGGTGACCCAGCGCGGCGGAAACGGCGATGGCTTGGATCCCATCTCGCGCCGGCAGAGCAACTCGATGTTCTCCTCCGCCTTGCCCGGGGGCAGCCGATAGAGCGCGCCCTTGCAGGAGCCGCCGCGGTCGAGCGCCAGCATCAGCCCGGGATTCTGCTCGGAGCCGCGGAACCGGGTGTTCCAGCCGAGGCAGAAGGCACGGTGCCAGCCGCGCAGCAGCCCGGTGCGGATCTCGACGAAGGCGCAGGCCGGCTTCCAGATCAGGGAGCCATAGGCGAAGACCCATACTTGGCCCGACCCGTCGCTGCCCGCAAGGATGTCCTTGACGAACTGCCGGTAGTCCTCGTCGGTCGCCGCTTCTCCCGGCGGCCTTGGCGCGTCGGGCATCACCAGCAGCGCCATCCGGGCCACATGGGCCTCGGTCAAGCGCATCTGCCTCGCCGATCGGCCCATTCGTGATTGCCTCAGGGGAGTTGCGCGAAACCGTCGCCGAAACCGTTGAGCGAGACCGGGATGCCGATCCCTTCCTCAGGCGTCTTGAACACGAAGAAGATCGCGCTCTTGCCCTTGGTCAGCTTGCCGATGAGCTCGTCGTCGAGCACCACTTCGGCCACGCACCCGTTGGGCAGGCACCTCACGAACGCCACCCGGCCGATATTGACCCCGTCGATGTTGAGCCCGAGCCCGTTGGGCAGCAGCACCCCGAGCGGCGCCAGCACCCGCAGCAGCGGCGCCTGCTTGTCGGCGGTCTTGAGCTCG
>NZ_JAQGJL010000190.1 GCF_028290645.1 Devosia sp. | reverse complement strand
TGTGGCCACCCCACCCTCGGTCCCTCCCCACAAGGGGGAGGGAGGCGCCGTGGCACCATCTCGCAGTCGTCTCCCTCCCCCTTGTGGGGAGGGATCAAGGGTGGGGGTGGCCCACGCTCCGGCGGCCAAAGGCTGGGTCCCTGCTTCCGCAGGGATGACGTTCGAGTGGGTGGGTGATTTGCGTGGCCCCCCGGACCAGCGCGAACGCCTCAGCTTACCGCCGCGAACCGCTCGTCGAAGGCGTACCCTGCCCCGCGCACTGTGCGGATCGGATCGGCATCGCGGTGGCGGTTGATGGCCTTGCGCAGGCGGCCGACATGGACGTCGACGGTGCGCTCATCGACATAGACGTCGTTGCCCCAGACGCCGTCGAGCAGCTGCTCGCGCGAGTAGACCCGGCCCGGGTGGCGCATCAGGTATTCCAGCAACCGGTACTCGGTCGGCCCCAGGTGGACTTCGCGTCCGCCGCGGCGGACGCGGTGGCTGGTGCGGTCGAGTTCGAGGTCGCCGGCCTTCAGCACCGCAGTAACCAGTTGCGGGCTCGAGCGGCGCAGCAGCGCGTTGATGCGGGCGAGCAGCTCGGGGATCGAGAAGGGTTTTACCACATAGTCGTCGGCGCCGGTTGCGAGGCCGCGGACGCGTTCCTCTTCCTCGCCGCGGGCGGTGATCATGATGATCGGCGTGCGGGCGGTTTCATCGCGCGAGCGCCAGCGGCGGCAGAGTTCGATGCCGCTGAGGCCCGGGAGCATCCAGTCGAGCAGGATCAGGTCGGGGACGCCGTCCCGGATGCGCTCCACCGCCTCGTCGCCCGAGGCAGCGGTGGCGACCCGGAAGCCCTCGGCCTCGAGATTGTAACGCAGCAGAACAGCAAGATCGGCTTCGTCCTCGACGATGAGGATGGTGGCAGACATCGGCGGGGTCTCCGTCGGTTACATCGTTGGTTGTCGCAGGATCGAACCGGAAAAGTCTGCAACCTTTCCTGACCCCGCTCCTGGAAGAACTTACTCTTTGACTTGAACGCGGTGCTGGTCCGGCGCAGTGCCGATCTGGCGGCCGGTCTCGAGATAATAGGCGTGCTCGGCAATATTGGTGGCGTGGTCGCCGACGCGCTCGAGGCTCTTCGAACAGAAGAGGAGATGCGTGCACTGGGTGATGTTGCGCGGGTCTTCCATCATGTAGGTCAGGAGTTCACGGAACAGCGAGGTGTATAGCGCATCGATTTCGTCGTCGGCGTTGCAAACCTCGACGGCGGCGGCGGCGTTGCGCGTCGCATAGGCGTCGAGCGCGGCCTTCAGCTGCCTGAGGATCAGGTCGGCCATATGCTTGACGCCATTGTAGAATTTTGGCGCGAGGCTGAGGCCGTCGATCTGCAGGGCGCGGCGGGAAATGGTCTTGGCCATGTCGCCCACGCGTTCAAGATCATTGGCGACGTGGATCGAGGTGATGATGGCGCGCAGGTCCGTCGCCATCGGCTGGCGCCGGGCGATCATCGAGACGGCGATCTCGTCGATGCGCTTCTGCATCTCATCGATTGCCTTATCGGCTTCGATGGTCTGGCGGGCGAGACCATGGTCGAGCTTCAGCAGCGCACGCGTGGCGCTCGACACGGCGACCTCGACCATGCCGCCCATCTCGAAGATGAGCTTGGCGAGGTTGGTGAGTTCCTCCTCGTAGGAGGAAACGATGTGCTCGTTGAGCGTGGCCATTTCAGATCCTTCGGGTCAGCCGATACGGCCGGTGATGTAGTCCTGCGTCTGCCTGTTGCGCGGATTGGTGAAGATGTCCTCGGTCTTGCCTTCCTCGATCAGCTTGCCGAGGTGGAAGAACGCCGTCTTCTGGCTGACGCGGGCAGCCTGCTGCATGGAGTGGGTGACGATGACGATGGTGAAATTCTCGCGCAATTCGTCGATCAGCTCTTCGATCACCGCGGTGGCGATCGGGTCGAGCGCCGAGCAGGGCTCGTCCATGAGCAGCACTTCGGGCTTGGTGGCGATGGCGCGGGCGATGCAGAGGCGCTGCTGCTGGCCGCCGGACAGGCCGGTGCCGGGCTCGAGCAGCCTGTCCTTCACTTCATTCCAGAGGCCGGCGCGACGGAGCGAGGAGTGCACGATCTCATCGAGGTCCGCCTTGTTGCGGGCGATGCCGTGGATTCTCGGGCCATAGGCGACGTTCTCGTAGATCGACTTGGGGAACGGGTTGGGCTTCTGGAACACCATGCCGACGCGCGCGCGCAGTTCCACCACGTCGATCGAGGGATCGTAGATGTCGTCCTCGTCGAGGTTGATCTTGCCGGTGACGCGGCAGCCCTCGATGGTGTCGTTCATGCGGTTGAGCGAGCGGAGGAACGTCGACTTGCCGCAGCCCGAGGGGCCGATCAGCGAGGTGACGTTGAACTGCTCGATCTTGAGGTTGACGTCGAACAGCGCCTGCTTGGCCCCATAGAACACGCAGACATCCTCGCCCGTCATCTTGGACGGCGCGTTGGAGCGCGAGACGGAAGCGGTGGCGATCGCAGCGGATTCCAGGGACATGTCAGTCATCCAGGTCAGGGTTACCAGCGGCGCTCGAAGCGGCGGCGGAGGAGAATGGCGGCGAGATTCATCAGGGCGAGGAAGACGAGCAGCACGATGATGGCGCCCGAGGTGCGCTCGACGAAGGCGCGCTCGGCCTCGTTGGCCCACATGTAGATCTGCACCGGCAGGGCCGTCGCCGGATCGAGCGGAGTGGCCGGGCGGTCGGCGACGAAGGCCACCATGCCGATGAGGAGGAGCGGGGCGGTTTCGCCCAGAGCACGAGCGAGGCCGATGATCGTGCCGGTGAGGATGCCCGGGGTGGCGAGCGGCAGGACGTGGTCGAACACCATCTGCATCTTCGAGGCGCCGATGCCCAGCGCCGCGGAGCGGATCGAGGGCGGCACGGAACGGAGCGCGGCGCGGGTGGCGATGATGATGGTGGGAAGCGTCATCAGGGTGAGGACGAACCCGCCGACCAGCGGCGCCGAGCGCGGCATGCCGAAGAAGTTGATGAACACGGCGAGGCCGAGCAGCCCGTAGACGATCGAGGGCACGGCCGCGAGGTTGTTGATGTTCACCTCGATGAAATCGGTGAAGCGGTTCTTCTTCGCAAACTCCTCGAGATAGATCGAGGCGGCAACGCCGATGGGGAGCGCGCAGAGCAGCACGATCGCCATCATGTAGAGCGAGCCGACCAGCGCCACGCCGAGGCCCGCAGTCTCCGGGCGGCTCGAGGCGCCGAAGGTGAGGAGGCCCCAGTTGAACGGGGTAGAGACCTGGCCGGCGGCTTTCAGCTGGTTCAGCCAGGCGAGCTGCTGGTCGGAGACCTTGCGCTTGGCCTCGGGCACGTTGAGATCGATCTGGCCCTTGTTGGCGCTGTCGATATCGGCGGCGGCGAGCAGTGTGACGTTGCGCGTGGTGCCGATCACCGAGGGGTCCGACGCCACGATGTCGCGCAGCAGGGAGCGCGAGCCGTCGGAGACGAAGTTGGAAATCTCCTTCATTGCCTTCTTGTCGGCCGGATCGACGCCGAGCGCCTTGGCGAGGGCGTTGCGGGCGATGACCGGGTAGTTCGCCGAAACGAGGACCTTAGGATCGGTGGCGCGCTTGTCGTCCTTGTCGATGATCTGGGCGCTGAACTCGACCGGCACGGTGATCGAGGTCTGGACGAAGGCGGTGTAGCCCTTCGAGAAGATCGAGATGAGCAGGATCGCGAGGAAGGCGAGGCCAATGGTGATCGCGGCGATACCGTAGAAGCGGAAGCGGGCTTCGGCGGCATGGCGTCGCTTCAGGCCGAAATCACGGCGGACCGGAGCGGCGGTCTCGGCAGCGGCATGGGGCAAGGCAGCGTCGGTCATTCATACTGCTCCCGATACTTGCGCACTATGTAGAGCGCATAGACGTTCATGCCGAGCGTCAGGGCGAAGAGGGTGAGGCCGAGGGCGAAAGCGACCAGCGTCTGCGGCGAGTTGAACTCGAGGTCGCCGGTGAGCTGGTTGACGATCTTGACGGTGATGGTGGTCATTGCCTCGAACGGGTTGACGCTGAGGCGCGCCGCGACGCCGGCGGCGAGCACCACGATCATGGTCTCGCCGATGGCGCGCGAGGCGGTGAGCAGCAGCGCTCCGACGATGCCGGGGAGCGCGGCGGGGAGGATCACTTTGCGGATGGTCTCGGAGCGGGTGGCGCCGAGCGCCAGCGAGCCGTCGCGCATGGCGCGCGGCACTGCGGTGATGACGTCGTCGGAGAGCGAGGAGACCACCGGGATCAGCATCACGCCCATGACGATGCCGGCGGTGAACACCGACTGGGCCTGGATGAAGGCGAAACCGCCGGCCAGCGCCGCGCTCAGATCGCGGAAGAACGGGCCGAGGGTCACCACGGCGAAGATGCCGTAGACGATGGTGGGAATGCCGGCGAGCAGTTCCAGCAGCGGCTTCACCGTCGAGCGGACGCGGTTGGAGGCATACTCGCCCATGTACACGGCGGCCATCAATCCGACGGGCACGGCGAACAGCATCGAGACGAGCGCGATGTAGAGCGTGCCGGCGAGCAGCGGGATGAGGCCGAACTGGCCATTGGTGGCGCCGGAGCCGGCGTCGGCAAAGCGCGGGTCCCAGACGGTTCCGAAGAAGAAGGTGAGCGGGTTGACGTCGGAGAAGAAATGGATGGTCTCGCCCAGCATCGAAAGAACGATGCCGACCGTGGTGAGGATGGCGACCGTCGAAGCGCCGAGCAGGCTCCACAGGACGACGCGTTCCACCTGGTTGCGGGCGCGGAGGCGGATCCTGATGCGGGAGTAGGCGAAGACGGCGCCGGCCAGCGAGAACAGCAGCGCAAGGCCCTGACCGATGAAGCGGTAGCCGTTGGAATCCGCATTCACGCCCGCGGCAAGCGGCACCATGTAGTCTTCGCCGCTGTCGGCCAGTGCAACGCCGGAGGAAGAGGCCGCGTCGCGCAGGGCCGCGTAGGAACCGGGCAGATTGTCGCCCGAGAGGCCCAGCTTGCCGAGGGCGGTTGCGACATTGTGGACGATGCCGATGGAGAGACTTGCCGCGGCGGGGTCCCCGATGTGAGTCGCGACTTCGTTGCTGATGCGGTTCTGGATCAGCGCATTGGAGAGGAGGCTGAAAACGAGGAAGAACAGGAGCGCCGGGATGGCGGCCAGGATGAAGGCCAGCCAGCCGTGGTAGGTGGGGAGGGAGTGGGGAACCTGCTTGGACCGATCGATGCCTTCGCGCTGGGCGCGGGCGCGCTGTGCCGCGAAGAAATAGGCTACGGCGCCAATGCCCAGAACGATCGCGACAATCCAGCCTACAGACATCGACGCCTCAATTGCTCATCGGAACCGCCTTGAGGCGGGTACGGCGCGGGCCGAGGGGGCCCGCGCCGGAAGTCATTACATAGCAGTGCCGGCCGCGAACTTGGCGCGGATAGCTTCGCGCTCCGCATCCGGAGCGGCGACCAGGCCATATTCGGCGAGCGGCGAGTCCGGTCCGATCATGTCGTCGGAGATGAAGAAGTCGACATATTCCTTGAGGCCGGGGATCACGCCGATATGGGCCTTCTTGACGTAGAAGAAGAGCGGGCGGGAAACCGGGTAGGTACCGTCGGCGATGGTCTCGGTCGAGGGGGCGATGCCACCCACGGTCGCGACCTTCAGCTTGTCGGCGTTGTTCTCGTAGAAAGCGAGGCCGAACACGCCCATGCCGGTCTTGTTGCTGTCGATGCGGGCGAGGGTCTCGGTGTAGTCGCCGTCGATGTCGACGGCCTTGCCGTCCTTGCGGACCGCAACGCAGGTCTTGAACAGATCGGCGTCGGCAATGCCGGCGGCGGTCAGGGCAGGCTTGTCGCAGCCGGCTTCGAGCAGCTTGGTCTCGAACACTTCACGAGTGCCGTGCTTTTCGCCCGGGATATAGGCGGCGATGTCCCACTCGGGGAACGCCGGGTTCACTTCGGACCACTTGTTGTACGGGTTGTCGACAAGCTTGCCGTCAACCACGACCTGGGCGGCGAGCGCCTTGTAGATGTCGGCTGGCTGGATGGCGAAATCCGGGCCGGCGATATCGGTGGCAAACACGATGCCGTCGTAGCCGATCTTGACTTCCTCGACGTCGGCAACGCCGTTCGCCTTGCAGGTGTCGAGTTCTTCGGCCTTGATCGGGCGCGACGAGTTGGCGATGTCGATCTTGTCTTCACCGACGCCTTCGCAGAACTGCTTGATGCCGGCGCCCGAACCACCGGACTCGACGACCGGGGTCTTGAAGTCGGGGAAGGCCTCGCCGAACGACTCGGCGACGATCTTGGCGTAGGGGAGGACGGTGGACGAACCGGCGACCTGAACCTGGTCGCGCGCCGCCGCGGCGCCCATGCCGCTGGCAAGCGCGATGACCGCGGCGCTCGCGAAAAGTGCTATCTTCATTGTCATGTCCCTTTCGGAAGGATTGGCCTTGAGGCCCTTCTGGCGGGCCCCGGTGTCTCCCGGCCGCCCTGTCTGCGAGGCGGAACCTATGGGCGTTGTCACAACGTTTTATGACAGTTGGATTGCGGTTATGTGACAGCCTAGGACGCTGATTCAGCTAGCCTATTCTGCATTTCCTAAATATCGGCCTGTGGACGGGGCGAGTGCCGTCACTTTCTCAGGAGAACCTCTACGCGAGTCCCCTGCCCCAGCTGGCTCTTGATCGAGAGCGAGCCGTGGTGGCGGGTTACGATGTGCTTGACGTTGGCGAGGCCGCGCCCGGTGCCCTTCTTCCTGCGGCTGGTGTCGGCATCGACGCGATAGAACCGCTCGGTAAGGCGCGGTACGTGCTCGGAGGCGACGCCGGCGCCATGGTCGACGATCGAGACCAGGGCGCTGAAGCCAGCGCGGGCGGCGTCGGGGGACAGAGTAATGTCGATGGTGTCGCCGTCGGCGCCGTACTTGATGGCGTTGTCGATGAGGTTCTCGAACACCTCGTAGAGTTCGTCGCGGTCGCCGCTGACGGTCACTGGCGCGTCGGGAACCTGGACGTTCAGCTTGGTGCCCGAATCCTCAGCGAGCTTGTGGAGGCCTTCGGCGACCTCGCGCACCAGCGAGCCGAGTTCGACCGGGGCGGTCGGCCGCATGTGCTGGTGCATTTCGATGCGGCTCAAGGACAGAAGGTCCTCGATCAGCTTGGCCATCCGCGCCGCCTGTCCGCGCATCAGGCTGAGGAAGCGCTCGCGGGCCGCCTTGTCGTTGGCGGCGGGGCCGAGCAGCGTATCGATGAACCCCACCAGCGAGGTCAGCGGGGTGCGCAACTCGTGGCTGGCATTAGCGATGAAATCGGTGCGCAGCGCCTCGAGGCGCTTCTCCTCGGTGAGGCTTTGGAGGGTAATGACGAGGACACCGTCATTGACCGGATCGCCCGACGCGAGCGGCGCCACGGTCGCCTTGTACCAGGTCTCGGTGGGGACGGTCTGATGCAGCTCGATGGTCTGGGCGGCGCCGAGCCGCGCCGCTTCGATAGCCGAGAGCAGTTGCGGGAACCGCAGGGTGAAGGCGATCGGGCTGCCGCTGACGACGCCCGGGAAATGGCGGGTGGCGTGGGCATTGAGGTGGACGATGACACTGCGGCGATCGATGACGATCGAAGGATCGGGCAAGGCGTCGGAAAAATGCCGGACGGCGTCGGCGAACGCCAGTTCCCCCGAGGCTGCCCCAGGGTCGACGCGGCCGCCAGATTCGCTCGTATCTGGGGTGATCGCGGCGATGGCGACGATGACCGCGTAGGCGACGATGCCGACCCACGGATCGATGGTCGTCAGACCGGCAAGGGTCATGAACACCAGACCGATGGCAAGCAGCATCAGCAGCCGGCCGTAAAGACGCGTCCGCAAAGTTTCCAGCCAGGTCGTGCCACTGACCCCGCGTTGCGTCTCGTCCGCCATCTATCCTTCCTTTGGCGGCGGGACGATTCGTCCCACCTTGCCAGACGGGGGTGTTCATAGCACGGTTGTGACACCGTCATGACAGGTCACGGAGTCGCTCATGTCCGACGCATTGGAGGGCTTCGACCTCGAAGACCCGGTTCTGCCGCGCTCGATCAAGAAGAAGGCGCTGACTTCGGGGGGCTTTCCATACGACGAGAAGATGGACCCCGAGCAGTACGACGCCGAAATGCTGCAGGCACAGCGGCAGCTGGCGCTGCTGCAGCGCGACCAGCAGAAGACCGGCAAGCGCATCGTCATCGTCTTCGAGGGGCGCGACGCTGCGGGAAAAGGCGGATCGATCGCGACTTACCTCGAGAACCTCAACCCGCGCTTCAACGCCGCTGTGGCGCTGCCCAAGCCATCCGACCGGGAGCGAACGCAGTGGTACTTCCAGCGCTATGTGGACTGGATGCCGGCCGCGGGGGAGCAGGTGCTGTTCGACCGCTCGTGGTACAATCGGGCCGGGGTCGAGCCGGTGATGGGGTTCTGTTCGCCGGACGAGGCGACGCGGTTTCTCGAGGCCGTGCCGGACTTCGAGAAGATGCTGACCGATGACGGCATCCACCTGTTCAAGTTCTGGCTGACGATCGGGCGGGAAATGCAACTCAAGCGCTTCCACGACCGTCGGCACGATCTGCTGAAGGTGTGGAAGCTGTCACCCATCGATCTCGAGGCGCTGCAGCGCTTCGACGACTACACCAGGGCGCGAAACCGGATGTTCGAGGCCAGCGACACGTCGCACGCGCCGTGGCGGGTGGTATTCAACAACGACAAGAAGCGTGGCCGGCTCGCAATCATCCGCGCGGTGCTCCACTGCCTCGACTATGAGGGCAAGGACAAGGGCGCCATCGGCGATATCGACGGCAAGATTCTGGTTGAGCCCAAGCCCTTCATGAAGACCCACAGCGAGATGTAGCGGATGGATTGACCACTCGGTCAAAAACCCGTCAACTGACTGTTAACGATCCTCGCCGGAGGGCCCGCGTGGATCGGAAGCTGAGGCGAGGGCTTGGGGCTCCGCGCGCCTCGCAGGGGACAGTATGGTCGGGCATGAAGCCGACGCGAGCCTAGAGGCAAGCGTCATACCGCCTGTGCTGGTATTCAACGGCGAAGGGCGCTCGCCCTTCGTGCTGGCCTGCGACCACGCCTCCAACCGCTTTCCCGACCGCTATGGCGATCTCGGCCTCACCCCACATCAGCGGCTGATGCATGTTGCATGGGATCCCGGGGCATTTGCGGTGGCGCTGGAGCTGTCGAGCCTGCTCGATGCGCCGCTCGTCGCGTCGACGGTCAGCCGGCTGGTGATCGACTGCAACCGCGACCTCGATGCGCCGGACCTGATCCCGGTGGTCTCGGAGCGCACCGATATCCCTGGCAACAAGGGGGTGGGCGACAATGAGCGGGCCGAGCGGATCGGCGCGTACCACACGCCTTTCCACGCGGCGATTGAAGCAGTGATGGAGGGCCGGCGGGAGGCCGGCCTCGAAACGCTGCTGGTGACCGTTCACTCGTTCACGCCGGTCTACAAGGATGTGCCGCGGCCCTGGCCGATCGGGCTGATCCACGCGCGCGACGACCGCTTCACGGCAGCATTGCGGGACGCACTGGTGGCCGAAGAGGCTTCGCTCAACGTGGGCTGGAACCAGCCCTACTCCGGGCTCAACGGCGTCACCTACACGCTGGAGCATCACGGCGACGGGCGTGGGCACGAAGCGACGATGATCGAAATCCGGCACGACGAAATTCTCGAACCAGAAGGGGTGGCCCTGTGGGGCGCCCGGCTGGCCCGTTGTCTCGTGGCTGCGCTGGGGGCGCGGGGAGGGACGACGGCTGCATCACCGACCAGAACAAGTCAGTTCACAGGAGGGTTTGATGGCTGACGTTCCTTCAAGTGCCACGGGCACGCAGGCGGGCGGCGTGAAATACGCCACACGCGACAAGGACTATTTCGCCAAGCGCGGGCTGGAGCGGTATGCCGGCGTCTGGTCGCTTTGGGCGCTGGGCGTTGGCGCTGTGATCTCCGGACACTTCTCGGGCTGGAACTTCGGCTTCGCCACCGGCGGCTGGGGCGGCATGCTGGTCGCCGGCGCGATCATAGCCATCATGTATCTGGGGCTGGTGTTCTGCATCGCCGAGATGAGCCCGGCGCTGCCGCATACCGGCGCCGCCTACTCCTTCGCGCGCACCTCGATGGGGCCGTGGGGCGGGTTCATCACGGGGCTGTTCGAGAACGTCGAATACGTCATCACACCGGCGGTGATCGTGACGTTCATCTCCGGCTATTTCGGCTCGATCACCGGGATGGATACCGCGCTCTACCCGATCCTCTGGATCGTCTTCTACGCCATCTTCCTCGCGCTCAACATCTACGGCGTGGCGCTGAGCTACAAGGTGACGCTGGTGGTGACGCTGATCTCGCTGGCGGTGCTGGTGGTGTTCTGGATGTCGCCGCGGACGCCCATGTATTTCGGCCGCTGGGCGCTCAATATCGGCGTCGGAGCCGATGGCAAGGCGATGGAACTGCCTGAGGGCAATGGCCCGCTCTTCCCGTTCGGCTTCTCGGGCGTGCTCGCCACCCTGCCCTTCGCGGTGTGGCTGTTCCTCGCCATCGAGCAACTGCCATTGGCGGCCGAAGAATCGGTCGATCCCAAGCGGGACATGCCGCGGGGGATCCTCCTCGGCATGGCGACCCTGATCGTTTCGGCGTTCATGATCGTGCTGCTCAACCCGTCGGTGATCGGGGTCGGCTCGTTCGCTCTCGGCTCATCGCTGGAGCCGTTGCTCGACGGGTTCCGGGCCATCTACGGCGATGCGGGCGCAGTGATCCTCGGGCTCGTGGCGCTCACCGGGCTGATCGCCTCGTTCCACACCATCCTCTATGCGCAGGGGCGGCAGGTCTATTCGCTGAGCCGGGCCGGGTACTTCCCGTCAGGGCTGTCGGTAACGCATCCCAAGTACAAGACGCCGCATATCGCGATGATCTCGGGAGCGCTGCTGGGGCTGGCGGTGATGCTGATCATCTGGTTCGCCAATGGCGGTGGCGGCAGCGGCGAGGCGCAACTGGGCGACGACGTCATCGGCACGGTGCTGCTCAACATGGCGGTGTTCGGGGCGATGCTGAGCTATATCGCGCAGGCGCTCAGCTTCATCATCCTCAGGCGCAAGTTCCCCAATATCGAGCGGCCGTTCCGCTCGCCGCTGGGCAACACCGGCGCGGTCGTGACGATCATCATCGCGGTGGTGACGCTGTTCTACCAGCTGCAGGACCCGAACTTCTTTCGGGGCGTGATCTGGGTGATCGCGTGGTGCGCGGCGGGAATTGTCTATTTCGCGCTGGTTGGCCGCAACAAGCTCATCCTTTCGCCCGAGGAAGAGTTCGCGCTCGAACATCAGGCGAAATGAGCAATGGGGGGCCGCGGTTATCTCCCGCGGCCTCTCCTACACAAAGACCAGTGTTCCTCGGGGAGTTATGCCATGGCGCAGGTCGCCTATTCGCTTGAGCAACTGAAGGCCGATGTGAAGGCCGGGACGATCGACACGGTGCTCGTCGCCTTCCCCGACATGCAGGGGCGGCTCATCGGCAAGCGCTTCCAGGCCGAGTTCTTCCTCGATGGCGCGATCGATGAGACACATGGCTGCGATTACCTCCTCGCCAACGACATCGACATGGAGCCGGTGCCCGGCTACGAGGCGGCGAACTGGGCCAAGGGCTACGGCGACTTCGTCATGAAGCCCGATGTGACGACGCTGATGAAAGCGGCCTGGCTCGAGGGGACGGCGATCATCCTCGCCGACGTCGTGGACCACCACCATCACCAGCCGGTTCCGCATTCGCCGCGCGCCATCCTCAAGGGACAACTGGCGCGGCTGGAGGAGCTCGGACTCACGGCAAATTTCGCCTCGGAGCTGGAGTTCTACCTGTTCGACGAGGGGTTCAGGTCGGCCTGGGACAAGGGGTACAGGAACCTCGTCACGGCCGGCTACTACATCGAGGACTACCACATCTTCCAGACCACCAAGGAAGAAGGGGTGATGCGGGCGGTGCGGAAGCAATTGCAGGCCTCGGGCATTCCGGTCGAGAATTCCAAGGGGGAGTGGGGACCGGGGCAGGAAGAGATCAACGTCAAATATGCCGATGCGCTGACCATGGCGGACCGGCACGTGGTGATGAAGAACGCCATCAAGGAGATCGCCTTTGCGCAGGGCAAGGCCGTGACCTTCATGGCGAAGTGGGACTTCGGACTCGCCGGGTCGTCGAGCCACATCCACATGAGCCTCGCCGACAAGAAGGGGAATGTGTTCTACGCGCCTGAAGCCGAGCTGGGGATGAGCGAGACGATGCGCCACTATGTGGCGGGGTTGCTCACCTATGCCCATGACATCACTTATTTTCTCGCGCCCTATATCAATTCCTACAAGCGCTTCCAGGCGGGAACGTTCGCGCCGACCAAGGCGATCTGGAGCCGGGACAACCGGACGGCTGGGTTCCGGCTATGCGGCGAAGAGACCAAGGGGGTGCGGATCGAGTGCCGGATCGGCGGGGCGGACCTGAACCCCTACCTCGCCTATGCCGGCCTGATCGCGGCGGGACTCAAGGGGATCGAGGAAAAGCTGCCGCTGGAGGCGGCCTATTCGGGCGACGCGTACGTTGGTGAGAAGCTGCGCGAAGTGCCCAAGACCTTGCGCGACGCCATCGCCTCGATGAAGCAATCGACGATGCTGCGCGAGGCGCTCGGGGAGCAGGTGATCGGGCACTATGTCCACACCGGCGAGTGGGAGCAGTTCGAGTATGACCGCCGCGTCACCGATTGGGAGTTGAAGCGCGGGTTCGAGCGCAGCTAGGATTGTACATTCGACATTGTAACTTACTCTCGATTGTACTAATGTACAGGAAGGAGGTTGCGATGTCGAAGTACGATGGCTTGTTCCGCCACCTGAGCCGTTCCACGGGGACGATCGAGGTTACATTCGAGGATGTCGAAGAGATCCTCGGGTTTCCGTTGCCGGTATCCGCACGTCGCTATGCGGCATGGTGGAGCAACAGCGGCGGCACGCATGTGCAGGCGGGGGCCTGGATGGCGGCAGGCTATCGCACGGAAAACGTTGATGTTGGGCTAGGCAAAGTTCGTTTTGTTCCTGGCGAAGTGGCTGAGGGATTTGGGGAAATGAAACAGGCAACGTTCAAACTGGAAGATTCCGACACGGCAGATGACGGGAAAGAAAAGAAGCCCTATCGCCACCCGGCATGGGGAGCGCTCAAGGGCATGATCACCATTTTGCCGGGCGTGGACCTGACGGAGCCAGCATTCGACGACTGGAAGGCGCTCTATGGCGAGGAGGAATAGTCTTCTCCTCGATACCTGCGCCGCAATCTGGCTCACGCAGCAATCGCCGATGCAGCCGGAAGCCGTGGAGGCCATTGATGAGGCATCAGATGCCGGCCAGCCGGTCCGGCTCTCGCTGATAACATCGTGGGAGCTCGGTCTATTGGCAAAAAGCGGTCGGGCGGCCATGGCGCAGGCCCCGGCAGTGATCTTTCGGGCGTTCCTGCAACTGCCGGGTGTGATGCTGGAAGGGCTGACACCCGAAATACTCATCGATTCCTCGCTGCTACCGACACCGGTCCACGGCGACCCTGCCGATCGCATCATCATTGCGACGGCACGGGCGCTTGACTTGACGATCGTGACGCGCGACCGACTGATCCTCGACTATGCAGCCCACGGGCACGTGCGGGCGCTGGCCTGCTAATGGCTTGGAGATGAAGCAGAAATGACCGATAGGGTCCAGATCGTCTCGCCGATCGACGGGCGGGTGTATGCCGAGCGCAATCTGGCGACCGGCGCCGAGATAGAGGCGGCAGTCGCCAAGACCAGGCGGGCGCGCGAGGTCTGGGGTGAACTGACGGTCAAGGAGCGGGCGAAGTTCCTCGAGCACTTCCTTGATGCGCTGCTAGGCAAGAACGACGAGATCCTGCCGGAACTGGCATGGCAGATGGGCCGTCCGGTACGTTATGGCGGGGAGAGGCGCGGCGTCGAGGAACGCTCGCGGCACATGATCGCCATTGCCGAGGAGAGCCTCAAACCTTCGATGCGGCCGGAGAAGCCTGGGTTCCAGCGCTGGATTTCGCGCGAGCCGCTGGGGACGGTGATGGTGATCGCGCCATGGAACTACCCGTACCTGACGGCGATCAACTCAATCGTTCCGGCGCTGATGGCGGGAAACGCGGTGATCCTCAAGCATGCGTCGCAGACATTGCTGGCGGGCGAGCGGCTGGCCGAGGCGTTTGCGGCGGCGGGACTGCCGGATGGACTGTTCCAAAATCTCGTTCTCAATCATGAGAATACCGAGAAGCTGATCGGATCGGGTGCGATCGACCACGTCAACTTCACCGGTTCGGTGGAAGGGGGACGGCGGATCGAGCGGGCGGCGGCGGGGACATTCGCGACGTTGGGGCTGGAGCTTGGCGGCAAGGACCCGGCCTATGTGCGCGAGGACGCGAACCTCAGCTACGCAGTCGAGAACCTCGTCGATGGGTCGTTCTTCAACTCGGGGCAGAGCTGCTGCGGGGTGGAGCGGATCTACGTGCATGCCGGGGTGTATGACCGGTTCGTCAAGGACTTCGTCGAGAACGCAAGGGGTTGGACGCTGGGCAACCCGCTCGATGCCGACACCCTGGTGGGACCGATGGCGACGCCCCGCTTCGCCGACCACGTGCGCGGGCAGACGCTCGAGGCGCTGCGCAAGGGCGCGAAAGCGCATCTCAATTCCAACCACGATCTCGACGAAGAGAGCTCACCCTACCTCGCGCCGGAGGTGCTGACCAACGTCAACCACCAGATGGCGGTGATGCGGGAAGAGAGTTTCGGGCCGGTGGTCGGGATCATGAAGGTGGCCGACGATGCCGAGGCGATCCAGCTGATGAACGACAACCCCTACGGATTGACGGCGTCGATCTGGACCGAGGACCTAGAGACGGCGGCGAAGATCGGGAGCAAGGTGGAGACCGGAACGGTGTTCGCCAACCGCTGCGACTATCTCGATCCGGCGCTGGTGTGGACCGGGGTCAAGGAAACCGGCAAGGGCGGGGCGCTGAGCGAGATCGGGTATGCCAACCTGACGCAGCCGAAGAGCTATCATTTGAAGGTGGTCTGACGACATCGGCCGTCGGAGCGGGTTGAGAGATGGATCCCGGCCTGCGCCGGGATGACATCGTGGTTGGAGCACCGATGGTGTGGGCCGACGGTACGTTGGGTATCATTGGCGCTGTTCTCACCGGGTCGTTCCCGCAAGACTTTGTTTGGGTGGTGAGAGCAGTAGACAGAGGTTCCCGCTTTCGCGGGAATGACCCGGTGGGTAGCTGGGGCATCGGGAGATCGAGATGACGACCAAGGCCAACTGGAACTATCCGACTGCCGTCCGTTTCGGCGCCGGCCGGATCAAGGAGCTGCCGGAGGCGCTGAAGGCGGCGGGGATTTCGCGGCCGCTGCTGGTGACCGATGCGGGGCTGGTGAATTTGCCGGTGACGCAGAACACGCTGAAATTGCTGCGTGATTCCGGGATCGAGGTCGGCGTGTTCGCGGATGTGAAGCCCAATCCGGTCTCGGCCAATGTGAACGCAGGGATCGAGGCGTTGCGCGCGGGCGGGTATGACGGGGTGATCGCGTTCGGCGGCGGCTCGGGACTCGATACGGGCAAGGTCATCGCGTTCATGGCCGGACAGACGCGGCCGATGTGGGATTTCGAGGATATCGGCGACTGGTGGACGCGGGCCGACCCCAAGGGGATTTTCCCGATCGTCGCGGTGCCGACGACGGCGGGGACGGGATCGGAGGTAGGGCGGGCCGGGGTGATCACCGACGAGACGAGACACACCAAAAAGGTGATCTTCCATCCGCTGATGATGCCGAAAATTGTCATTGCCGATCCGGAGCTTACGGTCGGCATGCCGGGCTTCATCACGGTCGGGACGGGGTTCGACGCGCTGGCTCACTGCCTCGAGGCCTATTGCGCAAAGGGGTACCATCCGCTGGCCGACGGCATTGCGGTGGAAGGGGTGCGGCTGGCGCTTGAGAACCTGCCCAGGGTGGTCGACAACCCCAACGACATCGAGGCGCGCGGGCACATGATGAGCGCGGCGGCGATGGGCGCGGCTGCGTTCCAGAAGGGACTGGGCGCCATCCACTCGCTGAGCCACCCGGTCGGGGCGCTCTACGACACGCATCACGGGATGACCAATGCGGTGTTCATGCCCTATGTGCTGGCGGCCAACCGGGATGCGATCGAGGCGAAGATCGCCCGGCTCGCGGCTTACTGCGGGCTGTCGCCGAACTTCGATGCGTTCCTGCATGCGGTCAATGCGTTGCGGGCGAAGCTCAATGTTCCCAATACGTTACGGGATTTCAACGTGAGCGGGGACAGGCGGGAGCTGATTGCGGACATGGCGATCGTCGACCCGACGGCGGGGGGGAACCCGGTGGAACTGACGCGGGCGCTGGCGCTGGAGATTTTCGATCGGGCGATGGAGGGGCGGGTTTAGGGGCGCCGCGCCTAGTGGGGGATGAACTGCACGGTGGTCTTGCCGCCGGCAAACTCGCGGTAGATGAACCGCCCCCTAATCTTCTGGGTGCTTCCGGCGTAGGTGAGGCTGAGGTTGATCTTGCATACGAGCCGGTCGCTTTGCGCCGAAATGGTGGTCGCGGTCAGCTTGGAGTTGTTGCCGAGATAGTTGGACAACACCATGCCATTCTCAGACTTCATGCCCCTGAGGCTCTCCTTGATGTAGTCGATGACTTGAGTATCCTCGCAGCGGAACCTGGATACACTTGCTGCGTTCGCGGTACCGCAACACAGCGCCGCGATAACGGCGCCAATCAATAGCCGACGCAATCTACTCTCCCCTAACGGTCACGAGAGAGAGCACCAATACGGGCTATTCGTCAATATTCCCGGGTCATGCCAAGTCTTGTGGTCAACGCCTCTCGGCTACTGCAGCCATCGTTACTGCTGCGCCGCGGGCGAAAAGCGACGCCAGATGCGTGGTGACTTCCTTGGCAAAGGTAGCGTTCATCTTGAGGTCGGTGCCGAAGATTTCGGTGACTTCCGCCAGGTCGCCGGCGAGGCGGGAAGCATCGCCCCCTGCCCCGTCGGCGATCTGGCGTAGCCTTGCGGCCATCGGGTCCTTGACGTCGATCGGCTGGCCCGCTTCGTCGATGCCGGTGACGTAGCGCATCCACGCCGCGACGCCGAGGGCAAGCCGTTGAATCCCCTGCCCTTTTTCGAGGCGGTCGCGGATGGTGCCGAGGAGGCGCTGGGGGAGTTTCTGGGTGCCGTCCATGGCGATCTGCCAGGTGCGGTGCTTGAGCGCGGGGTTGGCGAAGCGGGCCAGGAGCTGGTCGCGGTAGGCTTCGAGAGTGGCGCGGGGCATGGGGAGGGTCGGCATTACCTCTTTCGTCATAAGACCTTGAATCAACTGGTGAATTTCTGGGTCCGCGATGGCTTCGCTGACGTACTGGTAGCCCGCGAGATAGCCGAGATAGGCCATGGTGGAGTGGCTTCCATTGAGCATTCTGAGCTTCATCAGCT
Source organism: Devosia sp. (assembly GCF_028290645.1). Classification (GTDB taxonomy): domain Bacteria; phylum Pseudomonadota; class Alphaproteobacteria; order Rhizobiales; family Devosiaceae; genus Devosia_A. The sequence continues at coordinate 19,421 of NZ_JAQGJL010000190.1, read as the reverse complement.
CGTAGGGCTCGACATCATCGACCAGCTGGGCGCCGACGGTTTCGAAGGGCGGGCGGCCGGCGGGGAAGGCGTCCTCGATCACCCATTGGGTGAAGGGCTCGGTCATGATCGGCCAGGCGTCGTCCAAACCTATGATTTCATTTATGATTTTTCGGTCGGCCTCAGTGGTGGCAGGAACGATCCGATCGATCATGGTGGACGGAAAACTTACGGATTGGACGTAGTTCGTTAAGTTCGTACCTCCTCCCCTCAGTTCGGCAAACCGGCGCACGATGCGGCCGGCGGTCTTGCCGTTCGAAGGCAGATTATCGCAGCTCATGACGGTGAAGGGGATAAGTCCGCGCCGGCGGCGAAGATCGAGCGCGGCGGCGATGATGCCGGGGGCGCTGATCGGGGCGTCCGGATGGGCCAGGTCGTGGACGATGTCGGGGTGGGTTTCGTCGAGTTCGCCGGTCGAGGGATCGTGGCAATACCCCTTCTCGGTAACGGTCAGCGAGACGATGCGGATCGCCGGATTCGCCATGGTTTCAATGAGTTGCGCCCGCTGGGTGTTAGCGTCGAGCACATCGAGTATGGAGCCGATGATGCGCGGTTGGGTGCCCGAGGCGTCGCGGATGGCGAGGGTGTAGAGGAAATCCTGGGGGGCGAGGGCCTCGCGGGTGTCGGGGCGGCGGAGCGAGGCGCCGATGATGCCCCAGCTGGGGTTGTCCTTCAGCAGGCTATCGACATAGGCGGCCATGTGGGCGCGGTGGAAGGCGCCAATGCCGAGGTGGACGATGCCGGGTGTGACAGTGGATCTGTCGTAATTCATCGCTGGAATGCTACGTAGATGAACGGTGCCTGAACGGATTTCGGAGGCATTTAGGCGTGGCATCTGGTGTTTCCCCACTGGCAGGCGGCCCCTCCCCGACCCTCCCCATAAAGGGGAGGGTGAAGGGGTGGCTGCATCAGTATCGAAGCATGGCATCTACTGCCATACCACTCGGTTGCAAGGCAAAAATATCCCCGGCATAAGCGTGCGTCGTGTTTGGGGAGAGAGCAGTGACCAAGCGGTTCGTGAGCATTGGCGAGGCGATGATCGAGATGAGCGGCGGCGAGGGCGGGATGTATCGCCTGGGCTATGCCGGCGACACGCTCAACACCGCCTGGTACGCCAAGGCGCTGCTGCCCGAGGACTGGACGGTCGACTATGTGACGGCGCTGGGCGACGACATGTATTCGGCGCAAATGCGGGCGTTCATCGACAAGGCCGGGATCGGGACCGGGCGGATCCAGACCATCGCCGGGCGGCGGCCCGGGCTCTACATGATCCACCAGGAAAAGGGCGACCGGCACTTCACCTATTGGCGCGGTCAATCGGCGGCGAAGCTGCTGGCCGACGATGTCGAGGCGCTGGAGGCGGCGGTGGTGGGGGCCGACACGGTGTATTTCTCCGGCATCTCGATGGCGATCCTGGCGCCGCGGGCCCGGGGCAAGCTGATGCGGACCATCGTCAAGGCGCGGGATGCGGGGGCGACGGTGGTGTTCGACACCAACCTGCGTCCGGCGCTGTGGACCTCGCCGAAGATCATGGCCTCGACGCTGACGGCGGCGGCGACGATCTCGGACATCGTGCTGCCGACGCATAGCGACGAGGCGCCGGTGTTCGGGGATACTTCGCCGGAGGCGACGGCGGAGCGCTATCTCAAGATCGGGGCGCGCGAAGTGGTGGTGAAGAACGGGTCGGAGCCGGCCCTGGTGGCGACGGCAGACGGGGTGCGGGAATTCGTGCCGGCGCCGAGGGCGGACAAGGTGGTGGACGCGACGGGCGCCGGGGATTCGTTCAACGGTGGGTATCTTGGCGCGCGCGCGGGGGGGTTGAGCCCGGTCGACGCGGCGAGGGCGGCGCATCGGGTGGCCGGCGTGGTGATCGGGCACAAGGGGGCGCTGGTGGCGCCGGAGCTGGTGAGGGGGGTGTGATGGGTTTTCTGTGTCGGGGCGCCCCGCGCCTTCGCTGCAAGCTGCGCTTGCAACAGGGTTTGCCATGATCGAGATCATCCCTTTCGCGACGCTCAGCTCCGCCCAGTCGGAAGCCGCGGCGCAGATCCTCATCGACTCTCTGGCCCACGTCACGGCCGCCTGGAAGACGCTAGAGGAAGGCCGGGTGGTCATTGCCGGCCTGTTGGGCGACGCTGAATGGACCGGCTTTGCCGCGGTTGAGAACGACGCGGTGCTGGGGTGGATCGGAGGCATCAGTGCCTACTCCCACGCCTGGGAACTCCATCCGCTGGTCGTCGCGCCCGATTGGCAGCACCGCGGCATCGGCACCTCGCTGGTCCGGGCCCTGGAAGACGCCGCCCGTGCGGCCGGTATCCTCACCCTCTATCTGGGCAGCGACGACGATTTCGGCGGCACCAACGCCTTTGGCGCGGACGTCTACGGCGACGTCCCTGCCGCCATCCGCGACCTCGACCCAACCCCACGGAGCAAGCATCCACTGGCGTTTTATCGGAAGGTTGGCTTCACGATCGTGGGACTCATCCCGGACGCGAACGGGCTGGGGAGACCGGATATATGGCTGGCAAAGCGGCTGTAGGGTCTGATTGCGTCCCGCCCTCCGGCGAGGCCGGAGTTGGTTCGGTATGAGGCCAGCAAAGCCGGTGCGGGGAAGACCCCCACCCCGGTCCCCTCCCCGCAAGGGGGAGGGAGACCCTTACACTGGGGCCGGGTTTTCGTTCCTGCCGGCTCCGGGGGTGCGCTGCATAAGCCGTAGCTGCATGGGTGCTTGCTAGAGGTGTTTGAGAACCCGGGCGGGCACGCCGGCGGCCATGGTGTTCTCGGGGATGTTCCGGCTGACGAGGGCACCAGCGGCGACAACGGCGTTCTCGCCGATCGTTACTCCAGGCAGGATAGTAGCAGCAGCGCCAATCCAGACGTTCCGCCCGATGACGATCGGCTTGGCGACGATGCCGTTCCGACGCTCCGAGGGTAACACGGGGTGGCCAGCCGAAACGAGGTTGACCTTTGGTCCAATCATCACATCATCGCCGATGGAGATGCCGCCCATGTCCATGAAATGGCATCCCTGGTTGATGAACACGTTGCTGCCAATGGAAATGTTGAGACCGCAGTCCGTAGAGAATGGTGGGATGATCATGAACCCGTCGCCCACGGTCTTGCCGATCAGCTCGCAGAACGCGGCCCGAAGGCCATCGAGGTCGTCAAAGCCAATCTCGCCGAGGCGAGCCGAAAGGCGGACAGCGCGTTGAACATTCTCGAAACGTGCTCGACCTTCGGACGAACGGGCGGGGTTGGTCATCGTCAATGTTCCGGGTGAATAGCCACACCGACGATAGCAGAGCTGCTTGGGCCGATGCAGCATCGCCCGCGCCCCGAGTTCGGGCGAGGGTCGCAGTGTGCCGCTCGAGAAGGTGGTGGTTCACGCGGGATGCCAGCAACGCGGGGAGACGCTTGCATTGGGGCCTGCGGCGAGGGACGTCACCAATCGGAGATAACCACAGTCGGCTGTGCCGTACCAGGGATCGAAACCGTCGTCCGTTCTGTAAGCCACGGTGATTGCATAGCAATCCGGACCATGCAAGACAGTCAGCCGGGCGCACGTCGAGGGGGATGGAAGTGCTGTCTACTGAAGTTCAGGCGATCGACCGACCGGAAAAGCAGCTGGTCGGCTACAGGATCCGGGCCACGCTCAGCGAAATCATCAAGTCGAAGGTGGTCCACCAGCTGCGGGTAGAACTCGCAGCCAGGGCGGGCGAGATCTCCCACAAGACCGAAGATGGAATCTTCCTCGTTCAAGTCTACGACGGGCCGGGCTGGACCCACGACACGCCGTTCACGCAGATCATCGGCAAACAGGTCGACCGCGTCGAGGCGGTTCCGACCGGGATGATCAACCACACCATCCCTTCCGGGCATTTCCTACGCTTCGAGCACCTGGGGCCGGAGTCGGAGTTCGCCGGTACATATGATGCGATCAATGTCTGGATGAGGGACCACCAGCGCGAGCAGTGTGCTCCCTTCGACTTTGAATACTGGGCCGACATAGCGAAGCTTGATCGGCCCGACAGCACCGTTGGCATCCACCTGCCGATTCGTCGCAAGGACGCCTGAGCAACGTTTGGGATGGTTGTTGTTCCGGAGTGGCCGTCATTGGTCATCTCATGGGAGGGATAGTTTCGGGACCTGCACCGTATCCGATGGATCAGTTGGTCGGAGTTGGGTCGAGATGCGCCGGCAAAGTCGGTGCGAGCTGACCCCCACCCCTGTCCCCTCCCCCTAAGTATGGGGAGGGAGACCCTGCACTGCGGCCGGAGTCTTGTCTTCGTGGGTTATTCCAGGGGTGTTGGTGGCGTCTCGGGGACGCTTGCGCCTGGGCCGAGGGCTAAGCCCAAGAAATCGGTTTCTCTCCGGCAGGGAGGGATGCCGAGAGATCGAGTCACCTCACCTTGTGCATCTCCGGCAAGAACACCGTCAGCAGTCCCGCGAGCGGCATGAACGTGCACAGCCAGAACACGTATTCGACGCTGGTGACGTCGGCAACCGCCCCGAGCGCCGCGGCCGCGATGCCGCCGGCCCCGAACGCGAAGCCGAAGAAGATTCCCGCGATCATCCCCACCCGGCCCGGCATCAGCTCCTGGGCGAACACCACGATGGCCGAGAACGCCGACGAGAAGATCAGGCCGATGACGATGGTCAGCACCACCGTCCAGGTGAGGTCGGCATAGGGCAGCAGCAGCGTGAAGGGCAGCACCCCGAGGATAGAGAACCAGATCACGAACTTCGCGCCGAACCGGTCGCCGATCGGCCCGCCGAGGAACACGCCCAGCGCCGAGGCGCCCAGATAGACGAACAGCAGCAGCTGGCTGTCCTGCACCCCGACATGGAATTTATCGATGAGGAAGAAGGTGTAGTAGCTCGAGAGGCTCGCCATGTAGGCGTTCTTGGTCAGCGTCAGGACGGTGAGCACGGCAAGAGCGATCGCCGTCGTCTGCTTGTCGAAGATGAGGGCGGTGCTCACCGGCGCCCGGCCGGCATTGGCCTTCCGATGCGCCGCATACCAGTTGCCGACCCGCCACAGGATGAAGATCCCGACCAGCGAGCCCACAGCGAACCAGCTGACGCTCGCCTGCCCGCGCGGCAGCACGATGAATGCCGCGAGGAGCGGCCCGAGCGCCGAGCCGACATTGCCGCCGACCTGGAACAGCGACTGCGCCAGCCCGTGCCGCCCGCCTGAGGCCAGCCTCGCCACGCGCGAGCTCTCGGGATGGAAGATCGCCGAGCCCAGCCCGACAAACGCCGAGCCCAGCAGCAGCAGCCAATAGCTGTGGGCGAAGCCGAGAACGACCAGCCCGACCAGGCTCGACGCCATGCCCACCGGCAGCGAATAGGGCAGAGGCCGCTTGTCCGTATACATCCCGATCGCCGGCTGCAGCAGCGACGCGGTGCACTGGAAGGTGAAGGTCAGGAGCCCGATCTGCACATAGTCGAGCCCGTAATTGTCCTTGAGGATCGGGTAGATCGCCGACAGCAGCGACTGCATCACGTCATTGATCAGGTGGCAGACCGATACCGCGATGATGATCGAGAGCGTGGTCTTGCTGGCGATGCTCGTCGCCGGTGCCGAAGCTGTGGCCGTCACTTTGGGAAATCCGGAAAAAATGTCAGAGCGGCCGGCGAGCGCCGGCCGAAACAGCCCTGCCTCTAACATGCGACCAGCGCCGAGTCGCTAGCACCCGAACGATTTTCCGTTCGGCTTCGGCGACGACCGCCTCCACAGTGCTCGCCGACCCCCACCCCTGTCCCCTCCCCCTGAACAGGGGGAGGGAGACCCAAATACAGCCGTCAATGTGAGGGTCTCCCTCCCGGTAGGGGGAGGGGACAGAGGTGGGGGTCGGCTTGCACCAGCTCCTCGGCAAGCTACCGGCCACTCCCCCGCCACTCCCCAAACCACTCCACAAACGCCCGCACTCCATCTTCGACCTCGGTACTGGGCACCTGCCCCACCAGCGCCCGCAGCAGCCGCGTATCCGCCGCCGTCTCCGGCACGTCCCCCTGCTGCATCGGCAGCAGCTGCTTTTCCGCCTCGCGGCCCATCGCCGCCTCGACCGCCGAAACGAAGCGCATCAGTTCCACCGGCCGCCCCCCCGCGATGTTCACCACCCGCCAGGGCGCTACCGTTGACAGCGTGTCCCCCTCGACCGGCTCCCCCATCACCGGCGCCTGCCCGATCAGCCGCCAGACCGCGCTCACCACGTCCTCGACATAGGTGAAATCGCGCCGCATCCTGCCTTCGCCATAGAGGCTGATCGGCTCCCCCGCCGCGATCGCCTCGGCGAACTTGAACAGCGCCATGTCCGGCCGCCCCCACGGACCGTACACCGTGAAAAACCTCAGGCACGTCGTCGGCACCCTGAACAGGTGCGCATACGAATGGCTCATCGCCTCCGTCGCCTTCTTGGTCGCCGCATAGAGCGATACCGGCCAGTCGGTCATGTCCGTCTCGCGCGAGGGCTGCTCGCTCATGCCGTAGACCGAACTCGACGACGCGATCAGCAGGTGCTGCGGCCCGGTCCGCCGCGCCGCTTCGAGCACCGCCAGCGTCCCCGTGACATTGCTGTCGGCATAGCTGAACGGCTGCTCGAGGCTGTAGCGCACCCCGGCCTGGGCCGCGAGATGCACCACCACCTCCGGCCCATCCGCGAACGCCGCCTCCACCACCTCGGCATCCTCGAGCCGCCCGATCACCGGCCGGAACCTCGCGCTCTCCGCCAGCATGGCGTGCCGCGCCTGTTTCAGCCGCACGTCGTAATACGGCGTCAGCGCATCGAGCCCGACCACCTCGTGGCCCTCCGCAAGCAGCCGGCGGCTCAGATGAAAGCCGATGAAGCCGGCGCTGCCGGTAACGAGGATTCGCAAGCGTCCGTCTCCCAAAAACCCCGGCAGCACAAAGCCTTGTTCCCGGCGGCGGGCTCGAAGCTATCCGTCCGGCAACGCCATTGCCAAGCGCAGTCGCCGCCGTCCTCGCAGATTCCGCTTGCGCTGCCGAAGTAGTGTGCTACATAACTAGCACACTACCAAGGCATCACGCATGAGCCATTTCAACGACAGCCAGCCGATCTTCGTACAGATCAGCGAAAGGATTGCCGACATGATCCTGAGCAAGACCACCAGGGAGGGGGAGGCGCTGCCATCGGTGCGCCAGATCTCCGCCGATCTCTCGGTCAACCCGTTGACCGTCACCCGCGCCTATCAGTCCCTGGTCGATATCGGCGTCGTCGAATCCCGCCGAGGCATGGGCATGTACGTGGCAGACGGCGCCCGCGAGCGCCTCCTCGCCCATGAGCGGCAGAAATTCCTCACCGAGGAGTGGCCGCGCATCCTCGCGCGCATGGCCGCCCTCGAACTCGATCCCGCACTCCTGTTGAAGCAAGGCAGAGAAGATGAATGATCTGGCTCAAACCCCAGTTGCTCCGATCGTCTCGGCGCGCGGCCTCCGTAAGCATTTCGGCCGGACCGAAATCCTTCACGGCCTCGATTTCGACATTCCCGCGGGCCGCATCTATGGGCTCGTCGGTCACAACGGCGCCGGCAAGACCACCACGCTGAACGCGCTGCTGGGCCTCACCTCCTACGAGGGCACCGTGCGCGTCCTCGGCGAGGACCCCTACCAGAAGCGCGCCGCGCTGATGAAGAACGTCGCCTTCATCTCCGATGTCGCGAGCCTGCCGCGGTTCCTCCGCGTCCGCGAGCTGTTCGCGCTGCTCACCAACATCCATCCCAACTTCGATCAGGCTAAGGCCCGCGGCTTCCTCGACGGCACCGACGTCAAGATGGAAGCGAGGATCAAAAACCTTTCCAAGGGCATGATCGCCCAGCTCCACCTCGCCGTGGTGATGGCGATCGATGCCAAGCTGCTGGTCCTCGACGAGCCTACCCTCGGGCTCGACATCACCTACCGCAAGCGCTTCTACCGGCGCCTGCTCGAGGATTACATGACCGAGGAGCGGACGCTGCTCATCACTACCCACCAGGTCGATGAGATCGAGTTCATGCTTTCGGACATCATGTTCATCCGCGATGGGGACCTGATCCTCCACATGCAGATGGAAACCGTCAGTTCGAAGTTCAGCCAGGTCCTCGTCCGTCCCGATCAGGTCGCCGCCGCGATGGCGCTCGGCCCGATCTACAGCGAAACCCGCTTCGGGCAGACCGCCATGGTCTTCGACGGCGTCGAGCGCGAGCGCCTCGCCCAGTTCGGCGAGGTCACGACGCCCACGCTTTCCGACCTCTTCGTCGCCCTCATGCAGCGCGGTCCTGCCAAATGAACTCCCTCGTTGCCCTCATCAAGCGCGAATATCTCGAGCACCGGGGCGCCTTCCTCTACGCCCCGGCCGTGATCCTCATCGTCCTCACCGTCATCCTCATCGGCAGTCTCTTCTCCAACCGCTTCCACATGGCCTACGAGGTCGGCGCGCCCTCGGCGCTCAAGTTCTTCGAGGTCGGTTTCCTCGGCGTCAGCATGCTGTGGGCGATCTACCTGCTCGCGGCACTGTTCTTCTACTACGCCGACGCCTTCAGCGCCGACCGGCGCAACAATGCCATGCTGTTCTGGAAATCGATGCCGGTAACCGATTTCAAGGTGCTGGCCTCGAAGATGCTCGCCGGCATGACCATCCTGCCGGCGCTCATCTACGGAGCGCTGCTGCTGACCGCCGTCCTGATCTACTTCACCGCTCTCGCCGGCACGCTCGTCCTGCCGCAACTCGCCCTCCCGGGCATCCTCGAGTTCGTCTCGAGCGCCGTCCAGATCGCGGGTTACGTCCTCGTCGCGCTGGTCCTTGCCCTTCTGTGGTACGCCCCGTTCTTCGCCTGGGTCGGCGCGCTCTCCACCGTCTTCCGCCGCTGGTCGATCCCGCTCGCCTTCCTGATCCCCGGGCTGGTCGGGCTCGCGGAAAACCTGGTGCTCGACAATGCCGGCGGGCCGCGCGGCGGCTACGTCCTCGACTTCCTCCGCCGCCGCTTCCACTTCGGACCGGACGAACGCGACCTGATGCCCACGATCTTCGCCGATGGCCCGTTCAACGCCACAACGATGATCGGGCGGCTGGTCGCCGGCATCGACTGGAGCCAGATGGTCGGCGGACTGATCGTCGCCTCCCTCCTGGTCTACGCCGCCAGCGAATACCGCCGCCGCAGCCTCGCCACCTGACGGAGCCGTCCCCCTCCCCCTTGCGGGGAGGAGCCATGGGTGGGGGACAGGGGTGGGGTCCCCCCACCAGCCTCACGGGATACGGCATCCCCACCATTGGCTTGCCCCCCGCAATCATCCATATCTAGCCCGACAGCAAATCCGGGAGCCCCGCCATGATCACCGTCGAATCCCAGGCCAGCGTACGCTCCGCGCCTACGCTGCCGCTCACCACCCGGCTTGGCCCCGTCCGCATCGCCGTCACCGACCGCGACCGGGCCCTCGCCATCTGGCGCGACGTCGTCGGCCTGGAGCTGATCTCCGAGGACGCCGAAGCGCTGCATCTCGGAGTCGAGGGCAGGGAACTCATCACCCTCGAGCTCGGCGCCGAAGGCCCGTTCCCCGATCGCTCGCTCGGCCTCTACCACGTCGCCATCCACGTCCCGACCCGCAAGGCGCTGGCCGAAATGATGGTGCGCGCCCTCAGCCGCCGCGTCCGCGTCTCCCCCACCGATCACCTCGTTTCCGAGGCGATCTACCTGTGGGACCACGACAACAACGGCATCGAGATCACCTTCGAGACCCCGTGGCGCGGCCGCATCGGCGAAGCCGAGGAAGGCGTCTATGTCCGCACCATCGACGGCTCGCCGCACTCGGGCCGCGAGGCGATCGATGTCGACGACCTCATCGGCGAGCTCGATGACGTCAACACCGTCCCGGCGCTGATGCCGGCCGGCACGCGCATCGGCCACATCCACCTGCACGTCAACGACCTCGAACTCGCCATGCGCTTCTATCGCGACGGCATCGGCTTCGGCGGCCTGTTCATCATGCGCCGCTTCGGCATGGGCGACCTCGGCCTCGACTACCCGCCCCACACCATCGCCTTCAACATCTGGTCCGGCCCCAACGCCACCCAGGCCAACAAGGGCTCCGCCGGGCTCCGCTGGTTCCATATCGTGGTACCGGACGCCAAAACCCTCACCGAAATCCGAGCCCGCCTCACGGCCCTCGGCGGAGAAATTGGCGACACGAACGAAGGTCTCGAAACGAAGGACCCGGCGGGAAACCTGGTAAGGGTAGTGGTGGGCTAGACAGCGCCCCGGCTCATCTCCCCAAGGCGGGGGAGGTGGACCGGCGCAGCCGGTGGAGGGGCAGCCCCAACCCGCTGCCGGCGCAAATCGACCCCCCTGGCCCCTCCCCCTCAACAGGGGGAGGGAGACGCCAATCTTGATCTCAGTGCGAGCGTCTCCCTCCCCATTCTTAGGGGGAGGGGACAGGGGTGGGGGTCAACCAGCACCGGCCCTTCGGAGTGATCACGCCCCAGCCCTCCGCCCCTAAACCATCCCCAGGAACCGCTCCACCTCATCCGCCTTCGTCGCCCAGCTCGTTACCAGCCGTACCAGTTCCTCGCCCTCGCCGAGCGCCTCCCCCAGCGCCTCCGCGGGCCACTCGTACAGCGTTCCACCCGCCGCCCGCACCCGCGCGATCGCCTCCGTGCTCAGAACCGCGAACACCTCGTTCGCCTCGCTTTCCCATCCCAGCCGCGCCGCCTTCGCCCCGCGCAACCCGGCCCGCAGCCGCTCAGCCATGGCATTGGCGTGCCCCGCCCAGCGCAGCCAGTTGCCATCCGTGAGATACGCCTCGAACTGCGCCGCAACGAACCGCGACTTCGAGAACGTGTGCCCCGCCCGCTGGCGCCGCGCCGCCAGATCCCTGAGCTTCCCGGGCGAAAACACCACGATCGCCTCTGCCGCCCAACACCCGTTCTTGGTCCCCCCGAAGCTGAGGAAATCCACCCCCGCTCGCCACGTCAGCTCCGCCGGGCTCGCCCGGGTTGCCGCCACGGCGTTGGCGAACCGCGCTCCATCCATGTGCACCGACAGCCCGCGCTCCCGCGCCATCCCGGCCAACTCCCGCACCTGCTCCGGCGCATAGACCGTCCCGCATTCCGTCGCATTGGTGAGGCTCAGCGCCACCGGCACCCCGAACCGGTTCCCCTCCGGAAACCGCCCAAGCGTTTCCGCCAGCGTCGCCGCCGACACCCGCCCCGCCACCTGCGGCATCGGCACCAGCTTCATCCCGCCCGACTGGAACTCCGTCGCCCCCCATTCATCGACATGGATATGCGCCTCGCTCGAGCAGAGCACCAACCCGCCCGGCCGGCTCAGCCCCGCCAGCCCCAGCGAGTTCGACGCCGTCCCCGTCGCCGTGAACCACAGCTCGACATCCGTCTCGAACACCTCCGAGAACATCGCGGTCACTCGCCTGGTCAGCGCATCATTGCCGTAGGCCGGCGCCGCCCCATCATTGGCCCGCCCAAGCGCAGCCATCACCTCGGGCGTCGCCCCGGCCCAGTTGTCACTCGCAAAATTCACTTGATTGAACCCCGGTAAGTCTCTGGCGACGCTCGTAGCATCCGAGCACCAGCCTCGCCACCCCCACCCCCACCCCTCCCCTCAAGGGGGAGGGGTGCGACAGTGCCGCAGCCTCCCAGCGTTCTAGTCGGGCACCCCTCCCCCTTGAGGGGAGGGGATGGGGGAGTGGGTCGTGAGGATGAACACCGCCGGCGACGCCACCACCCCAAAGCCACTTCCCTCCCGCCCCGCGCCCGCTATGATCGCCCCCAAGAGGAGACACCATGCGAGCCATATCCTGCACCGCGCCCGAACAGCTGGCGCTGGTCGACATCAAACGCCCCGAACTCAAGCCCGGCTGGGTCCGCGTCGCCATCCGCCACATCGGCATCTGCGGCACCGACTACCACATCTTCGAAGGCAACTTCCCGTACTTCGAATACCCGCGCGTCATCGGCCACGAGCTGAGTGGCACCGTCGTCGATCCCAACGGCGAAGCCTTCGCCTCCGGCGATCCGGTGGTCATCAATCCCTATCTCAACTGCGGCCATTGTCCCGCCTGCCTCGAAGGCCGCGCCAATTGCTGCGAGACCCTCAAGGTCATCGGCGTCCACGCCCCCGGCGGCATGGCCGAGGAAATCGTCATGCCGGCCGGTAATCTCTACAAGGCCACCGGCCTCAGCCTGCGCGATGCCGCCATGGTCGAGTTCCTCGCCATCGGCGCCCACGCCATACGCCGCACCGCCGAGCTGAAACCCGGCTCCCGCGCGCTGGTCGTCGGCTCCGGCCCCATCGGGCTGGGCGTCGCCTATTTCGCCAGGATCGCCGGCGCCGAAGTCACCGTCATCGACGCCGCCCCCGACAAGATCGCCGCGACGCGCGCCCTCGGCTTCACCACCTTCGCGCCAGCCGATCTGGAAGGCGCCGACTTCGCCCCCATCCGCTCCACCGGCTTCGACGCGGTCTTCGACGCCACCGGCTCGATCCGCGCCATGAACGCCTCGCTGTTCCACACCCGCAACGGCGGCGCCTACACCCTGGTCGGCGTCATCAAGGGCGACCTCGTTTTCCCCGATGCCGAAGTGCACCGCCGCGAGCTCACCATCCGCGCCTCCCGCAACGCCATCCGCGCCGATTTCGAGCACGTCATGGCCTCGATCATCGACGGCAAGGTCCCCACCGACCAGCTCGCCACCCACGCCACCAGCCTCGACGACGTCCCCGCCAACATGCCCCTCTGGGCCCACGACCGCACCGGCGTGATCAAGGCGATCGTCACGGTGTGAGGGGAGCTGAGGCCTCTTGATCCTCCCCGCCAAGCGAGGGAGGGGGACCGGCGAAGCCGGTGGAGGGGGCAGGGGAGCCACCGCCCTCTCAGTCAGATGGAGCGCAGCCAGCCACCATCTCTCAGTCGGGTCTGCCTTCTCCCCTTGTGGGAGAAGGTGGCGCGCAGCGCCGGATGAGGGGTCCGCAACGCCTTCGTTGCGCGATCGGAGCGAAGCGACGAGCGACGAGTGCGCGGAGAGATACCCCTCATCCGCCTTCGGGCACCTTCTCCCACAAGGGAGAAGGCGATCGGGCCGAGAAATCCGCCCTACTGCTCCTTCCACCCCACCGCCTTCGGCGTCACATCCAGCTCGATCTCTTCCATCCCGAGCAGCCGCGCCACCACCTCCGGCGCGTCCTTCACCACATGCACGCCAGACACCGTATCGATCTTGGTGTCCCGCAACCCCTTCACCACCGCCACCACGTGCTCGGGATTGATGTAGATGATGCCTTCCGGCGTATCGAGCTTCACGAGCCGCATGGACTTCTCCTGGTTCTGCCCGGCAAGATGAACTGCGGCCGGCGTGACATTCTGGCCGACGCATGTGAAATGAACCGTGAAAGCAGGGACGAGACTCGCCGGCTCTTCCCGCCCACCGTCTGTCATCCCGGCGGGCCGGGGGTCACCACCCGCGCCAGCGATCGCACAGGTCCCCGAGATCGCGCCAGAGGAACCAGAATCGATGAAGTCCCCCGATGAAGTCCTCACCTTCTGGTTCGTCGATCACGGCCAGAAAGACTGGTTCGGCGGCGGCCCCGCCTTCGATGCGCTCCTCACCGAGAAGTTCGCCGACACCCACGCCTCCGTCGCCGCTGGCGAAGCCTGGACCTGGCGGACCACGCCGCGCGGCCGCCTCGCCGAAATCATCGTGCTCGACCAGTTCTCCCGCCAGATCCATCGTGGCACGCCTGCGGCCTTCGCCTCCGACCCCATGGCGCTGGCCCTCGCCCAGGAGGCCGTCGCCGCCGGCAGCGACCAGGCGCTCGAGCCGGGTCAGCGCACCTTCCTCTACATGCCCTACATGCACTCCGAATCCCTCGTCGTGCATGCGGAAGCGGTGCGGCTCTTCACCGCCCTCGATGACGAAGAAGTGCTGAAGTACGAGCTCGCCCACCGCGACCTGCTGCGCCGCTTCGGCCGCTACCCGCGCCGCAACGAAACCCTCGGCCGCCTCTCCACACCCGAAGAAGCCGCCTATTGCGCCTCCGATGAAGGCAGATGGTAATGGAACATTCGCTCGTCCTCTTCTCGATCCTCGGCGCCCTGCTGATCGGCGCCATCAGCCCGGGCCCCAGCTTCGTCTTCGTCGTCCGCACCGCCGTGGCCCAGTCGCGCCGCGAGGGTCTCGCCGCCGCGCTCGGCATGGGAGTGGGGGCGATGCTGTTCGGCGCCCTCGCCGTGCTCGGCCTCCGCACCCTGATCGAGGATGGCGGCCTTCTGTTCACTGCGCTGAAGATCGCCGGCGGTCTCTACCTCGTCTATCTCGCCTGGAAGATCTGGAGCCACGCCGCAGACCCGATCACCGTCGAAACCCCCGGCCCCGCCACCGCCAACCCGCGGAAGGCCTTCACCCTCGGCCTCCTGACCCAGCTCTCCAACCCCAAGATCGTCGCCGTCTTCGGCGCCGTCTTCGCCGCCCTCCTCCCCCAAAACCCCGACCCCTGGCTCTACTGGTCCCTGCCGCCACTGATCTTCGTCCAGGAAACCGCCTGGTACGCCATCGTCGCGGTAGCGTTCTCGGCGAGCCGGCCGCGTGCGCTTTACCTCAACGCCAAAATCTGGGTCGATAGAGCTGCAGCGGTGTTCATCGGGGTGCTTGGCGTGAGGCTGATCATCGAAGCGCGGTGACGGAACAGGAGGGCAAATGACCCATCGCATCTATTCGGTCAGCGTCGGGAGCGTCTACCCGCTCTATCTCGCCAAGGCCGAGAAGAAAGGACGCACCAAGGGCGAGGTCGATGAGATCATCCGCTGGCTGACGGGACACAGCCAGCAGTCGCTGGACGACCAGCTGGCGAACAAGACCACCTTCGAGGATTTCTTCGCCCACGCGCCAGCGATGAATCCGGCCCGCTCGCTGATCACGGGCGTGGTCTGCGGCGTCCGGGTAGAAAACATCGAAGAGCCCACGATGCGGGAAATCCGCTACCTCGACAAACTGGTCGACGAACTGGCGAAGGGCAAGCCGATGGAAAAGATCCTCCGAGCATAGCCGACCGAGCCTTGCTCCACTCCCTCGCTACTCGCGCATCCGACCCGCTGTTGATGCTCTTTTGCATCATTGCGGCAAAATGCGCCGCTTGCCTGGCCGCAGCGGCACCGGCCGTATTTTCCCGGGTCCGAAAATGGGGCAGCACTGCGGCAATTTCAGGGGGTTCAAATGATTCACCGCACGCTCGCTCTTGCCGCCGTCTCGCTTTCGCTGCTCACCGCCTCGGCCTACGCCGCCGATCTCACGCTTCCCGCGGAAGAGGTCGCCGTCGTCGACGAGGCGGGTTTCGATTGGGCGCGGCCCTATGTCGGCGCCTCGGTCAGCGGCGAGTTCTCGACCGACGACAGCGGCGATTATTTCGGCGGCGGCGTCTTCGCCGGCGTGAATTTCCTCGCATCGGAGGGCTTCCTGCTCGGCATCGAGGGCAGTGCCGATATCGTCACCGATGGCGATGTCTCCTACGCAGAACTCTTCGTTTTTGGTCGTGCCGGCGTGATCCTGACCCCGAACGTGCTGGTCTACGGCATCGCCGGCGCCGGCTATGAATTCGACATCGACTACCCCGATGCGAACGACACGGCCTACCAGCTGGGCGCGGGCATCGAAGTCGCCGTCGCCGAAGACATCACCGTCCGTGGCCAGCTCACCGGCTACGGCTATTTCGAGGGCGATGACCTGTTCGACTACGCCCGCGCTACCGTGGGCGTCGCCTTCCACTTCTGATCACGGCCACAGCGCCGGGAATGATCGGGCCCGCAGGGGCCCGATCTCGTTTCAAGCGAGCGCAGCCGCCTCCGAGCCGAGCCAGCTCCCCCCTTTGCGGATGGTCAGATCGCCAACAGCGCTACCGGCTTTTGCAGCTTGAACACTGTGCCGGTGGGCTTCAGCGTGCCGTCCGTTGCGACGTCGAACAGCACGAGGTCTTCGCTTTCCTGGTTGGCGACGATCAGGTGGTGGCCGACGAGGAGGAAGAAGCGGGGCCAGTTGCCGCCGCAGGCGATGTTCTGCTTGAGGCTGATGCGGCCGTCGGGGGCGATGGCGAAGACGGTGATCGAGTTGTGGCCGCGGTTCGAGACGTAGACGGTGTCGCCGGCCGGATTGATCTGGATGTGGGCGCCGGTGGACTTGCCGTCGAAATCGGCGGGGAGCGCCGAGAGGGTGTTGAGTTCGGTGAGCTTGCCGTCGGCCTCGCGGGCGAGCGCGGTGAGGGTTTCGGCGTATTCGGTGAAGAGGTAGGCGAACTTGCCGTTGGGATGGAAGGCGAGGTGGCGCGGGCCGGCGCCCTTGGGGGCGGCGTAGGCGGTTTCGGGGCCGCCGACGAAGCTGCCGGCTTCGTAGCGATAGAAGCGGACTTCGTCGTGGCCGAGATCCACGGTGTAGAGCCGATCGGCTTCGGGGGACCACTGGGTCCAGTGGGCGTGGCCCTTGTCGTGCGCATGGGCGCTGCGGAGGACGGTGGGGTCGGGCTTCAGGGCGCCGGTGGTGGCGTCGAGGCTGAAGACCTGGACCGAGTCGTCGCCGTAATTGGCGGTGGCGAGCTTGGTGCCCTTGGGGCTGAGGCGGATGTAGCAGGGGTATTTGGCGCCGGTCGGCTGGTAGCCGAGGGGGGTGACGCTCCGGGCGTCGGCTGAGAGGGTGAAGGCGCCGACCTGCTCGGCCATCTCGTTGGTGACGTAGACGGTACGGGTGTTTGGCGCGAAGGCGATCCAGGAGACGTCAGGGGTGCCGGGGAAGCTTTGCTCGAGGGCGAAAGTCGCGGTGGCGGTGTCGAAGCTGATGAGCTTCAGGCCTTCGCCGTTCGGGCCGGTGTAGGATCCGGACAGCAGGGAAATCTTGGTCACGAGACGCTCCTCCTAGGTGTGCGGGCGGAAGTGTTAGGGGAGTCAGGCGGTTGTGGCTAGACCAGTCGCTCCTCGCTCCGCTCGGATCGCGCATCGCGAGCGATGCGATACCCCTCATCCGCCCTTCGGGCACCTTCTCCCACAAGGGGAGAAGGCAACCGACGGCGATATCGTGGTGATGGCCCCTGTGGGAGAAGGTGCCCGAAGGGCGGATGAGGGGTCGCGCGTCAGCGCGCCCCGTCCCACCCCTCGCGCATGAGCTTGTAGCCCTTCTCGTACACCTCGGCCTCCGAGCCGAAGAGCGGGCGCCAGATTTTGGTGGCGGCGGCGAGGTCCGGCAGTGCGGAGCCGAAGGCTTCGATGGTCATCCAGCCGTCGTAGCTGGACTGTTTCAGGGTGTTGAAGACGGACTGGAAGTCGATGTGGCCGGCGCCGGGGACGCCGCGGTTGTTCTCGGAGATGTGGGCGTGGTTGATCTGGCGGATGGTCGCCGGGATAAGGTCGAACGGGTGGTCTTCCTCGATGTTGGTGTGGAAGGTGTCGAACAGGTAGCCGTAGTTCGGCTCATCGACCCGGCGGACGAGACTGGCGGCCTGCTCCATGGTGTTGAGGAAGTAGCACTCGAACCGGTTGAGCGGTTCGACCGAGAGCGCGACGCCCGAGCGTGCCGCATGTTGCGCGGCGGCTTTGTGGACATCGGCGCACCAGGCGATCTCGTCGGCGGTCGGGCCACGACCGGAGAACTCGCCGAGGGGCTGGTGGAAGGGGCCGCAGACAAGCGTGCCGCCCAGCGCCGCCGTGCAATCGGACAACCAGTTGAGGTGTGCCAGCGCGCCGTTGCGCTGCGCCCGGTCGGGCGAGATGGCATTTCCGCCGGCCATGACGCCAACACCCGTGGCTTCGAGGCCGATATCGCGGAGGCGGCGGCCGAGCTTTTCGTAGTGATCGGGGGTGCCTTCGAACATCGGGATCTCGACGCCGTCATAGCCGGTGGCCTTGAGGCGCTCGATGATGGGCCTGTGTTCGTCGGTGACGTGGGTGGTCCAGAGGAGGAGGTTGAAGCCGAGTTTCATGGTTTCTGTTCTTTCTGAACTTCCCCTCACCCTGTCCCTCTCCCCGGAGGGGCGAGGGGACCCTGTGGTGAGGGCATTCGTCTCACGCGCACCGAGTTTGCGGGGCTAGCGCCCCCTCGCCCCTTTGGGAGAGGTTTGGGGTGAGGGGCAGTCCCGGGGGCTACAGGTTTACCCACTGCCCCGATTTGCCCGAGGCGATGATCGCGTCGCAGAGGCAGGCGGTTTCCAGCGCGTCGCGGAAGGTGGGGGCGGCGGGTTTGCCGGTTTTCAGGCCCTCGAGGAAATCGGCGGCGGTGTGGGTGAAGCTGTGCTCGAAGCCGATGATGAGGCCGGGGACCCACCATTTGCCGAGGTAGGGGTGGTCGCCGTCGGTGACGAGGATGTTGGTCCAGCCGCGGAGCTGGCCTTCGATCGAGTGGTCGAAATATTGCACGCGGTTCAGGTCGTGGAGGTCCCAGCTCAGCGAGCCCTTTTCGCCGTTGATCTCGAGGGTGTAGCCGGCCTTGTGGCCCCGGGCGTAGCGGGTGGATTCGAAGGTGCCGAGCGAGCCGTTGGCGAAGCGGG
The DNA here is from genome assembly GCF_028290645.1 of Devosia sp. Lineage (GTDB taxonomy): Bacteria > Pseudomonadota > Alphaproteobacteria > Rhizobiales > Devosiaceae > Devosia_A. The sequence continues at coordinate 857 of NZ_JAQGJL010000190.1, read as the reverse complement.
TGAGGACGGCGGCGGCGTCATCGATACCGACCGGCCGCACCGCGCCGGTTTCGGCGTGCTTGCGCTCCTTGACGAAGGTTTCGGTCATGGCGGTGAGGGACGAGATGCCGCCGTTGATCCAGATGGCGCTGTCGATGCAGTGGGAAATAAGGTCGCCGGTGACGCCGGAGCCGGCGGCGTCGACATCGAGGCGCCAGGTCCCCTGCCCGCCCTGCGGCACGTCGGGCGAGATGGTCCAGTCCTGCAGGAATTTGGCGCGGTAGTGGAAGATGTGGCCGAGCTTGCCGGCGGCGACGAGGTTGTGGATGAGGGTGACGGCCGGGATGCGGCGGTAGTTGTACCAGACGAGATTGGGGACACCGGCCTTCTCGACGGCATCGACCATGGGCTGGCCCTCAGCGGCGGTGCGGGCGAGCGGCTTTTCGGTGAGCACCATCTTGCCGGCCTCGGCCGCGGCGATGGCGATCTCGGCGTGGAGGTCATTGGGGACGCAGATATCGATGGCGTCGATGTCCTTGCGCTCGATCAGGCGGCGCCAGTCGTGCTCGACGCTCTCATAGCCCCACTGCTCGGCGAAGCGGCGGACCTTGCTGTCGTTGCGGGCGGCGACGGCCTTGAGGACGGGGCGGTAACCGGTATCGAAGAAGTGGGAGACAGAGGCCCAGGCGTGGGAGTGGCAGCGGGCCATGAAGCCGTAGCCGACCATGCCGATGTTGAGGAGTTTGGTCATTGGGTTGATCCTTCGGGAACGGCAATCGCCACAGCCACGGATGTCATCCCAGCGAAGGCCGGGAGCCATCTCGCGGCCCGCGCGTGGGGTGAGCTGGGTCCCCAGCTTTCGCTGGGATGACATCGAG
>NZ_JAQGJL010000258.1 GCF_028290645.1 Devosia sp. | reverse complement strand
GACAGCACCCTGCCCTACGGCTATCTCCACACCCCCGGCATCTACCGCACCACCCTCACCGCGCCGGACCTGTTCAAGACCTACCTGATCGAGCAGTTCGCGGTGATCCTCCGCAATCACGGAGGGGCCATCGAGGTCGGCGAGTCGGCGACCCGCATCCCTCTCCATTTCGCCATTCCCCCGATCGAGCGCATCGACGGCGAGGCAATCAATGCGCTACCCATTCCGTTGCGCGACCTGTTCGACGTACCCGACCTGCAGGATACCGACGACGAGATCGCCAACGGCACCTTCGTTCCCCCGCCCGGCGGCCCCTACCCGCTCGCCCATTTCACCGCCCCGCGCGTCGACTATTCGCTGCAACGCCTCAGCCACTACACGGGCACAGAGGCCGAACATTTCCAGAATTTCGTGATCTTCACGAACTACGCCTTCTACATGGACGAGTTCGCCCGCGTCGCGCAGCGCTACATGGACGAAGGCCATCCGGCCTATGACAGCTTCGTCGAACCGGGTGGCTTCACCACGCTGAACAAGCGGCTCGGCGGGGGCTCTTCAGGCGTGCGCGCCAGCCGCATCCCGCAAATGCCGGCGCTGCATCTCACCATGCCGCGCAACCGCGGCATCACCATCGTCAACATCGGCGTCGGCCCCTCCAACGCCAAGACCGCCACCGACCATATCGCGGTGCTCCGCCCGCACGCCTGGATCATGCTCGGCCACTGCGCCGGCCTCCGCAACTCGCAGGAACTCGGCGACTACGTCCTAGCCCACGCGTACCTCCGCGAAGACCACGTGCTCGATGCCGACCTGCCGGTGACCGTCCCCATCCCCGCCCTCGCCGAAGTGCAGGTCGCGCTCGAGCAGGCCGTCGCCGAAATCACCCATCTCGAAGGCATCGAGACCAAGCGCATCATGCGCACCGGCACCGTCGCCACCTTCGACAACCGCAACTGGGAGCTCCGCAATCAGGCCGAGATCACCCGGCAGCTCTCGCAATCCCGCGCCGTCGCCCTCGACATGGAATCCGCCACCATCGCCGCCAACGGCTTCCGCTTCCGCGTCCCCTACGGCACGCTGCTGTGCGTCTCGGACAAGCCGCTCCACGGCGAGCTCAAACTCCCCGGCATGGCCTCGGACTTCTATCGCACGCAGGTCAACCGGCACTTCCAGATCGGCCTCAGGGCGATGGAGATCCTGCGCGACCAGCCGCCCGAGCGGCTGCACTCGCGCAAGCTGAGGAGTTTTGCGGAGACGGCGTTCCAGTAGCGGTCTCAGGCGACTTTCCCGGCAACCGGTCGAGACGGATGTCCTTCCGTCCTCGCAGCCGGCTGAGGTCATAGGCGGCCTGCTGCCGCAGCCAAGCATCAGCTGCGGTCCCTTTACAGATTACATCACCGGCCGCGGCTTGCTGAAGTCCACCAGCGGCCGCACCTCGACCGAGCCCAGCTTGGCCATCGGATTGGTCGCCGCCATCCGCGCCGCCGCCTCGATGTCCTCCGCCTCGATCACCACGAAACCGCCGAGCACTTCCTTGGTCTCCATGAACGGGCCGTCGGTCATCGACACATTCCCCCCGCGCACCCGGACGGTCACGGCCTCGTTCGGCAGCGTGAGCGCCTCCGCCACTACGCCACCGGCCAGGAGACTCTGGCGGTTCATCTCCGCCTCTCCGAGAGTAGCGTTGCTGTCGGCCGAGCCGTCGAAGGCGGTCGTGGGATCGAAGTAGACGAGGCAAGCGTAGCGCATGGCGTGTTCCTCATTTCGCGCATCAGTGAGGAGTAGTCGCTCCGTCGCGCCCGGGATCGACATGCGTCTGGCAGAAACTTCAGATCAGTTCGTAGTCGATCTCCAGAAACCGCTCCACCTCGCGCTCCCACCGCTCCTTGACGAACTTCACGTGCTTGGGATGCGCGTCATAGGCGTCGTATGCCGCCTGGTCGGCGAACTCCATCGAGAAGCCGAACTCGTAGTCGTTCTTCTTCGAGACCTGCCTCAGTTGCTCGAACTTCTTCACGCCCGGGATTTCCTTCAGCACCATGGCGTCGCGCAGGAAGGCCTTTTCCTGCAGCGAGCCACGCGCATGCTTCAGCACGAAAATCACGCTGTGCCGGATCATCCGACCTTCTCCCCCAAAGTGACCGCTTCGCTGGCGGCAATTGCCGTCATATTGACGATTCCCCGGCTGGTGGTCGAGGGGGCAAGGATGTGGGCGGGAGCGCGCGGTCCCATCAGGATCGGGCCGACGGCCAGCGCATTGTTCATTTCCTTCAATAACGTCATCGACAGGTTGGCGCTGTCGAGGTTGGGGAACAGCAGGAGATTCGCCTCGCCTTGCAGCACCGAGGCCGGGATGTAGCGGCTGCGCAGGTCCTCATTCAACGCCAGGTCGCCCTGCATCTCGCCCTCGACGATCATCTCGGGCGCCGCGGCCTTCAGCTTCCAATAGGTCTCGCGCATCTTGAAGGCGCTCTCGCCGTCGCGCGAGCCGAAGTTGGAGTAGCTCAGCAGCGCCGCCTTGGCCTCGATGTTGAAGCGCTTGAGATGGTCGCGGGCCTGCAGCGCGATCGCCACCAGCTCGTCCGGCGTCGGGTCCATGTTGACGTAGGTGTCGGCGAGGAAGAACACGCCGCGCGGCATGATCAGCATGGAGAGTGCCGAAACGTCCTTCACCCCGTCCTGCAGGCCGATGATCGAGCGGATGTCGCGCACATGCTTGATGAAGCGGCCCTGGAAGCCGCAGAGCATGGCATCGGCCTCGCCGCGCTTCACCGACAGCGCCGCGATCACCGTGGTGTTGGTGCGCACGATGGTCCGTGCGATGTCGGGCGTCACCCCGTTCCGGCCGACCAGCGAGTGGAACAGCTCGACATAGTCGCGGTAGCGCGGATCGTCCTCGGGGTTCACCACCTCGAAGTCGCGCCCCGGCCTGATGGTCAGCCCGTAGCGCTGCAGCCGGCTCTCGATCACCTGCGGGCGGCCGATCAGGATCGGCTGCGCCATCCGGTCCTCGATCAGCACCTGCGCGGCGCGCAAGACCCGCTCGTCCTCGCCGTCGGCGAAGGCGACGCGCTTGGCCTGGCCCTGCACCCGGTCCATCACCGGCTTCATCACCAGCCCGGAGCGGAAGACGAACCGGTTGAGGCTGTCGTGATAGGCCTGGAAATCGGTGATCGGGCGCTTGGCCACCCCCGACTCCATCGCCGCCCGCGCCACTGCTGGCGCGATGCGGAGGATCAGCCGCTGGTCGAACGGGTTGGGAATGATGTGGTCCGGCCCATACACCGCCGGCTGCCCCGAGGGCGACACTTCCAGCCCCGGATCATGGGCGAGCCGCGCGATGGCATAGGACGCCGCGAGCTTCATCTCCTCGTTGATCGTCGTTGCGCCGACGTCGAGGGCGCCGCGGAAGATGAACGGGAAACAGAGGACATTGTTGACCTGGTTGGGATAATCCGAGCGCCCGGTGCAGACCATGGCGTCCGGCCGGATTTCCTTGGCCATTTCCGGCATGATCTCGGGGTTCGGGTTGGCCAGCGCCAGGATCAGCGGCTTCGGCCCCATCTTCTCGAGCATTTCGGGCTTCAGCGCCCCCGCCGCCGACAGCCCGAGGAAAATGTCGGCGCCGTCGACCACCTCGGCCAGCGTCGTCGCCTCCGATTTCCGCCGGAACCGCCCGCGCCATTTGTCGTCGAGGTCGTCGCGCTTGTCGGTCAGCAGCCCGTCCTTGTCGGCCACCCAGATGTTCTCGAGCCTCGCCCCCAGGGCGAGCAGGATGTTGAGGCACGCGATCGCCGCCGCCCCTGCCCCGGAGGTGCAGATCTTCACCTCCTCGATCTTCTTGCCGCTCAGTTCCAGCCCGTTCAGCACCGCCGCGCCGACGATGATCGCCGTGCCGTGCTGGTCGTCATGGAACACCGGGATCTTCATGCGCTCGCGCAGTGCTTCCTCAATGGCGAAGCACTCCGGCGCCTTGATGTCCTCTAGGTTGATACCGCCAAAGGTCGGCTCCAGCGGCCGCACCACCTCGATGAACTTGAGCGGATCGGTCTCGTCGATCTCGATGTCGAACACATCGATCCCGGCGAATTTCTTGAAGAGCACCGCCTTGCCCTCCATCACGGGCTTGCTTGCCAGCGCCCCGATATTGCCCAGCCCCAGCACCGCCGTGCCGTTCGAGATCACCGCCACGAGGTTGCCGCGCGCCGTGTACTTGAACACCGCATCGGGATCTTCCGCGATCTCTTCGCAAGGCGCTGCCACACCGGGGGAGTAGGCCAGCGACAGATCGCGCTGGTTGCCCAGCGGCTTGGTCGCCTGAATCTCGAGCTTTCCGGGTTTTGGGAACTGGTGGAAATGCAGCGCCGCCTCGCGCAACGCCTTCTTCTGATCGGTCACGTCGGCAGCCATCGTCACCCTCCCGGAACGTTGTGTGAGTGCCACTAATCGGGGGCGATGAAAAGGCGGCAGGCCGCGGAAACTGTCCACGGCGTTTGCCAGCCCGGTGCTCGCTGACCCAACCCCTGTCCCTCGCCCTACTCGGGAGGACACGCTCGCACAGGCGTCGGTGCTTTGGTCTCCCTCCCCCTGTTTAGGGGGAGGGGGCAGGGGTGGGGGTCCACAGCCACCAGCCCCTCGACTACGCTGCGCTAACCCGCGCCAGTTCCGGCACCGGCGCTTGCACCGGCGCATTCAACGCCCGCGCCAGGTCGCGAAATGCCCCGGCCTTCAGCGCCGGCGCAAACAGATACCCCTGCGCCTGCACCACCCCGCGCGCCCTCAGGTACAGCGCCTGCGCCTCGGTCTCGACCCCCTCTGCGACAATCTGGGTATTGAGGTCGCGCGCCATCGAGATCAGCCCGTCAAGCACCGGCACCGCCGACCCATCCGGCTTGATCATATCCACGAAGACCCGGTCGATCTTCACCACGTCGACCCCCAGCGTCTGGAGGTAGGCGAGGTTCGAATGCCCGGTTCCCGCGTCATCCATCGCCAGCCGGCAGCCCAGCGCATGAAGCCCGGCGATGACGCTCTGCGCCTGCGCCATCTTCTCGAGCGGCTTCCGCTCGGTGATCTCGAACACCAACTGCCGGAAGCTGATCGGTGAGCCGGCAAAGATCGTGTGCACGTCGTCGACGACATTGCCGTCGCGGAAATGCCCCTCGAACAGATTGATCGACACCTTCAGGTCGGGCATGTCGCGGCAGAGGTCCCCGAGATCGGACCTCACCTGCTGCATCAGGCTCACCGTCATCGGCAGCGCCAGCCCGGTCAGTTCCGCGTACTCGATGAACGCGCCGGGCGGCACCACCTCGCCGTTCTTCTTCTCCCACCGGCACAGCACCTCGCACCCGGCGAGCGCCCCGGTCCTCAGGTTGATCACCGGCTGGTAGTAGGGCTTCAGCTCCCCCGCCGCGATCGCCCGTTCAAGGTCGAAGGCCGGCAGGTCCGAGCGCCGCACATGTTGCAGCGCGATGACAAGAAACGCCCCGCACATCAGCGCCGCGACGACCGTGAAACTGGCATCGAGGTCGCCATAATCGGCGCGCACCATGGCGAACGGCACCGCCGCGGTAACCCGGATCGGCAATTCCCCCGCAAAACTCTCGGCGGTCACGAACTCGGTATTTCCCCGCTCGTCATAGGCCTTGGGGTCCCCGACCGTGACGATCTCCGCCCCATCGGTAAGCGCCACCCGCATCATCGACGTCGGCTTGAGGCCATTGAGCAAGCTGTCGCGCTCCGCCGCCAACACCGGCACGAAGGCCGAGACCTTGCGCGTCGCGCCGAAGGTCTGCGTCACCTTCAGCGCCGGCATCCGTAGGTCGCCGTAGCTCGCCACCTCGATGGTTTCGGTGTGATTGGGCACCGAGAGCGGCCGCGACAGCGGCGAGTACTTCACGTCCTTGCCCAAGGCGTCGCAGTACTGCACCCCGTCGCCGTTCTCGACGAGCACCTGCTTCAGGTAGAGGCTCTGCTCCATCTGCCGGTGGACATTGGCAATGAAGCTCGGCGTGCAGAGCGACGGGCTGTCGGCAAGGACACGACGCAGCGAAGCGATGGCATCATAGGCCGTCGCCTGGATCCGCCCCGCCACCGCATCGGCCGATTGCTGCAGCATCGCCCGCTCGCGCACCCGCACGTAGGAATCGAGCACGAAATCGACGGCCATGACCGGCAGGAACGCGGCAATGGCCGCGAGCAGCATCAGTACATGCGAGAACTTGGACTTCACCGCGCGAATCCGGCCCCAACGGAGATAGGCAACAAATGCCTAGCAGCGCGCGGTTTAAGAGAGTGTTAACGCTGATTGAGGCGGCGTGCCGGAATGGAACGGTTCAGCAACTGACAGCTCCTCCCCATCCTACCCATAAAGGGGAGGGTGCCGCATCGAGTGGGCGGCACCATCTCGCCCAACCCACCGGCGGGCACCTCCCTTTATGGGGGGGGTTGGGAGGGGGGCCGTCTGTCGCAGTCAGCAACGAAAAAGGGCGCCCGGGGGGAGCCCTTGTCTTATTCCGCCACCCGAATATGCAGCTCGCGCAGCTGCTTGGGCTCCGCCGGGCTCGGCGCCCCCATCAGCAGGTCTTCCGCCTGCTGGTTCATCGGGAAGAGCGTGATCTCGCGCAGGTTCTGCGCCCCGCAGATCAGCATCACGATACGGTCGATGCCAAACGCTGCGCCGCCATGCGGCGGAGCGCCATACTGGAACGCCCGGTAAAGCCCCCCGAACTGCTCCTCGACCTCGGTCCGTGACTTCCCGGTGAGCTCGAACGCCTTGACCATGGTCTCAGGCAACTGGTTACGGATCGACCCGGAGGCGATCTCGAAGCCGTTGCACACCGCGTCGTACTGGTACGCCTTGATGGTCAGCGGGTCCTCGGAGTTGAGCGCATCGATCCCGCCCCGCGGCATCGAGAAGGGGTTGTGCGCGAAATCGACCCGCTTCTCTTCCTCGCTCCACTCGTAGAACGGGAAGTCGACGATCCAGCAGAGCTTGAACTGGTCGAGCTGCGTCAGGTTCAAATCGAGCCCAACCTTCACCCGCGCCTCGCCAGCGAAGCGATACATCTTCTCCGGCCGGCCCAGGACAAAGAACACCGCGTCACCGTCGTCGAGCCCAAGCCGCGCACGGATCGCCGCGGTGCGTTCTTCGCCGATATTCTTGGCCACCGGGCCCGAACCGGCGCCATCCTTGAAGAAGATATACCCCAGCCCCGGCTGCCCCTGGCCCTGCGCCCAGGAGTTCATCCGGTCGCAGAAGGCGCGGCTGCCGCCGGTCTTCGCCGGAATGGCCCAGACCTCGACCTTGTCGTCGCTGGCGATCTGGTTGGCGAATACGCCGAAGCCCGAGCCACGGAAGTGCTCGGTGACGTCCTGCATCTCGATCGGGTTGCGCAGGTCCGGCTTGTCCGAGCCATAGGTGCGGATCGCCGTGTCATACGGAATGCGCGGCCACTGGCTCGTCACCGGCTTGCCGTCGGCGAACTCCTCGAACAGCCCGGTGATCACCGGCTCCATGGTGTCCCAGACTTCTTCCTGGGTGACGAAGCTCATCTCGAGGTCGAGCTGGTAGAATTCGCCCGGCAGCCGGTCGGTGCGCGGGTCCTCGTCGCGGAAGCACGGCGCGATCTGGAAGTAGCGGTCGAATCCCGCCACCATCAGCAGCTGCTTGTACTGCTGCGGCGCCTGCGGCAGCGCGAAGAACTTGCCCGGATGAATCCGGCTCGGCACCAGGAAATCGCGCGCCCCTTCAGGCGACGAGGCCGTCAGGATCGGCGTCGAATACTCGGCAAAGCCGATGTCGCCCATGCGCCGGCGCATCGACGAGATCACCTTGGTGCGCTTGACGATATTGGCGTGCAGCGTCTCGCGACGGAGGTCGAGGAAGCGGTACTTGAGCCGGATGTCCTCGGGATAGTCGGGCTCGCCGAACACCGGCAGCGGCAGTTCGGTGGCCTCTCCAAGCGCTTCGAGCTCGCGGATGAATACTTCCACCTGGCCGGTCGGCTGGCGCGGGTTCACCGTCTCGGGCGTCCGCTGCTTCACCTCGCCATCGACGCGGATCACCCACTCGGCGCGCACCCGCTCGGCGTCCCGGAACGCCGAGGAATCGGGATCCACCACCAGCTGGGTCAGCCCGTAATGATCGCGCAGGTCGATGAACAACAGCCCGCCATGGTCGCGAACGCGATGCACCCAGCCCGAGAGCCGCACGTTATTACCCACATCACCCTGGCGAAGGGCGGCGCAGGTGTGGGTGCGATAGCGGTGCATTTCACTCATCTCTTGTCTCTGAGGCAGGCGGATTTCGGGGCCGGACAAGCGCATGCGAGGGCGCAATTGTCAAGTTGAGCGCAGCCACACACCGCCGGCCCGCGATTCGATGCTGGCAGGGTCTGAATTGGCCTGTTATGCAAGCGTTCTAGTCTTTATGCCCGTGAAAGAGTCTTGATGGAGCTCATTACTTCGACCGACGTGCTCGCCGCCTTTTCAAAGCGCGCCGCCGGTTATGATTTCGTGACAGTCGATACCGAGTTCTTGCGCGAAACAACCTACTGGCCGAAGCTTTGCCTGCTGCAGGTGGCAACTCTGGACGAAGCGGTCCTGATCGATCCGCTCGCCCCCGGCCTCGATTTGTCGCCGTTCTTCGAATTGCTCGCCAACGCCAAGGTCCGCAAGGTCTTCCACGCCGCGCGCCAGGACATCGAGATCTTCGTCAAGCTCACCGGCAAGGTGCCCCTCAACATCTTCGATACCCAGGTTGCTGCTTCGGTCTGCGGCTTCGGCGACAGCGTCTCTTACGACAATCTCGTCCGCGCCATCACTAAGGTCGAGCTCGACAAGTCCTCCCGCTTCACCGACTGGTCGGCCCGCCCCCTCACCGAAAAGCAGAAGGTCTACGCCCTCGCCGACGTCACCCACCTCCGCGATGTCTACGCAGTGCTGTTGAAGCAGGTCGACGACACCGGCCGCTGGGACTGGGTCGAGGACGAGCT
>NZ_JAQGJL010000251.1 GCF_028290645.1 Devosia sp. | reverse complement strand
TGCTCGTCGACAATCAGACCGGCGAGCAAGCTCCGCTCCTTGCATTGGCGCGGCTGCGCGCCCCCTGAGTGTTCCTGCCCAGCGTTGCCTGCACCTTGGTCCAGATCGCCTTGTCGATGATCGGCTGGTGCTGGCCCTTGTGCCGCTCGCCCTTGTGCGTGATGTCGCCGATGTAGAGCGGATTGCCGAGGATCTTGTAGAGGTGCCCGCGCGTGAACGCCTGATCACCGACGGTACGGCCGGTGCCCGAGATGTAGCGCTTGGTGCGAAGACCGAGGCGCCGCAACTCCTCCTCGACCAGTCTGACATTGTCGAGATCGAGATAGAGGTCGAAGATCTTCCGGACGGTAACGGCTTCTGCCTCGTTGATGACGAGGGCGCGATCCCTGACGTCGTAGCCAATGGGCTGGGGTCCGCCCATCCACATGCCCCGGCGCTTGGAGGCCGCGACCTTATCGCGGATGCGCTCCCCGGTCAGCTCGCGCTCGAACTGGGCGAAGCTCAGCAACACGTTGAGCATCAGGCGCCCCATGCTGTCGGTGGTGTTGAACGACTGGGTCACCGAGACAAACGAGACCCCATGCTCATCAAACACCTCGGCGAGCTTCGCGAAATCCATCAGCGAGCGGGTGAGCCGGTCGATCTTGTAGATGACAATGACATCGACCCCGCCGGCCTTCACCCGATCCATCAGGCGCTTCAACGCCGGACGGTCCACGTTGCCACCCGAGAAGCCACCATCATCGAAGTGATCCTCGATCAGTCCCCAGCCTTCATGGGCATGGGACTTTACGTAGGACTCGCAGGCCTCGCGCTGGGCTTCGAGCGAGTTGAAGTCCTGCTCCAGCCCCTCCTCGGAACTTTTGCGGGTGTAGATGGCACAGCGCGTTGCTGAACCGCCGGGCTTTTGCGGCGATGACCGGTTCTCACGCATGCTCGGTGACCTCCGCCCTGCCCGGCTGCCGGAGTTTGCGCGGCTTGAGCCCGAAGAACTTTGGCCCGTTCCAATTGGTGCCGGCGATCTCCCCGGCAATTGCTGACAGCGATCGGTACCGATTACCCTGCCATTCAAAGCCGTCTTGAAGGACGCTTACGCTATGTGTAACGCCCTTCCACGCCCGCACCAGCCGGGTGCCAGGACGGATGCGTCGCGCGGCCAGAGAAGCGTCGAACGACCCCTCTTCCGCCGCCGCTGCAAGTTTCAGGAGTAGCTTGCGCGTCTTCGGGGGCAGTCGCGTGCTCGTTGGTGCCGATCGGGCAATGGCAAAGGCTGGGATCGATGTATCGCGCTCCGGCTGCTCGCAGAGCACAACGTTGCCGAGGTGCGGGGCATTGTCGACAGCTACTTCACGAGGATGGATTCGCTGGAGCCGATTTCGAGCAAGGAGTTGCTGTCGCGGATTAGGGACCATGCGGTTCTGTTGCTGGACGTCCGCCCTGAAGACGAGTTCGCGGCAGGACACCTGCCCACGGCCCAGAACATCACCATAGAAACCCTCGAAGCGCGGCTGTCCGATCTTCCCACGGACCGGGAAATCGTCGCGTACTGCCGCGGGCCGTACTGCGTTTTGTCATTCAAGGCAGTAGAGGCACTGCGGACAAGGGGCTTCAAAGTCCGTCGTCTCACCGATGGCTATCCCGAATGGAAGGCGGCCGTTCTGCCGGTTGAAGCTTGATACCCGATCAGCGACGCCCGCCTGCTTCTCGTATCCTCGCTTCGTTCCTTTGAATGAAGCTTTGGAACTGGCGGACTTTGACGCAAGCATGTGCGCAACTGTCGCCAACATGCGTCCAGATCCGCTCTGAGCGAGAGTTGCGGTCAATTTCACTCGGCCGGGGTCGAGAGGGGCGCAGCCGCCGTTGGCGACTGCCGGGCGAGCCGAGCGAGGCCCTTGTGCACGAGGACGGCAACGACGGCGCCAACGATCGGGGCTATCATGTATAGCCAGACATTGTTGAAATTGCCCGTGGCGACCATTGGACCCAGTGATATTGCCGGGTTGAAGTCGGCGCCGGTGAGAGCTCCACCCGTGATGATGTTGAAGGTCAGGGTCATGCCGATCGCCAGCGGCGCAAGGTTGCCTGCGCGACCCGCCACCGCCGTGCTGAGCACAACAGTGACCAGGAAGAAGGCGAGCACCGCTTCGATCACGAAGCCGGCCAAGGGCGTGATCGTCAGGGTCGTGGCGCCCAGAGCGAGGTCGTTTGCGAGCGTTGGGGTGCCGAGGCCGGTCGCCGTACCCCCAAGCACCACCCGCAACAACAGTGCGGCGATGATACCGGCAATGAGCTGGGTGACGATGTAGCCGACAGCCTCGCCGGTGCGCATGGCGCCCGCGAGAAGCACGCCGACAGTGACGGCCGGGTTGAAATGCCCCCCCGACACGGATCCGTAGGCGAAAGCGAAGGCCATAATGGCCAGGCCGTGAGCGAAGGCAATGGCGCCCATACCAGCCAAGCCCGCACCGCTGCCGATTATTGCCGCGGCGCCGGCGCCGATGAACACGAACGAGAAGGTGCCGATGAACTCCGCAAGGAGTTTGGGTGCAGTTTGGTTGGACATCGTTGATCTCCAGAGGTGAGCGTGCGTCGCTCTGAGCGATCAGGTGTGCGCAAAAACAACGCGTTGATTCAGGGTGACCGGCGGCACTAGAGAGCGGCCGCCAGCCTGTGGCTGGGCGGGTCGCGCTACTCCGCGGCGATCGTCTGCGGATTGAAGGTGATGCCCAGCGCCTTCGCGACGCCGGCGCCATACGCCGGATCGGCCTTGGTGCAGTTGGCGATGTGCCGCTG
>NZ_JAQGJL010000216.1 GCF_028290645.1 Devosia sp. | reverse complement strand
AGCGACCGGCTGCAGCCGCCGGCGATCGATTACCTCTACAGCGAACTCACCTGCGTGGCCTGGTGAGGGCGAGGGACGGTGATGAGAACGGCTTTCCACCACCTGTTGCGGGACGCGGCGCGAGACTTTCCGCGCAACCCGGCCCTCACCTATTCCAACAGGACGGTGCCCTACGACGACCTATGGCAGCGCGTCCTCGACCTGCAGGCTGGGCTGCGCCGACTGGGGCTGGAGACCGGCGAGCGCGTCGGCGTCTTTCTCGAAAAGCGCATCGAGGCCGTCGTGGCGATGTTCGGAACGTCTGCAGCGGGCGGCATCATGGTGCCGGTCAATCCACTGCTCCGGCCGGCGCAGGTTGCGTTCATCCTCGCCAACAGCGGCGCGCGCATCCTCGTCACCTCTGCCGAACGCCTGGCGTTGATCGCCCCGGCGCTGGTCGACTGCCCAGACCTTGCCCGCGTCATCGTGGTGGGCGCTCTCCCATATCTGCCCCCCGGCGACCGGCGCTACAGCATCCACGCCTGGGACGACGCCTTCCCGGACCCCGGGTCCGCCCCGCCGGCGCGCGAGCCGATCGACCTCGATCTGGCGGCGATCCTCTACACCTCGGGCAGCACCGGGCGCCCGAAGGGCGTTGCGCTGAGCCATCGCAACCTCATCGCCGGTGCCGAAAGCGTCGCCCAGTACCTGGGCAATACTCAGTACGACGTCATCCTCGCCGCACTGCCGCTGAGCTTCGATGCCGGCCTCAGCCAGGTCACCACGGGCTTTGCCGTCGGCGCGCATGTTGTTCTGATGAACTACCTCGTGCCACAGGAGGTGCCGCGGCTTTGCGCCCGCCATGGGGTCACGGGGATCACCGGGGTGCCGCCGCTGTGGATCCAGCTGGCGGACCAGGCCTGGCCGGATGCCGCGCGGGCATCGGTGCGCTACTTCGCCAATACCGGCGGACGCATGCCCAAGGCGGTGCTTACCCGGCTGCGTGAGCAGTTTCCCGGCGCCCTGCCTTATCTCATGTACGGCCTCACCGAAGCGTTCCGCTCCACCTACCTCGATCCGGGCGAGGTTGACCGCCGACCCGGCTCGATCGGCAAGGCGATTCCCAATGTCGAGATCATGGTGGTGCGGCCCGACGGCTCGCCCTGCGATGCCGGCGAAGAGGGGGAACTGGTCCACCGTGGCGCACTGGTCGCGCAGGGCTATTGGAACGACCCGGCACGGACCGCCGAACGCTTCCGGCCCGTGCCCGGCCGCAGCGCGCCATGGCGCGCTACCGAGCTGGCCGTCTTCTCCGGCGACACCGTGGTGCGCGATGCGGACGGCTTTCTCTACTATGTCGGCCGCCGCGACGAGATGATAAAGACCTCCGGCTATCGCGTCAGCCCCACCGAGATCGAAGAGGTCGCCTTTGGCACCCGCCTCGTCAGCGACGCCGTTGCCCTTGGCCTCGACGACGAACGGCTGGGCCAGCGTGTCGTCCTGGTCGCCAGCCCGATGGGCGGCGGACCGCTCGACATCTCATCGCTCATTGCCGAGATGAAGCGGCACTTGCCGCTCTACATGGTCCCCACGACCGTCTTCGAACGCGACGCCATACCGCGCTCCCCGAACGGCAAGTTCGACCGGGTGCAGCTGCGCGAGGAGCTGTCGTCGTGACCGTCCATCCGACGCATCCCCCCTTCGGCAGCCACCGCGACCTGCTCCTCGTGGGCGGCATGCCGCTCGATCGCCTGGCGGCCCGGGTGGGAAGCACGCCCTTTTTCGCCTATGACCGCGGCATCATCGACGCTCGGGTCGCCGAGCTGCGGCAGGAGCTGCCCAACAGTGTCCGGCTCGCCTACGCGATGAAGGCCAATCCGATGGCTGCCGTGGTGCAGCATCTGTCCCGCCTCGTCGATGGCCTCGATGTCGCCTCCGCGCATGAACTGCACACGGCACTCGACACCGGCATCAATCCCGAGAGCATCAGTTTCGCCGGCCCCGGCAAGACCGAGGCGGAACTTCGCCAGGCGGTTGCCGCCGGGGTGACGATCGAACTCGAATCCTTTCGCGAAGCGCTGCGGGTGACCAGCATCAGCGAGCGCCTTGGCTTGCGCGCCCGCGTCGCGATCAGGGTCAATCCGGACTTTCAGGTCAAGGGGTCGGGCATGAAGATGGGTGGTGGCCCCCAGCAGTTCGGCGTCGACGCCGAGTGCGTGCCGGACCTCCTCGCCCAGCTCCGCACTTGGGACCTCGATTTCGTCGGCTTTCACGTCTTTGCCGGCTCGCAAAACCTCAACGCCGAGATCATCGCGGAGTCGCAGCGCCAAACGCTCGATCTGCTTCTGAGGCTGGCCGACTCCAGCCCTTGGCCGATCCGCTACCTCAACATCGGTGGCGGCTTCGGCATCCCCTATTCGCAGCGCGCCCGGCCGCTCGACCTGGCGCTGGTCGGCCGCAACCTGGCCGACCTGGTTCCCGTGCTCGAAGCCCGCCTGCCGCAGGCCCAACTCACCATCGAATTGGGCCGCTACCTGGTGGGGGAGTCGGGCATCTACGTTACGCGCGTGATCGACAGGAAAGTGTCCCGCGGCAAGACTTACCTGGTGGTGGATGGCGGCCTCCATCACCAGCTTGCAGCGTCCGGTAATTTCGGCCAGGCGATCCGCCGGAACTACCCGCTTGCGCTGGGCAACCGCCTCACCGCTGACGCCGACGAAATCGTCAGCGTCGTCGGGTGCCTCTGCACCCCGCTCGATCTGTTGGGCGACAACGTCGCCCTGCCCAAGGCCGAGGTCGGAGACCTGCTGGTGATCTTTCAGTCCGGCGCCTATGGGCTGACCGCCAGTCCCACGGCATTCCTGGGGCACCCGGCTCCCGCTGAATGCCTCGTCTAGTTCGGGAAGGGTCTCGAGAGGCGATCGGCCGCCCGCCGAGATACACCCTAAGGAGTACGCCCAACCGTCTACGCCTCTCCACGTCTTGATATTCCAGAACTTCGACTGCTACCGTCCAGTTGTGACGATATACTGTAATTCAGACAGGAAATATTCAAGCTACCTGAGTATGTATGTACCATACGATGTATATTTCGAACAAGAATGACAATTATTAGTAGAGTGAGTATTCTTGTTAGTTGGGTGGGGTAGGATGAACTACACATATACATTCAGGGCTTCCGCCCTACAGGGGCACGGGAGACAACAGGAGCGGTCCCGCACCATCATTTTCGTCTCGCCGCCGCGCACGGTGCCGGAGGGCCTGAAGCAGGCCGCGGAGTCGGAATTTCCGTGGGCCGTGGTCGAGGAGGTCGCCCACATCGACGAGGCCATCCGGATATTTCCCGACACGGTTTCACTGATCCTTGTGCACAAGGAACTGGTGGCGGACGCCGAGAGGAGGGCCGACGACCTGTTCAGGTTTCACCCCCTGGCGCTGACCGCCCTGCTGGACGATGGCACCGGCCTTGTTACCGCCGGAGGAATTGTCGCTTCCAAGCTCTTGCGGGGGGTATTGCCCATTCACGTCCGCCTCGAGGTGTCGCTGTCCATCATGGCGGTGCTGCTGAGCGGTATAGAATACTTCCCCCGCGCCATGCTGGAGAGTCTTGCCAAGGCGGCTGTACCACCGCCGCAGGAGGGTCCGCCCGAGCCGGAGCCACTGGGCGAGGTACCCGTACCCGTTCACCTCAAAATCCTCACCAAGCGCGAACTGCAGGTTCTCCGATTGGTAGAACGCGGTCTGCAGAACAAGTCGATCGCGACAGATCTGAACCTGTCGGGGCACACGGTGAAAATCCATCTGCACAATATCATCAGCAAGCTGGGCGCCCGGAATCGCACCGAGGCAGCTGCCCTCTACCGCGGCGGCGAGCCCACGCGTGTCGTGCACTGAGTACCGGTCACCGATCGCGTTTAGGCAGTACCAGATCCTGCTTCATGAATTCGGCGAAGGCGTCCTTGTAGCCCTTGTGCCAGCGCGACAGGGCCGGACGGCCGAGGATCAGGTCCATGGCGTTCCAGTAGAGCCTCTTGCGGTCGATCTCGGGCGTGGTCTCTCCATCTGGGCAAAGAATGAAGAAGTCGTCGCGCCCAATCGCACCGGCCATGTAGTCGATCACCTGTTCCGGGAGCCATGCGCCCGGCCGATGCTCGGCATCACCGGTGGTGGTCCACCCCGGAACCAGCAGATGCGCCGAAACCCGGCTTCCCGGCCGCTCCCGCAGGTCGCGCTCCAGGTTCTGCGTGTAGGCGTTAACCGCCGCCTTGGTGGTGTTATAGGCCGGGTTGCCCGGTGGATTGGTCAGCCCTTGCTTGGAGCCGGTATTGACGATCACCGCCGGTCGCTCGGATGCCAGCATCAGCGGCAGGAAAGCCTGCACGCCGTTGACCACGCCGAGCACGTTGACCGCAAACAGGCGCTGCCAGTTGTCGTTGGGATCGAGAATGCCACCGGCGCCGCCGGCGACGAATGCCGCGGCGTTGTTCATCAGCAGCGTCGGACTGCCCCAGTGCGCGGACACCGCCTGCGCCAGTTCCTGCATCGCCGAAGGTTCCGCAACATCGGCGTTTCGCACGATGACATTTGCGGGGCCCACAAGCCCGCCGAGTTCGGAGGCGATTGCATCGAGCTTCGCCGCATCGGTGTCCACCAGTGCTACCTTCATTCCCGTGCGGGCGGCGCGGCGAGCAGCAGCTCTGCCGATTCCGCTCGCGCCTCCGGTGATGACTGCAACGCCGTCCTGAATAAAGGGCTCGACCATGGTTCTCCAACTCGCATCTGGGCCAGCTTGTGGCTCCGATGCCCACGAGCGGCGGCGGCATACCTACGCCACGACAGCGCTTGGCGTCCACGGCCTAGTTGCCGTGCTGGTCGAGATGGCGAGGCGCCCCATCAGACAAGCACGTCGGACCGGCATGGACTACGAAGCTCGCGCGTGCTTACACTCGGCTGGTAAAAGGTGCACGCGCCAAAAGACGTAGGCGTACGCGCTCCCGCCCAATGCGGCGGGTACAGGGCGGAGGCGTATCGGTGGCCGATCACAGCGGCTTGGCGGACGTTTGCGTGCAAAGGGACCGCCGATGACGTCGGCAGTCCCCGTGAGCCTGCACTCCATCTCGAAATCCTTCGCCGGCATCCCGGTCCTGAGGAACATCGACTTCGACGTCCGCTCCGGCGAGGTCCACGCCTTGCTGGGCGAGAACGGCGCGGGCAAGTCGACGCTGATCAAGATCATCGCCGGAGTGCACGCCCCTGACAGCGGCACGATCCGGCTGGGCGAGACCACCTACACCGCCGTGAGCCCCAAGGAGGCGCGCCGCGGCGGCGTGGCGACGGTCTACCAGGAGTTGCTGCTCTTTCCCGAACTGACCGTTGCCGAGAACGTTTTCCTCGGCAACGCCCCGCCCAACAAGGCGGGGATGCTTGATTGGACGGCGATGCGCCGGGGCGCCCGGCAGCTGCTCGACTCCCTCGACAGCCCCGATCTCGACGTCGACGCCAAGGTCGGCACCCTCTCGGTCGCCAATCGGCAGCGGGTCGAGATCGCCAAGGCGCTGAGCCAGGACGCCAAGGTCCTGATCATGGACGAGCCCACCGCCGCCCTCGCGGACGCCGATATCCGCCGGCTCATTGCAGTGGTGAAGCGCCTCAGGGATCGCGGCGTTGGGATCATCTATGTGAGCCACAAGCTGCCCGAGATCTTCGAGCTCGCCGATCGCGTCACGGTACTCCGCGATGGCGCATTGATCGGCACGCGGCCTATCGGCGAGGTCACCGAACAGACGCTCGTCTCGATGATGGTCGGGCGCGAAATCGACCACCTGTTTCCACGTGGCGAACCCAACATTGGCGAGGTGCTCCTCAGAGTCGATCACCTGGGGTTCGGCGCGCGCGTCAGGGACATTTCCTTCGAGCTGCACAAGGGGGAAATCCTCGGGCTCGCCGGCCTCGTCGGCTCAGGGCGCACCGAGCTCGCCCTCACCATATTCGGCATCACGCCGGCGACCTCCGGGACCATCACGCTCGATGGCCAGCCTGTGACCATCTCCAGCCCGAAGCAGGCGCGCAATCTCGGCATCGCCTACGTCCCGGAGGACCGTGGTCTGCAGGGGCTGGTGCGGCCGATGACGATTGCCCAGAACAATTCGATGGCCTCGCTGCACAACGTGGCGCGGGGCATCTTCATCAACGTGGCGACGGAACTGAAGCGGGGCGCCGACTCGATCACGAAGCTTGGAATCCGCGCCCGCGGCCCCGACCAGGTCGTGGGCCAGTTGTCGGGCGGCAACCAGCAGAAGGTGGTGCTCGGCAAGTGGCTCGAGACAGCGCCGCGCATCCTCATCATGGACGAGCCGACCCGTGGCATCGACGTCGGGGCAAAGGCCGAAATCCATGCTCTGATGAGCCGGCTGGCCGGAGACGGCATGGCCATCCTGATGATCTCGAGCGAGCTGCCCGAGATCCTCGGCATGAGCGATCGCGTGCTGGTCATGCATGGCGGCCGGCTGATGGCAACCATCGACCGCGCCGACGCCACGCCCGAGACCGTCGGCGCCGCGATGACCCAGGCATCGGCGCACGAGGTCGCGGCATGAGCGTCGAAGCGGCACCGAGTTTACGCCCGCAGCGCGGCGCCCTCACCCGGTTCGTCTCGGCCTACGGCCAGGAAGTGGTCATCGCGTGCGCCATCGTCCTGCTGTTCGCGGTGGTGTCGGCGATCAATCCGCGTTTCCTCGCCCCGAACAACCTCAACACCATCGTCTCCGGCAACGCCTATATCGCGGTCGCCGCCATCGGCATGGCGATGGTCATCATCACCGGCCACATCGACGTATCGGTCGGCGCGCTGATCGGCGTCCTCGCGACCATCTCCGGCACGATCGCCGTTTCCGGCGCGCCGGTCTGGCTCGCCTGGGTGGTGCCGATCTTCGTCGGCATGGGCGTCAACGCCATCGTCGGCGCCCTCATCGCCTATGGCCGGATTCCGTCGATCGTCGTCACGCTCGGCATGCTCTCGATCCTCCGCGGCGGGCTCGTCTCGGTGACCGGCGGCGCGTGGATCAACAACCTGCCGCCGGAATTCCTCCTCGCCCAGCAGCGGCTTCTCGGCGTGCCGGTGCCGGTGTGGTTCATGATCATCCTGACCATCGGCGCCTTCCTCTGGATGCGCTACACCGCCTTCGGCCGGTCCCTCTACGCCATCGGCGGCAATGCGGAAGCGGCCCGCGCCGCCGGCATTCCGATCGAGCGGCGCATCGTGCAGGTCTTCATGATCCACGGCGCCTTCGCCGGCCTCGCGACGATCCTCTTCGCGACGCAACTCAAGATCATCCAGTCGACCGTCCCGCCAAATCTCGAGCTCACCATCATCACGGCGGCAGTGATCGGCGGCGTCTCGATCCTCGGCGGCACCGGCACGGTGATCGGCTCGACGCTTGCCGCGATCCTCTTTTCCGCCATCGGCTCGGCGCTGATCTTCATCAACGTCTCGGCCTACTGGCTGCGCGCGGTGATCGGCGCGCTCATCCTCGTGACGGTGCTGGCCGACATGCTGCGGCGCAATCGCGAAATGCAGGGAGCGGGGCGATGACGGCGAGTCGCTTCCTCCGCCACGAGACGATCCTCGCCGTGCTCGTGGTCATCGCGCTGATCGTCCTCGGCGCGCAGTCCGACAAGTTCTTCACGCTCGACAACCTGCTCAACCAGGGCCGGCTGATGACCGAGGTCGGCCTCATCGCGATCGTCATGACCTTCGTCATCATCACCGGCGGCATCGATCTCTCCGTCGGCTCGATCCTGGGGCTGTCGGCCATCCTGCTCGGGGTGTTCTGGAAGAACCTCGGTCTGCCGCTCGAACTCGCCATCTTCCTCGCCCTCTGCGTCGGCACGCTTGCCGGCTTCGTCAACGGCATCATCATCACCCGCTTCAGGTTCCCCCCGCTGATCGCGACGCTCGGCACGCTCGCGCTGTATCGCGGCATGGCCGAGGGCATCTCGCAGGCGCGATCAGTGCGCGGCTACCCCGACTGGTTCTACATCCTGGGTCAGGGGCAGTCCTTCGGCATCCCAACGCAGCTCTGGCTGCTCGTCTTCGTCGCCATCGTCGCGGCGATCATCCTCGGCACGACCACCTGGGGGCGCGCCACCTACGCCATCGGCTCCAACGAAACCGCCGCGCGGTTTTCCGGCCTCCGCGTCGACTGGGTGAAGATCGCAATCTACTCCGCCTCGGGCTTCGCCGCGGCGCTGGCCGCCGTCATCTTCGTATCGCGCGTCTCGACCACGCGCTCGGACATGGGCACCGGCATCGAGCTCGATGCCATCACCGCCGTGGTCCTCGGAGGCACGTCCATTTTCGGCGGCAAAGGCACCATTGTCGGCACCATGCTGGGCCTGATCCTGATCCAGGCGCTCAAGAACGGCTTGTCGCTGGCCGGCGTCAAAAGCGACGGAACCATCGTGCTGATCGGCGCCGTGCTGATCCTCACGATCCTTGTCTCGAACGTCATCTATCGGGGCGGCACCCGCTGAAGTCATCGCGCCCGTGATCTCTGCCGAAATGAGACCGGCGATTTGAAGGAGGAGACTATGCTTCGCACCACACTTGCCGTCGTCACAGCCCTCACCCTGTCGACCAGCCTCGTTCAGGCGCAGTCGGCCTGGACCGGCGGCGACGAACTTCCCACCAGCGCCCTCGCCTGCGACGGAACGGCGGCAACGCCGGTCGCCAAGGCCTATGACGGCGGCGTGCCCACCAACCCGCCCGATCGCAAGGGCAAGGAGATTACCGTCGTCGACGTGCCCAAGCTCATCGGCATCGGCTATTTCGACGCGACCTCCAAAGGCATCGCCGACGCTGCCAAGGAGATGGGCAACATGAAGGCGACGACCGATGGCCCGACCGAGGCCAATATCGACGACCAGATCACGGTTATCGACAACTACATCACCCAGGGCGTCGACGGCATCCTGTTTGCCGCCAACGACCCGGTTGCCATTTCCCCGGTGCTGAAGAAGGCCCTCGGCGCCGGCATCAATGTGGTCGGCTACGATGCCAACTCGGAGCCCGATGCCCGGCAGTGGTTCGTCAACCAGGCCGAGTTCAACGGCATCGCCAAGGCGATGATCGACAGCCTCGCGGCCGAAGCCGGCGAGGACGCCCCCTTCGCCATCGTCACCTCGACCTTCACCACGCCCAACCAGGCGCGCTGGATTGCCGAAATGGCCGCCTATGCCGCGGCCTGCCATCCCAACCTGAAATGGCTCGAGACCGTGGAAGCCCAGGAGGACAACATCCTGAGCTTCAATCAGGCCAACACGCTCATCAACAAGTACGGCGATGAGCTGAAGGGCATTCTCGGCATGACCTCGGTGGCGACGCCGGCCTCGGCTGACGCCGTGACCCAGGCCGGCAAATGCGGGCAGATCGCGGTGGTTGGCCTTGCCACTCCCAACGCCATGAAGCCCTATGTCGACGCCGGTTGCGTCAAGTCGGTGGTTCTGTGGAACCCCGTCGATCTCGGCTACGCCGCGGCCTATGTGCTGCGCGCTGCGGCCGACGGAACGCTGCAGCCCGGTGCGACCTCGGTCGAGGCCGGCAAGCTCGGGCCCCTGCAGGTGATCAACGGCTCCGAAATTCTGCTCGGCGCGCCGTTCATCTTCACCAAGGACAACATCGGCGACTTCGACTTCTGACAACCTGTGCGGGGCGCCCCCTCGGCGTCCCGCCGCCTTCGTCGCATTGGAGAGCACAGAGGTTTAACACGTTAACCCGGCGCCAGGCGCCGAAGCAGTTCCAGGACATCGTTCACCGAAGCGATGGAGACAATGTCATCCGGCTGGAGGCTGGCGCGGATCGTCCTTTCGATCTCCGCCACGATCGCCATGTGCCCGAGGCTGTCCCAAGCTGGCAGGCTCTGCATGTCGTCGTCGGGCGCGACGGTGTCGACCCCGAGTGCGCGTCCCACGATTTCGCAGGCAATACCGTCACTTGGCATTGTCGGGCTCCCAGAACTTACCGGCCAGCCACTCATCCTTGAATATCTCGAAGGTCACAAGTCGATGATCTCGCCGGTTGTCGGGTTCTGCTTGTGCCTATGCCACGTGGCGGCATGAGTGAAGCCGAGCTTGCGGTAACTGCAGACCGAGGAAATGTTGCGCGCATCCACAAGCCCGTAAAACCGCTCGACATCGGTATGCCGGAAGAACTGATTCATGAGTTCAGCGCGAACCTCCACGACGACGTCGCGCCCCACCATCACCGGGGCAAACCCGTGGTGAAGAAACCGGCGTCTCCGTCGTTTGAGGAACTCGATGAACCCTGTGAGGCCACTCACGTTAATATTAGCTTGCCCGATGGAGGAGCTGGTTGCCATGCGAACCTTCGAACATCGAGGCGTCGGCCTTGGAACGGCAATACTTCGCGGCCTACGCTGCCGCTGCCCCCGCTGCGGTGAGGGAGACCTGTTCGCAGGGTTCCTACAGCAGGTGGACAAATGCTCCGTCTGCGGTCAACGGCTGGGCGGCTTCAATGTCGGCCTGCTGTTGCCCTTTGTGGTCATCACTATCGTCGCGCACGTCATCATCTTTGTGATGCTCGACATGGAGCTGAACGAAAGGGCGAGTCCACTGATCTACCTGGCCGTGCTGGTGCCGCTTTCGGTAGTGGTGCCGCTGGCCGTCATCCGGCCGGTCAAGGGCGCCCTCATCGGCTTCCTCTGGTCGCGGGGGCTCAGTGATGAATTGGAACGCTAGTTCACCGTGGCCCGGCGTTGACGACTGTAAGGCCGCGGCCGGCGCGATCAGCGGGGCCCAGCATTCCCTTCCCAGTGCGAACAGACATCGGAACTTCTAAGCGTGCTGGGCCTCCGTCGTGGACCGCCCATTCGACAAGTCAGACACACCACCGGAACCGCGTGCGAGCCAAGGAGTTACACGCTCCCCCGAGCTTGTGGGGGGTGAAACATTTCGCATCGGTCTCTCTCCGCCGCTACTTGGGGTGCCATGCGCGGAGGGCCGGTGCCAAGTGGCGCTCTGCGACCGGACCGCGCCCCAGGGCTTGATCGCTGGCGGCATTTGCCTGATTTTTGGCCGCAAATGCCAGCCTATAGATATTGAGATCTGCCACACGCGGGGCGAGAAAGCGCGCACCATATAAAGCAGCAATTCCACTGCCGGGCACGAGGCTCGGAATATCGTCATGACCACCAAGCACCTGCTGGAAGCCATCCACGACTTCTCTGCTTGTTCCAGCGCTGCCGACATCGTCGAAATCATCGCGCGAGCCACAGCTTCCTTCGGAGCCGAGTTCTTTTGTTTCAACTATTTTCCCTGTGACGGACGGGATTTCAGCGACGCGATCCTGACAAGCCGCCTTCCGTCCGCCTGGCTGGATCTCTATCTGGCCAGCGAGTTTGCGGAGGTCGACCCCTCCATTCGCCACTGCCGTAACGTCGTTCGGCCCTTCGCCTGGGACACGGCGCCCTTCGACCCCGAGTGCGAGCCACAGGCGCGCGAGGTGGTCGAGCGGGCAAAGGATTTTCGGCTTTCCAAGGGCTTGCTGGTTCCGATCCCCAGTCCGGTGGGATGCATCGGTGACGTGTGGATCGGTGGATACGATTTCGATTTGCCGGAGGCGTTCATCCCGTCGATCCATATGATCGCTCTGTATGGCTTTGCGTCGATGCACCGCCTGTTGGCACCCACCGCTCCGAAATCGGTGAAGCTGACCGAACGGGAGTGTGAAATCCTGCGCTGGGTCGCCGCCGGCAAGTCGGCCAAGGAGATCGGCCGCCTGCTGAACAGGTCCCACCGGACGATCGAATGGCACCTCCAGGCCGTGGTCGCGAAGCTCGGGGCAGCAAACCGCGCCCAGGCAGTCATGATCGCCCTTCGCGATCGGCTAATAGATATCTGAGCGCAAGCGACCGACAGCCTTCACAGGCCCCGTAGGACTACTGGAGCGACCCCTAATTAACGCCCGATTAATCCGCCACGGCTCAAGTATACTCGCGATTTGCTTGTAACATCAATAACGTCAGCCGCAAGTCGCATGATCTTGGCAGTTTAACCTTGGGGTTACAAATGAAGCGCCTTCTCTTGCCTGCGGCGGCTTGCGCCGCAGCGCTCCTCTCAGTGCCGTCGACCTATGCGCAGTCGCGAACCGACAGCTTCG
This sequence comes from Devosia sp., assembly GCF_028290645.1. Classification (GTDB taxonomy): domain Bacteria; phylum Pseudomonadota; class Alphaproteobacteria; order Rhizobiales; family Devosiaceae; genus Devosia_A. Next base: position 603 of record NZ_JAQGJL010000216.1, on the reverse strand, counting down.
GGGTCTCGCTGACCGTCGAAGCCGAATGCACCGTCGCCGCCGATGACCTTTCGTTCGGCACCACCGGCATCATCGATGGCGACATCGATGCCCAGGCCAATCTCACCGTCACCTGCACCGAGGGTTCGGCCTATGCCATCGGCCTCGATGCCGGCGCAGGCAGCGGCGCCACGGTCGCAACGCGCAAACTCACGCACACGACCGTTCCTGCCAACACGGTCGACTACTCGCTATTCCAGAACGCGGGTCGCTCCACATTGTGGGGCAATACCGAGGGTACCAACACCGTTGATAGCGCGGCTGCGACCGGAGCCCCCGAGATCATCCCGATCTATGGCCGTGTGAACGGCGGTCAGAACGTTCCGACCGGCTCCTATCTCGACACCGTCACCGCGACGGTCTGGTACGGCACCGACCTGACACCGTAACAGCGATGGGCCGCCTTCTTACCCAAATCGCCGTGGCCCTCCTGATGTGCTGGTCCGCCAGCACATCGCAGGCCGCGAGCCTCCGCGTGGCTCCGATACTGCTCGACCTGCAGGACGGAACCGTTACCTCCACCCTGCGTCTGTGGAACGAGGACAAGCAGGCCGTGCGTGTCCA
>NZ_JAQGJL010000188.1 GCF_028290645.1 Devosia sp. | reverse complement strand
CATCACTCACGCGGCATGGCTGGATCAGGCTTTCGCCCATTGTCCAATATTCCCCACTGCTGCCTCCCGTAGGAGTCTGGGCCGTGTCTCAGTCCCAGTGTGGCTGATCATCCTCTCAGACCAGCTATGGATCGTCGCCTTGGTGAGCCGTTACCTCACCAACTAGCTAATCCAACGCGGGCTCATCCAATCCCGATAAATCTTTCCCCCGTAGGGCGTATCCGGTATTAGCACAAGTTTCCCTGTGTTGTTCCGAAGGACTGGGTAGATTCCCACGCGTTACTCACCCGTCTGCCACTCACCTTGCGGTGCGTTCGACTTGCATGTGTTAAGCCTGCCGCCAGCGTTCGTTCTGAGCCAGGATCAAACTCTCAAGTTTGATATCTGACTTGTCGCTCGACATTGCACGTTTGCGATTGCGTCTTGCGACGCAAATTGACGAGGACACACACCAACCAACGAACCGAAGTTCATCGGCAATGGTATGTACCTCTTAAGAAACGTACCGTCGAACTTGTCGTGTTGCCCAGTCTTTCGACCGGACCGCAAGAACCTCGCCGTCCACGTTTCTCTTTCTTCCAATCTTCACAATGTCAAAGAGCTGACCCCGTTTGCGGCTTTCGCCGGCGGCGTCGGTGGAAGCAATCGCTTCCTAATTCTGGCGAACAGAACCTTGTCTCCGGTTGCCCGGCAGCAGGTCTGCCCTTTCAGTGATCGTTGAACAGTGGGAGCGAGTGTCGCTCGGCGTCGTCAACGTGGCGGGTTGTATTCGAGACGTTTCAGTCTGTCAACACCCTATTTTCATCTTTCGGAAGGTCCGAATTCTGAAAACCTGAAAGCGCTAATTGCTTAGTTCCTTCAGAGGCTTACCGTCGATTTCGTTGGCGCTTTTCGGCGCCGCCTCGTCAGCGGTGGGCGGGTTATAGGGGTGGCCTTCCGGGGTGTCAACACTCGAAGATGACGAAAACGACATTTATCGATTCACGCCACCGGGGCCGCCGTCTAACCCGTCTACGCGCATATATAGCACGCGCGCGTTGGAGCTGTCATCTGGTGTCCACAGGGCCTCCGTTCAAGGGGGAAACAGGGTCCGAGTGGGCCTGTGGATATCTCTGCGGGGCACTGAATTGGCACGCGGACCCGTCCGGCGACCTCGCGATCGACGCCTGGGATTCTCCTCGGGCCAACGGCGCGGCCCCGGCCCCTTGCTTCGGTGGCCTAGTTTCGCCGCATTGTCCTCACACCAAGGACGATGGCCGGTGAGTTGACTCGCGCGTGAGCGCGCGCCACAGCTTCTGGCGTCGGGGCAATGGGCAGGCGGGACCGGGTTGAACCCAGCACAGCGCAATCGTAACGCCGCGCTTCTCAAGGCGAGCGGCTTCGAGGATGGTCCGGCGCTGACCGTCCAATCCACCGACGGCGAAATTCCGCATGGCCGCGAACTGAGCTTCGCCTGGCTCACCGGCACGGTGATGACCGGATTGACCTCGGTGCTGCTGATGGGCGCCGCCCTCTACGTCTCATTCGAAGGCCAGGATACGTTCTCCACCGCCTACGAAGCGCTGCAGCTCATCACCAAGCCGGCCGAGGCGCCCGCCGACTCGCAGATGAAGGGCGACCGCATCCGTCCGGTGGCCAAGACCCGATCCGAGCTCGAGATCGTCGAGGCCTCGATCCGCGAGACCGTCGACGGACGGGCGCTGATCAGGAAGCAACCCTTCGTCCGCGTCCGCGCCACTCTCGCCACCGCGGCGACCGCGCTCTCCGGCGATATTCCCGATTACGATCCGGTGGCGATGATCGACGCCAGCCAGCCGGTGGTCACCGACGCCGACGACGTCGCCAATCCCGATATCTACGGCACCGAAGTCGAAGGCGAAGTGCAGATCAAGACCGGCGCCCTGCCCGCGAGTTTCGTGCCGGCGCCGGCGATTTCAGACAAGAGCGCTTCCGACTTCGTGCGCCAGGCGGTGGAGAACCTGTTTGCCGAAGGCGGCGACGGCGAAGTGGCGATGGCCTATGCCTCGCCCGATACCGGCGTGCGCGACCTGGGCGTGGTGACCGATGGCGGCCTTTCGGGTGTCGCCGAGAACGTCACCGTCCTGCCCAAGACCAAGATGGCCGAGGAAGCCGGGCTCGGCCGCTCGGAGCGCGTCATCACCGTGCGCGAGGCGGGCTCCCTCAAGGAGCCGCTGCTCAAGAACGGCTTCGACACCCAGACCTACGACATGATTTCGGCAACGCTGAAAAACGTCCTGTCCTCGACCGACGTGCCGCGGGGTGCCCGGCTTCGCATCCTGATGGGCCCGGCCCGCAACTCGCAGACGCTGATTCCGCATCGGCTCAGCATCTACTTCCCCGATCCCGAGACCGGCGAGATCAAGCACGCGGCAACCGCGGCGCTCACCGACCGCGGCAACTACGTGCTGGGGCTCGAGCCGACCAAGATCGATTTTCCGGACGAGGACACCGAGGAAATCAACGTCAACAACCTGCCCTCGGTTTACCGCTCGATCTGGGAGACGGCGCGCAAGCACGACATCGACGACGCCATCACTTCGCGCATCGTCGCCATGTTTGCCTATGACATCGACCTGACCAAGCGCATCACGGCCGGCGATTCTATCGAAATTCTTGAGACCGAGAAGGATGCCGCCGGGCACCAGGAACTGCTCTATGTCGGCCTCAAGCTCGGCACCACGACGCGCGAGCTGTTCCGTTTCCGCACCGACGACGGCACCGTGGATTTCTACGATCCTGACGGCGAAACCGGAAAGCGCTTCCTGACCCGGCGTCCGCTGCAGGGCGGTGGCCGGCTGGCGAGTCGCTTCGGCAGCCGAGTCCACCCGATCTTCAAGACGCGCCGCATGCATACCGGCGTCGATCTCGCATCCAAGACAGGAACGCCGATCTATGCTTCGGGCGACGGCGTTATCGAGAAGGCGCAGTGGGTCTCGGGCTATGGCAAGTACATCGAGATCAAGCACGTCAACGGCTTCGAGACCGGCTATGGCCACCAGAGCAAGTTTGCCGAGGGGATCAAGCCGGGCGTGCGGGTGAAGCAGGGCCAGATCATCGGCTATGTCGGCTCGACCGGAAACTCCACCGGGCCGCATCTGCATTTCGAGATCAAGGTCAACGGTCGCTTCGTCGACCCGCTCAGCGTTAAGCTGCCGCGCGACAAGTCGCTTTCGGCGCAATACGAAGGCGCCTTCGACCAGACGATCACGCAGGTCCGCGACCTGATGCAGCGCGACGCCGCGCCGATGACCGTCGCCGCGCTGAACTAGGCCGGTATTTCCCCACGCGTGCTCATCCTGGCGCTTGCCGTCGCGCCGGCCTTCGATGTCATACCGCGAAGGCGGGAACCCCTGTTTTGGTGCCCTAGGCACGACTCGCAAACGGGAGGTCCCCGCTTTCGCGGGGATGACATTGGGCGTGGGGTGGAACTTGCCGCCTACCGGGCGGCTTTTTTCCGGAACTTGTTCTCCTGGGTGAACCAGGCGATAACCGCCGAGAGCAGCGCCAGGGCTGCGTTGCAATAGGCGATGGCGGAAAAGGCGGCGTTGTTGGCAGTTAGCCGCGCCGCTTCGGCATCGGCTGGAAGGAGCGAATCGGGCTTCATCCCGAAGAACACCGGCAGCTCGGCAAAGCCGCCGAACGCCTGGTCGAAAACGTAGGCCGCGACACCGCCCATCAGCGACACCGCTAGCAGGCCCGCGACGCGCGCCACGGCATTGTTGACGCCCGAGGCGAGACCGGTGTCGCGATCCTCTACCGACGTCATCACCGCGGTCGATAGCGGCGAGACCACGGCGCTCATGCCGATGCCCATCAGGATGGTAAGCGGCAGCACCCCGAACCAGACGCTCTGCATCGGCGACAGCAGGCCGAGGAGCGCGAAGGAGACCGCAACGATCACCGCGCCGACGGTGATCATCGGCCCCGGGCCGATCTTGTCGGCGAGGCGTCCGGCATAGGGCGACAGCACGGTGAGCGCGATGCCGAACGGGAGGAAGGCAATCGACACCTCAGCGGCGGTCACGCCCCAGCCGCCGATCAGCGTCATCGGCAGGAAGAACGTGACCGCAGACAGCGCAAAGTAGAGCGCGAATGTCAGTCCCTGCGCGCCTGAGAAGGCGACATTCCTGAAATGGTAGAGCGGCAGCATTGGCGCCTTGGTGTGCCCCTCCCACCATAGAAATGTGGCGAGCGCCACGAGGCCGATACCGCAATAGATCAGCACATGGCCGAGCGTGGGAGCATCTGCTTCGGTGCCGGTAAGACCCAGCGCAATCATCAGCAGGGCAATGGTGATCAGCCCGCCGCCCACCAAGTCGAGCCGCCGCCCCGCCTCCGGCTGGTCCGCCGGCACCTTGAGCAGCAGCAGCGCCAGCGCGATCCCGCCGAGCGGCAGGTTGATGGCGAACACCAGCCGCCAGCTCCAGTCCCCCATGGTGGTGAGCACGAACCCGCCGACCACCGGCCCCAGGATCGTGGTGAGCGAGGAGAACGCCGACCATAGCCCGATCGCCTTGCCGCGCTCCTCGCGCGGATAGGCCTTGGCGATGATGGCCAGGCTGCCTGGCACCATCAGCGCTGCGCCCAGCCCCTGCACGGCGCGCGCACCGATGAGGAATGCCGGGTTGGGCGCCACCGCACAGACGAGCGAGGCGACGACGAACAGCACGATGCCGATGGCGAAGACGTTGCGCAGCCCGAACCGGTCGCCCGCCGCGCCGCCGATCAACAGGAGCGAGGCGAGAAACAGCATGTAAGCGTTGGAGATCCACTGCGCGTCGGCGAGGCTGGCGCCGAGATCGGCCCGAATCGCCGGCGTCGCGATCGACAGCACCGAGCCATCGATGAACCCCATCGATGAGGCGAGGATCGCGGCGACCAGCACGTAGATCCGGTTTTGCGGCGGGCAGAAGGTCGCCGCCGGCGCGGCCGGTTTGGTCTCGTTCATCTGGCTTCCAGCTCCCGTAGGCTCTTTTCTGCTACGGAGCCTACGCCTTCTCGACCCACACGGCGAGTTCGGTGCCGCCCGGCTCGCGGAAGTGAAAGCGCCGGCCGCCCGGGAAGTCGAAGGCCGGCTTGGTGATCTTGCCACCGGCCGCGAGCACCTCGCGTTCGGCGAGCTCGAGGTCCTCGGTGCGGATCACCGCGAGGGGCGCAGCGGGAGGATTGGCGCCGGAATCGACTCCGGCGTCGATGCCGGCGTTGTCGATGCCGACATAGCTCGGGCTGTACTGCGTGAAGCTCCAGCCGAAGGCGTCGGCAAGGAAGGCCCTGGTCCCTGGGCCGTCGGCGGAGGGGAACTCGATATAGTCGATCTGGTAGCGCTGCTTCACGTCTCGTTCCTTTTTCTTTCCAGGATTGTTGTCACGTGCCGAGGCGACGCGGGACGCAGTTGATAGGACTTCCGCATTTCGCCCAGCGATCGCCGGCTATTCGATGGTCGTCCAGATACGCATTTCGGTGCCGCCGGGCTCGCGGAAATGGAATCGCCGACCACCAGGATATTCGAACAGCGGCAGCGTGATCGTGCCGCCGGCGGCGAGGACGGCGCGCCTGGCTTCCTCGAAATCGGAACTCCGGATGACGACAAGGGGCGCCGCGCTCTTCACTGACTCGCCGCTTTCGACGCCGGCGAGCAGACCCGCGCCACGGATCTCATCATAGCTTGGACTGTAGCTGACGGAATGCCAGCCGAAGGCATCGGCGAAGAACTGGCGGCTGCGGACATTGTCGATGCTTGGAAATTCGACGTAGTCGATTGTGTAGGTCCCGGCCATCGCGCCCTCCCCGCGGCATGTTCCTGTTATGTTCTTATCCGTGTTCCATCGTCGCGACAAGAACAAAGGGCCGGTCTCGCGACCGGCCCTTTGTTCGTCTGGCTGTTGTCAGGCGGCCTCGGCGTGTTCGCCCGGGGCGGCGATTCGGAGGTACAGCCCGCCCTCGGCGGCATCGAGCACCACCGTCTGCCCATCGGTGATACGTCCGGCGAGGATTTCCTCGGCCAGCCTGTCCTGCACCTCGCGCTGGATGACGCGCTTTAGCGGGCGGGCCCCATAGGCGGGATCGTAGCCCTCGTTCGCGAGCCACTCGCGCGACGCCGGCGTGAGCTCGATCGAGATGTCGCGCTCCTTCAACAGGCTGCGCAGCCGGCGCATCTGTATATCGACGATCGCGCCCATGTGCGCCCGCTCCAGCCGGTGGAAGACGATGATGTCGTCGACCCGGTTGAGGAACTCGGGCCGGAACGAGGACTTCACCACGTCCAGCACCTTGCCGCGCACCAGCTCCACCGATTCCCCGTCCTTCAGGCTGACGAGATATTCGGAGCCGAGATTCGAGGTCATGATGATGAGCGTGTTGCGGAAATCGACCGTACGCCCCTGCCCGTCCGTCAGGCGCCCGTCGTCGAGCACCTGGAGGAGGACATTGAATACGTCCGGATGCGCCTTTTCGATCTCATCGAAGAGGATCACCTGGTAGGGCCGGCGACGCACCGCCTCGGTCAGCATGCCGCCCTCGTCATAGCCGACATAGCCCGGAGGGGCGCCGATGAGCCGGGCGACCGAGTGCTTCTCCATGAACTCCGACATGTCGATGCGGACCAGCGCATGCTCGTCGTCGAACAGGAACTGCGCCAGCGCCTTGGTGAGCTCCGTCTTGCCGACGCCCGTCGGCCCGAGGAACATGAACGAGCCGATCGGCCGGTTCGGATCCTGCAGGCCCGCCCGGGCGCGCCGCACGGCCTTGGCCACCGCCTCGACGGCTTCGGCTTGGCCGACGACGCGCTTGCCGAGCTCCTCCTCCATGTGGAGGAGCTTCTCGCGCTCGCCTTCGAGCATGCGGTCCACCGGGATGCCGGTCCAGCGGCTCACCACCTGGGCGATATGCGTGGGCAAGACGACTTCATCGACCATCGAGTGCTCGGGCTTGCCGTCGCCGTTCGGATCCTCCGCTGCCCTGATGCGTCGCTCGAGGTCGGGGATGACGCCATAGGCCAGCTCGCCGGCGCGGGCGAGATCGCCCTGCCGCTGTGCCAGCTCAAGATCGGTGCGGGCCTTGTCCAGCTCTTCCTTGAGCTTCTGCGAGCCCTGCATCCGCGCCTTTTCGGCCTGCCAGCGCGCCGACAGCGCATTGGCCTGCTCCTCGAGGTCGGCGAGTTCCTGCTCGAGACGGGCGAGCCGGGTTTTCGAGCCCTCGTCGGTCTCTTTCTTCAGCGCCTCGCGCTCGATCTTGAGCTGCATGATGCGCCGCTCGAGCTCGTCGAGTTCCTCGGGCTTCGATTCGGCGGCCATGCGCAGTCGCGCCGCCGCCTCGTCGACGAGGTCGATGGCCTTGTCGGGCAGGAACCGGTCGGCGATGTAGCGCTTCGATAGCGTGGCTGCTGCAACGATGGCCGAATCCGAGATGCGGATGCCATGGTGCAGCTCGTATTTCTCCTTGAGCCCGCGCAGGATCGAGATGGTGTCCTCGACCGTCGGCTCATCGACGAATACCGGCTGGAAGCGACGGGCGAGCGCCGCGTCCTTCTCGACATGCTTGCGGTACTCATCGAGCGTCGTCGCGCCGACGCAGTGGAGCTCGCCGCGGGCGAGCGCCGGCTTCAGCAGGTTCGAGGCGTCCATCGCGCCATCGGTCTTGCCGGCGCCGACCAGCGTGTGCATCTCGTCGATGAACAGGATGATATTGCCCTCGGCCGACGAGATTTCGTTCAGCACCGCCTTCAGGCGCTCCTCGAACTCGCCGCGATATTTGGCGCCGGCGATCAACGAGCCCATGTCGAGCGACAGCAGCGACTTGTTCTTCAAACTCTCCGGCACGTCGCCATTGACGATGCGGATGGCGAGGCCCTCGACGATGGCGGTCTTGCCGACGCCGGGCTCGCCGATCAGCACCGGATTGTTCTTGGTGCGGCGGCTCAGCACCTGTACGGTGCGGCGAATCTCCTCGTCGCGGCCGATCACCGGATCGATCTTGCCCTCGCGGGCTGCCTCGGTGAGGTCGCGCGCATATTTCTTCAGCGCGTCGTAGGAATTCTCGGCCGATGCCGAATCGGCGGTGCGCCCTTTGCGAATTTCATTGATCGCGTCGTTGAGCGCCTGCGGGGTGACGGCCGCCGCGGCGAGGATCCTGCCCGCATCGACATCCTTTTCGACCACCAGGGCGAGCAGAAGCCGCTCCACGGTGACGAACGAGTCGCCGGTCTTGTCCGCCGCCTTCTCGGCGGTATCGAACACCCGCGCCAGTTCGCGGCTCATGTAAAGCTGCCCGGCATCGCCGGAAACCTTGGGGATGCGGCCGAGCGCCGCCTCGGTCTCGGCCCGCGCGATCTTGACGTCACCGCCGGCCTTGGTGATGAGGCCTGCAGCCATGCCCTCTTCGTCGTCGAGCAGCACCTTCAGCAGATGCAGCGGCAGGAATTGCTGGTGACCCATGCTGAGTGCCAGCTGCTGTGCATTCTGGATGAACCCGCGTGCACGCTCGGTGTATTTCTCGATGTTCATTCTACTCTCCTCATCTGGCACGCCGGACCGCCCTTACCAAGCACGTATCCAACGCCCGGACGTTGATATGGCTCAATGCAATCGCACTATCCTATCAAGACCGGATGCCCGCTTGGCGGCGCTACCCGGTCCCGACCGAGATGTAGGCAGCGCCGGAGAAAACAAAAGGCCGGGACTGCTCCCGGCCTTCATCGAATTTCTCGGTCGCTCGCGCCTCATTCGGCCGGCGTGTTTCCGACCGTGAGAAAGGCCGGAAGCTCGCCGACATCGGGCTGCGGTGCACCGGCGGGATCGTTTCCGCCTTCACCGCCCTGCCCGCGCGACCGGCGGCGTGGCCGGCGTTCGCGGTGCCGCCGCGGCTCGCCCTCGCCCTGCGGCGCATCGCCTTCGCCCTGCGGCGCGGCATTCGCCTCGACCACCGCCATTACCACCGGCTCGCTGCCGGGGATCGACTGCTGCGGCTGCTGCTGGTCGTTCTGCTGTTGCGGCTGCTGGTTGAACTGACGCGGCTCGGGCGACGCGAACCGATCGTTCATCGGAGCGAAATCGTCGTCGTAATCGTCGTCCTCGGCCGGCTGGCCGAACTGGTCGCGCTGCTGGTTCTGCGGCTGCGCAGCGCTGATGATGCGGAAATAGTGCTCCGCATGCTGCAGGTAGTTCTCGGCCATCACGCTGTCGCCGGAGGACTGCGCATCGCGAGCGAGCTGCAGGTATTTCTCGGCGATGTGCGAAGCGTTGCCCCGCACCTTCACGTCCGGGCCATTACTCTCGTAGTTCCGGCTCAACGGGTTGCCGTGTTTGCGGCCACCATTGTTGTTCCGACCACGGGAGCGGTTCTTGTTGTTGTTCTGCTGATTAGGTCTCATCGTCTCTTTTCAAGCCTTGGAAAAGAATACTGAAGGCAACATCGGGCCATCGGGCGCCGGGGACCACGGCGCCGAATCCGGCGCGAACGTTCAAGGTCTCACGGTGCCTGAGCTATCGCGGTTGAACCACTTGTGGCCCATCAAAGCGCCCCGGTTCCTCGTCCGAGTGTCGAACACTGCCAAGTGCAGTTTCGCCGATGAGCGGGTGGCCGTCTCCCAAGTGCGATCTAACTCGCACCGCTGACAGCACAGCGAACCTATCTGGTTCGTCCCCGCTTTCCAAGCACAAAATGTGGGGGGCACTAACGGATACTCAAGAGGGGGTGTTCAGTTGCGCGACAATCATGCGGTCATGGGCGGCAAGATCGCGCAACACTTCGACCTGGGTGAAGCCCGCTCCGATGAAGATATCGCTCACCGCCGCGGCCTGACTGGAGCCTATCTCGAGCAGCAGCACGCCCTCCGGCGCGAGGAACAATCCGGCCTCGGCGGCGATCGCCCGATAGGCCGCGAGCCCGTCGGGTCCGCCATCGAGCGCCAGCCGCGGATCGTGTTCGCGCACCTCCGGCATCAGCCCCGCGATCTCTGCGCTCTCGATATAGGGCGGGTTCGAGGTGATGAGATCGAAGCGCTCACCCGGCTCGAGCGGATCGAACCACGAGCCGCGCAAGGTCTTCAGCCGACCGCCGACGCCGTGCCGGTTGGCATTGTAGCGCGCCATCTCCAGCGCCTCGGCCGAGAGGTCGATGGCCACCGCGGTGACGTCGGAATATTCGGTGAGGAGAGCGATCGGGATGCAGCCCGTGCCGGTGCCGAGATCGAGCACGCGGGCCTTGTCGAGCGCGCCGATCACCTCGAGCCCGCGCTCGACGAGGAGTTCGGTCTCCGGCCGCGGCACCAGGGTGGCGGCGTTGAGCTTGAAGCCCAGGCCCCAGAATTCCTTTTCGCCCAGGATGCGGACCACCGGCTCGCCCTTGAGGCGGCGGTCGGCGAAATCCTGAAGGGCGGCGAGCTGCTTTGCCGGCACCTCCTCGCGCTCGCGATTGACCAGCTCGAGCCGGTCCATGCCAAAGGCGGCTTCGGCGAACAAGCGGGCGTCGAGTTCCGCCGTGTCGATTCCGGCCCGCCGGAACAGGTCGCGTATCCCTCGCCATGCCGCGCCCACGCTCAGAATCAGGAAATTCCCTCCATGGCCGCCAGCTGCGCCGCCTGGTGTTCGGTGATCAGGGCCGAGATCAGCTCCTCCAGGGCTTCGCCGGCGATCACCTTGTCGAGCTTGTAGAGCGTCAGGTTGATCCGGTGATCGGTTACCCGGCCCTGAGGAAAGTTGTACGTGCGAATGCGTTCGGACCGGTCGCCCGACCCCACCTGTTCCTTCCGCGCTTCGGAGCGGGCGGTGTCCCGCGTGTTGCGCTGCTCTTCATAGAGCCGGGCCTGCAACACCTTCATGGCGGTGGCGCGATTCTGGTGCTGGCTTTTCTGCGACGCGGTGACGACGATGCCGCTCGGGATGTGCGTGATACGCACCGCCGAATCGGTGGTGTTGACGTGCTGCCCGCCGGCGCCGGAGGAGCGCATGGTATCGATGCGGATATCCTCGGGCCGGATGTCGATGTCGATTTCCTCGACCTCAGGCAGCACCGCGACCGTCGCGGCGGAGGTATGGATGCGGCCTTGCGTCTCGGTCGCCGGCACGCGCTGCACCCGGTGCACACCCGATTCGTACTTGAGCTTGGCGTAGACGCCCTTGCCGGTGATGTTGGCGACCACTTCCTTGTAGCCGCCGACTTCCCCTGGGCTCTCTTCGAGGAGGGTGAACTTCCAGCCCTGGAGGTCGGCATAGCGCTGGTACATGCGGAGGAGGTCCCCCGCGAACAATGCCGCCTCGTCGCCACCGGTGCCGCCACGGACTTCGAGGATGACGCTACGCTCATCCGCCGCGTCCTTGGGGAGCAGCAGGATGCGGATCTCGGCGACGGCCTGCTCGATCCTCGGCTTCAGCTCGGCGATCTCGGTGGCGGCCATCTCGGCCAGTTCCTTGTCGCCGGAGCCGGCCAGTTCCTCGGCTGATTCGAGATCGGCGAGGAGCTTCTGGTAGGCCTGGATCGGGCGCACCACGGGCTCGAGCTCGGCATATTCCTTGCTCAGCTTGACGAACTGCTCGGCCGATGGGCCGGAGGAGAGAGCCGCTTCGATCGAGTCGAATCGCTTGGTGAGGGCGTCGAGTTTGTCCTGCGGGAGGGAGGCCATCAGGCTGCGCTAGTTCCGTATTGGCTCGGGGTCAAGTGCGGCGACATCGACGCTCTAGATCACCAGGCCCTGCCGCCCGGCCCAGTCGAGCAGCAGCTCGCGGATGCCGGGGCCGTGGGCCCCTTCGAGAAGGGCGGCGGAGACGGAGTTGCGGATGGGGGTGAGTTCGGTGCCAAGGATCATTTCCTTGATCGGGCCGATCGAGGGCGGGCTCATCGACAGCTTGGTCATGCCGATCGACAGCAGCGCCAGCGCCTCGACGGTCTTGCCGGCGAGTTCGCCGCACATGGTGAGCGGCACGCCGTAGCGCTTCGACATGTCGACGATGTGCTTGAGCGCCCGCAGCCGCGGCAGCGCGATGGGATCGTACGACTTCGCCACCCGTTTGTTGCCGCGGTCGGCGGCGGTGAGGAACATCACCAGGTCATTGGAGCCGATCGAGACGAAATCGGCCTCGGGCAGCACCTGGTCGAGCTCCCACAAGAGCGAGGGCACCTCGATCATGGCACCCAGTTCGAGCTTGCTCGGCACCGGCTGGCCCGCATGCTTCATGCGCTCGACTTCCTTGTTGACCACCAGCCGGGTCTGCCGGAACTCCCAGGCATCGGTAACCATGGGGACGAGGATCTTCATCGGCCCGCCATTGGCGGCCTGAAGCAGCGCGCGGATCTGGATGCGGAGCAGGCCCTGCCGATCGAGGGCTAGCCGCAGGGAGCGAAACCCCATGGCCGGGTTTTCTTCGGCCTCGTAGCGCAGGTACGGAATCACCTTGTCGCCGCCGATATCGAGCAGACGGAAGACGATCGGCTTGCCTTCGGTGAGCCGGATCGCCTCGGAATAGAGTTCGACCTGCTCCTTGAGCCGCGGCAGGCGCGAGGCGATCATGAATTGCAGTTCCGTGCGGAACAGCCCGACGCCCGACGCGCCGGTCTCCTGCAGCATGGGCAGGTCCGCGACGATGCCGGAATTGTGCAGCAGCGTCACCTCGACGCCGTCGCGGGTGATCGCCGGCTTGTCCTTCAGTTCGAGGTAATGCGCCCGGCGCTTGGCCCCGAGCCGCACCTTGTCGACATAGACCTGGATCATGTCCGGCGTCGGCCGCAGGTAGACCGTCCCGGCCTGGCCGTCGACGATGATGTCGTCGCCCGATTCCGACATCGAGACGATGTTCTCGGCCTGCCCGACCGCGACAAGGCCTAGCGACTTGGCGACGATCGCGACATGCGAGATCGCCGCGCCCTCCTCCAGCACCACGGCGCGGAGCCTCGAGCGGTCGTATTCGAGGAGGTCCGCCGGTCCCATGTTGCGGGCGACGAGGATAGCGTTCTCGGGCAGCTCCTTCTTGCCCATGCCGCCACCATTGCCCGTGAGGACGCGGAGCAGGCGGTTGGCGAGGTCGTCGAGGTCGTGCAGGCGATCCTTGATGTACGGGTCGGTCGACCGCATCATCCTCGCGCGGGTATCGTTCTGCACCCGCTCAACTGCCGCTTCGGCGGTGAGGCCGTTGTCGATCGCTTCGGTCAGCCGGTCTACCCAGCCGCGATCATTGGCGAACATCCGGTAGCTCTCGAGGATCTCGCGGTGATCCGAGAACGACTGCATGTCGCCATGGCTGAGCATCTGGTCGATCGAGAGGCGCATCTGGTCGAGCGCGGCGCCGAGGCGCACCAGCTCGACATCGGTATCCTCGGCGACGAAATTGGCGACGACGACGCGCGGGTCGTGCAGCACCACCTTGCCCAGCGCCACGCCGTCGGTGAAACCGGTGCCCTCGAAGTGGCGCGGCCGGCGCAGGTCGATATCCTGGCCGGGCTTGATCAGCGCATCGAAATCGGAAGTCGACATCATCTCGGCGAGCAGCGTCGCGGTAGTCAGCATGGCTTCGATTTCGTCTTCGCCATAGCTGTGGGCGTCGCGGTTCTGCACCACTAGCACGCCGAGGGTCTGGCCCGCGCGCAGCACCGGCACGCCGAGGAATGCCTGGAACGGATCCTCGCCGGTTTCCGGGCGGTAGGCGAAGGCCGGATGGGCTGGGGCATTGTCGAGGCTGAGCGGCTCGGCCTGCGCTGCGATGAGGCCGACAAGGCCCTCGCCGAGCCGCAGAGTGGTCATGTGCACCGCGCTCGCCTCGAGGCCGCGGGTGGCGAACAGCTCGAGCGCGCCATCGTCGCGCAGCACGTAGAACGAGCAGACGTCGGCATGCATGTTGTCGGCGATCAGATTGACGATCTTGTCGAGCCGAGCCTGCGAAGCCAGCGGCTCCGCCATGGTTTCGCGCAACTGCTTCAAGAGCACGCGCGGCCCGCTGATCGCTGTGGCCATGATTCCCGCCTGGCGGCCCGCCGCCGCCCTGTGCCGGAGGCGCCGCGACCGGGGTCCGTAGCGTCTCAGGCGTCCTGCTTATCCAACCCGTAATACGTATGCAGCGCCCGGACCGCAAGCTCGGCATATTCGTCGTCGATCAGCACCGAGGTCTTGATTTCCGACGTGGTGATCAGCTGGATGTTGATCGACTTGTCGGCCAGCGCCTTGAACATCGAGGCCGCGACGCCCGCATGGTTGCGCATGCCCACCCCGACGACCGAGACCTTGGCGCCGCCCTTGGCGGTGTTGAGGGTGCGGTATTCGAACCGCCCCGCCGCGCCCGCCGCCTTCAGCGCCGCGACCGCCTTGTCGTGCTCGGCATCCGGCACGGTGAAGGTGATGTCGGTGGTCGATCCGTCCTCGGAGACGTTCTGAACGATCATGTCGACGACGATCGATTCGTCCGAGAGCGCGCCGAAGATCGCCGCGGCGACGCCCGGCCGGTCCTTGACGTCGCGCAGCGTGATCTTGGATTCGGCCCGCGCCAGGGTGACGCCCGAAACGATCTGCTTTTCCATGATCTCATCCTCATCGCATACGATTGTGCCGGGAACCCCGGGCGTCCCGTCCGGCGCGAGCTGCGGCGCGTTCGGATCGTCGAAAGTGGAGCGTACGGTGAGGCGCACCTTGTGCGCCATCGCCATCTCGACCGAGCGGATCATCAGCACCTTGGCGCCGAGTGAGGCCATTTCCAGCATCTCCTCGAACGAGATCCTCGAAAGCCGCCTCGCCTTGGGGGTGATGCGCGGGTCGGTGGTGTAGACGCCGTCGACATCGGTATAGATGTCGCAGCGATCGGCCTTCACCGCGGCAGCCACGGCCACCGCGCTGGTGTCTGAGCCGCCGCGGCCGAGCGTTGTCACCCGGCCCGAGGGCGCGACGCCCTGGAAGCCGGTGATCACCGGCACCACGCCATCGGCGAAGCGCTTCTCGAGCTCGGTGGGATCGATCTCCATGATCCGCGCTGCGCCATGCGCGTCGTCGGTCTTGATCGGGACCTGCCAGCCCTGGAAGGAGCGCGACGGGATGCCCATTTCGCTCAGCACCACTGCCATCAGCCCGGCGGTGACCTGCTCGCCCGAGGCGACGACGGCGTCGTATTCCCGCGCGTCGTGGAGCTTGGAGGCATCGTTGACCCAGCCGACCAGCTCGTTGGTCTTGCCTGACATGGCCGAAACCACGACGGCGACCTCGTTGCCGGCATCGACCTCGCGCTTCACATGCAGCGCCGCCTGCCGGATGCGCTCGACCGAGGCGACCGAGGTGCCGCCGAACTTCACTACGATACGGCCCAAGGCCCCTACCCCGAATTTATTGGCGGAACCCGCCGGTACGCTCAGTTTTCGGCCCGGGATGTGCCACAAAGCGGCGGGGTTATCAACAGCACGCGCGCGGCGGAGACTGCTGCGCATTGGGGGACGGCGATGATCGGGATTGCGCGGGCGGGACTGGAGCAACTCAACGGCGCCATGCGGCTGCGCGACCCCGCCGCCGCCGGGCTGTTCGTCGAGGACGCCTTGCTGGTCGGATCGGACCCCGGCGAAATCGCCCACGGACGCCCCGCGATCGCGAAGCTGCTGGCTGCAATCCATGCCAGGGACTACGTCGTGCAATGGCAGTTCGACATGCTGAGAGCCGGCGGCGGCGGCGATCGGGCCTGGCTCTTCGGCGAAGGACACGCCGTGCTGGAGCGCCCCACCGGTGCCACGCGCATTGCCTACCGCCTGTCCGGCGCGTTGCTGAAGACGCCGGAGGGCTGGCGCTGGGAGCTGTTTCACGGGTCCGAGCCTGCGGCGTAGGGGTGGGGTTGTGCCAAAGCAGCGGCCTCTTGTTTCCGCCATCGCCCGGACCGATAACCTTTCCATGACCGACACCACCATCAACCCCGACGAAATCGCCAAGTTCGCGGCCATGGCCGACGAGTGGTGGGACCCCAGGGGCAAGTTCAAGCCGCTGCACAAGTTCAATCCGGTGCGGCTGGGCTATGTGCGGGACCGGGTAATTTCGCATTTCCTGAAGGACGGCATGGTGCGCCGGCCGCTTGAGGGGGTGCGTATTCTCGATATCGGGTGCGGGGGCGGGTTGCTGAGCGAGCCGCTGGCGCGGCTGGGGGCGAGCGTGGTGGGGATCGATGCGGGCGAGAAGAACATCCGCATTGCCGAGCTGCACGCGAACCAGTCCGGGCTGGAGATCGACTATCGCGCCACTACCGCGGAGGCGCTGGATGCTTCGGGCGAGCGGTTCGACGTGGTGTTGAACATGGAAGTGGTGGAGCACGTCGACAACGTGCCGCTCTACATGAAGAGCTGCGCTAGCCTCGTGAAACCGGGGGGCCTGATGTTCACCGCCACCATCAACCGCACGCCGCGGGCCTATGCACTGGCGATCGTCGGGGCGGAGTACGTGCTCGGCTGGCTGCCCAAGGGCACGCACGATTTCAGGAAATTCCTGACGCCGGACGAGATCGCGGCGCTCTGCGCCCGCAACGGGCTGAGGGTCATCGACAAGACCGGGGTGGTGTTCCACCCGCTGGCCGACGAGTGGCGGCAGAGCCGCGACCTCGGGGTCAATTACATGGTGCTGGCGGCGAAACCAGCAGCCTGACCGGCCGATACGGAGGTCAGTTCGCTTCTTCGGGGACGTGCGGCAGCGGCAGGAAATCGACGCCGTCGTCGATCAGCTCGGCCACCTCGTCGCGTGTCGCTTCGCCATAGATGCCGCGGGGATCGGCTTCCTTGAAGTGGATCTTGCGGGCTTCCTCGGCGAACCGGTCGCCGACATAGTCGGCTTCGCTGGTGACTTTCTTGCGCATGGCGCGCAGCAGCTCGCGAATCTCCGATTGCTGCGGATGGCCGCTCGACAGCGACACCTTGTCGGGGTTCATGCGGGAGAGTGCCGGCGCCATCAGCGCCTTGCCAACCTTCACCGAATTGCACACCGGACAGGTGACGATGCCGCGCGCGGCCTGCTCGTCATAGGCCTCGGCGCTTTTGAACCAGGCGTCGAACTTGTGGGATTTTTCGCAAACGAGCGAGTAACTGATCACGCGGAAACGTCCTCTCGGGCGGAAGTCGGGGTGCCCGATGTTGCGAGGGTTAGCGAAAACGGACGGGCATTGGCAAGCGCCGGGACGCGCCCGCGCGCTTCGTCCACAGCCCTGAGGTCGATATCGGCAATGGCGATGCCCGGCCCGTCGCCGCCGAGCTGGGTGACGACCTTGCCCCAAGGATCGATGATCATCGAGTGCCCCCAGGTGGAGCGGCCGTTCTCGTGGTGGCCGGCCTGCGCCGCCGCGATCACCCAAGAGCCGGTCTCGATGGCGCGGGCGCGCAGCAGCACCTCCCAGTGCGCTTCGCCGGTGGGGACGGTGAAGGCGGCGGGAACCGAGATCACTTGTGCCCCGGCTTCTGCCAGCGCCCGGTGCAGGGCAGGAAAGCGCACGTCGTAGCAGATGGTCATGCCCAGTCTGAAGCCAGGCGCATCGGTGACGACAGCCTCGCCGCCGCCGGCATAGGTCTCGCTCTCGCGGTACTGCTTCAAGCCCGGGAGCGTCGCGTCGAACAGGTGAATCTTGTCATAGGTGGCGCCGATCGAGCCGTCGGGGAGGAACAGCACCGAGCGGTTGGCGTAGCGCCCATCGGGGAGCGCCACGGCGAGCGAACCGAGATGGAGGCTGACCCCACGCTTCCGGGCAATGGCGCCGACACGGGTTATAGCCGGATTGCCTTCCCAGGGTCCGGCGACGGACCCGAGACCCTCCCGATTCTCGGGGTACACCACGGTGACCTCGGGCGACAGCAGATAGGTCGCGCCCTTGCGGGCCGCTTCCACGGCGAGCGCTTCGAGCTGGTCGAGATTGGGTTCGGGCCTCGTACCCGAAGTCATCTGCAGGGCGGCGGCGCGCATCTGGTCAGTCCTGGCCGGCGAGCAGCGGATCGAGCTGCCCATTCCGGTCGAGCGCCGCCATGTCATCGTACCCGCCGACATGCGTTTCGCCCACGAAAATCTGCGGCACGGTGCGTCGGCCGCGGGCGCGCTGCACCATCGCCATCCGAACCTCCGGGTCGTCGGCATCGACCTCCTCGTAGCTGACCCCTTTCCCGTCGAGCAGCGACTTGGCCGCGTGGCAATAAGGGCACCACTGGGTCGTGTAGATCTCTATCTTTTTCATCTGGCCTTGAACGTGCTGGAAGTCATTGACTTCTATATGGGGACGTCCGCGCCTGTCACAACGCGGGCGAACGAAATCACATCGATTTTGCTGACTCCCGCCCGCTTCAGTGCGCGGGTGATCGCGTTGACGGTCGAGCCAGTGGTGATGACGTCGTCGACGAGGACGACGCCGCGGCCCTTGAGCCGGCGCAGGGCATCGGGATGAGCCGTGAAGGCGCCGGCGACGTTGCGCTGGCGGGCATCGGCCGAAAGCCCGACCTGTTGCCGCGTGCGGCGGGTGCGGGCGACGAGGCCGGTAGCGACGCCGAGATCGGTGAGACGGGCGAGCGCCCGGGCGAGTTCGGTGGACTGGTTGTAGCGCCGTTCGAACTGGCGCCAGCGGTGCAGCGGTACGGGTACGAGCACCGGACGCTCGCCCCAGAACTCGGTGCCCGCCGGCTGCATCAGCCGGGCGCAGAAGCCGGCCAGTTCCGGACGGTCGCCATACTTGAGGCGGCTGACGATGGCGCGCGCCACCTCGTTGTAGATGACCGCGGAGCGGGCTCGGTCGAAGGGCGGCGGATCGGCGATCGCCTCGGCGGAACGCGCCTCCGGCCCAAGCGACACCTCAAACGGCAGCCCGAGCACCGGGCACCAAGGCCTGGTGATCGGCCTCAGCCTCGCAAAGCAGCGCGGGCAGAGCGCGGCATGCGCCGCGGTCGGCGCACCGCAATCGAGGCAGGTCGGGGGATAGACGAGGTCCAGCAATGCCGTGCCGAACCGCGCCATGGCGCCGGCCGATCCTGCTTTGACTTTGCCCTGTTCCAAATCCATAACGCACCGAGAATATGACAGAGCGTGCGGATTGCCTATGCCCCTACCCCCCAAGGTCTTCGACCGCGCCCTGATCGCCAGCCATCTCGAGAGGCGCGGGCCGGATGATTTCGTTACCGGACTGGCGCTCGACGACCTCGCGGCGCGACTGATCACCGTGTCGCGCGATTTCGGCCGGGCGCTGATCATGGGCCCGGATGGAGCGCGCCTGCCGCTGATGGGACGCTCGGCAAGCGGCGGCTTTGTCCTCGAGCGGGCCTCGACGGTGCTGGGGTCGCCCGAGGCGCCGCTGGTCGACCCGGAGGCGCTGGTGCTGCCGCGGGAAGGCTATGATCTCATCGTCTCGATGTTCGACCTGCAGGTGGTCAACGACGTGCCGGGGTTTTTGTCGCGCATCCGGGCGCATCTGAAGCCCGACGGCCTGATGATCGCGGCGGCGCTTGGCGGCGACAGCCTGACCGAGCTGCGGCAGGCGTTCCTCAGGGCCGATGCGGAGATTTCGGGGGGCGCCTTCGCGCGGGTGGCCCCGTTCATCCCGCTGGCCGATGCCGGCGGCCTCTTGCAGCGGGCCGGCTATGCGCTGCCGGTGACCGATCTCGAGACCTATCCGGTGCGCTATGCCGACCCGCTGCGGCTGATGCGGGAATTGAAGCAACTCGGGGCGCAGAACCCGCTGGCCGACCGGCCGGGAAAGCCGGCGACGCGAAGCCTGCTGGCCGCCGCCAGCGCTGCCTATGGCGACCTAGCGGCCGATCCGGACGGCCGGGTGCGGGCGACGCTGGAGATCATCTGGCTATTGGGCTGGGCCCCGCACGAGAGCCAGCAGAGGCCGCTGCGCCCGGGCAGCGCCAAGGTCAGCCTCAAGGATGTGCTGGGCCGGGACGGCTAGCCTTCAGATTTCGTCGATGTTGTTTAGTTCCTGGGCCGAGCGGCTGGACACGTAGTCGAACATCGTCGTGACGCTGCCGCCCACCAGGCTCAAGGCAACAAGGATGCCGACAGCGATGAGCCCGGCGATCAGCCCGTATTCGATGGCCGTGGCACCATCTTCATCGCATGCGAAGCGATACAACTGTCCCGACAACGCACTCATGCCCACCAGCCCTCAGAGCAGATCGCAAAGTGGCGCGATCAGCGGTTCGTCCGCCGGCGGCATGGGGTACTGGCGCAGGTCCTGCGGGCGCACCCATCTGAGGGCGGCATGCTCGCGGGCCTCCGGCACTCCCTGCCATTTTCGGCAGACGTAAAGTGGCATCAGAAGATGAAAGCTTTCGTAAGCGTGAGACGCAAAGCTTAACGGAGCAAGGCACGCCGACTGGGTGGAAATACCGAGCTCTTCGCCCAGTTCGCGGATCAGCGCCGCCTCCGGCGATTCACCCGGCTCGAGCTTGCCGCCGGGGAATTCCCACAACCCCGCCAACTGCTTGCCCTCGGGGCGCTGGGCGATCAGCACCCGCCGGTCGGCATCGATCAGGGCACAGGCGACGACCAGCTGGATCCTCACCCGCGGCTCCAGTCCGGCGCCCGCCGGTAGACATAAGGGTAAACTTCGCCGAAGCCGAGCGAGGTGTAGAGATTGAGCGCCGTCGAGTTTTCGGCCAGCACCTGGATGGCCGAATGCGTTGCGCCCATCGAGCGCACCCAGTTGAGCGCCGCGCCCATCACCGCACGGCCATAGCCCATGCCGCGGGCGCTGGGATGGGTGACGACATTGAGATAGATGCCGATGCCGCTCGACACCGAGGCGAGAGCCGCCGCTACCGGCAGCCCGGCCTTGTGATAGACGAGGACGCCCCGCGCCTCGCACGAAATGTTGCCGAGGATATCGGTCAGCGTGTCGAGCGTCTGCTGGTCGTAGCCCGACATATGGGCCTGCGCCTTGATCCACACCGGATCGGTCGGCTCGAAATACCGGGCCTGGAAATCGACCGGGAAATCCTCGTCGGGCATCTCCATCGCCATGACGAGGCTCGGCTCGAACTCTTCCCACAACAGCCCGTCGAGCACTTCGAGGATTTCGGGGGCGGTGAGCGGGGTAACCCGGAACACCGGCGAAATGGCGTGGCGCCTGGAGAGTTCGGCGAGACGCATCAGCCGCAATTCCGCATAGGCTCCGTCACCGAAATCGAGGCACTGGATCGAATTGGCGCGCTTGGTGTAGCCCCGCGCATAGCGCCACAGCCACAGCCCGTCATGCGCCTGCCGGAGGGCAGGCCACGCAGTGAGGGTCGCGCCCTCGATCTGGCTGACGCTCAGCGGAACCATCAGGACCTGTAGTCACCGTTGATGGTGATGTAGCCGTGCGTCAGGTCGCAGGTATAGACCGTGGCGCTGCCGGCGCCGAGGCCGATACCGACCCGCACCTCGATCTCCTGGTTCTTCATGTAGGCGCTGGTCGCTGCCTCGTCATAGGCCGGGTCGCGTTCGCCCTCAGTGGCGACGCGAATGTCGCCGAAGCTGATCTCGAGCCGGTCGCGGTCGGCCGGTTCGCCGGCCTTGCCGACCGCCATCACGATCCGGCCCCAGTTGGCGTCCTCGCCGGCGATGGCGGTCTTGACCAGCGGCGAATTGGCGATCGACTGGGCGATGCGGAAGGCGCTCCTGTCGCTCGTCGCGCCCTCGCCGTCGCGCACCACGTGCATGGCGAGTTCGTGCAGCACGTCGCCGAGCGCCTCGGCGAACACTTCGGCGCGGGGGTCGGTGGCGGACGTGATCGGCGCGATGCCCGCCTTGCCGGTGGCGAAGACGAGGCAGGTATCGGAGGTCGAGGTATCGCTGTCGACGGTGATGGCGTTGAAGCTCGTGTCGATCGCCGGCTGCAGCAGCCCCTGCAGGACCCCGGCGGCGATCGGCGCGTCGGTGAACACGAAGCTCAGCATGGTCGCCATGTCGGGCGCGATCATGCCCGAGCCCTTGGCGACGCCGGAAATGACCACCGGCACGCCGTCGAACTCCACGGTGGCGGTCGCCACCTTGGGGAAGGTGTCGGTGGTCATGATTGCCCTCGCGGCATCCATCCACGGGCCGGGCGCGAGGCGCGCCGTCAGCTCGGAGGCGACGCCGGCGAACTTTTCGGCGGGGAGCGGCTCGCCGATGACGCCGGTCGAGGCGAGGAAGATGTCGGACGGAGATACACCGAGCGCCTTCGAGACGATCTCGGCGGAGAGTTCCACCGACGCCTTGCCCTTTCGGCCGGTGAAGGCGTTGGCATTGCCGGAGTTGACCAGCAGCGCCCGGGCCTTGCCGGCGGAGAGGTTCTGCCGGCACCAGTCGATCGCCGCGGATGGGCATTTCGAGCGGGTGAGGACGCCGGCGACCACCGTGCCCTCGTCCATCGAGACGAGCA
>NZ_JAQGJL010000185.1 GCF_028290645.1 Devosia sp. | reverse complement strand
GCCTTCACCGCCGCCGACATCTTGCCGAGGAAATCGCCGAACGATTCAGGATTGGTGGTCGAGATATCGAGCTCGACATTGTTCGCCTTGGCGAAACTGGCGACGGTGTCGCGGAAGGCGGTCTGCGCCGCCTCGAAATACTCGGTGCGGTGGATCACGGTCAGTTTGCCGGCTGCACCCACGGGGAGCGGTGCGTCGGGCGCAGGCTTGGCGTCCTGGGCAAAACCCGGAAGTCCTGTTCCCGCGGCGATGAGCCCGGCACCGGCGGCGGCTGTCCCCCTCAGGACATCCCGGCGGCTTAACTTCTTGATACTCATGATAGTCCTCTCCTCCTGATTGGTAGTCTCTCCTCATCACGGCTCTGGCGGCGGCTCTGCTGTCCGCCTTGTACTTGTCGTGCCCATTCAGCATTGAACAGAATTTAATCCGCCGCAACGCGTACCGCAGGGTTCGCCTCTCCACGAGGCAAAGCCCGTCCGCCGCATCGCGCGCACTGAGGCGCCGAAAGCCATGGGAGAACGGCAACCGCAGCGCCCTGCGCGGCGGCTGCCCGCTGAGGTGCAAACATGTGGAAAGCCAAAGCCGCGGCCAGCTAGGACCCCAGCTGAAGCACCGCCTCGAAGCCGTCGGCTGCGCCCGTCGCGGGCGAGTGGAGCGTCAGGGTGCCGCCCGTCTGCTCCATGATCGAGCGGACGATCGAGAGCCCGAGGCCAGTGCCGGTCGCCGAGGTGCTGCCCCGGGTGAACGGCTCTGCGATGCTGTCGAGCACGGAAGCGGGCACCACCGGACCGGCACTGGTGACGCGGACGAGGTTGCCGGGCTCGGCCACGATCCTGACCGTGGCCCCGGGTTGCCCATGGATAAGCGCGTTCTCGATGAGGTTCCTCAGCGCGATCGCGAAGGCGTCGACGTCGATTCTGCCGCTCAGGACCCCGCCGCTCGCATCGTCGAACCGGATGCGGTCGGCATTTTTCGCCGAGGACTGGAAATCTCGGACGACGAGCCGGAGGATCGGCGCGAGATCGACGGGGCTGTCCGACCGCGCGAACCCGGCCTCGAGGCGCGAGAGCTGCAGCAGCTTCTCCGACAATTGCGCGAGGTGCCGAAGCGCCGCCTCCACTTCGAGCAGGCGTTCCGTGCCCGGCCGTTCCCCCAGTTCGATCGCCAGCTGTTGGACCTGGGCGAGGGCGCCGGCAATGGGGGTGCGTAGCTCGTGCGCGCTGCTCGCCGCGAAGGCCTTCTCCGCATCGAGCGCCGAGCGCAGCCGGTTGAGCAGATCCGCCACTGCTTCCGCAATCGGCGCCAGCTCGACCGGCTGGCCTTCGACATCGAGCGGCTGGAGATTGCGCCGATCCCGGGCGGCGACGTCACGGCTCATCGCCTCCACCGGGCGCATGGCGAGGCGGATGGCGAACCAGATGCCGATGGCGATCAGCGGAATGAGCGCGACCAGCGGCCACAGAAGCGCGGCAAGGCTCTCGGTCAGCGCGGCGGCCCGATGCGCAGTATTTTCGAGCACAACGACGCGAAAGCCGCTCCGCGGGTCGGTGAGCCCGAAGACCCGCCGTCCGTCGCTGTTTTCGAAGCCATCCCCGATGGTCTCGGAGACGATTGCGTTCGGGACGTCGGCCGAGCGGACGACGAGCCCGCCGTCGGGGGCGAGCACGTAGTAGGCGAAATAGCCCTTGTCCTCGTCCATTCCTGCGACCTCGAGCTGCTCCTTTTCCCGAGGCTCGCGGAGGCGGTGCACTGCCAGCGGCAGCAGGCGATAAGCGCTCTGCTGCAGCGCCTCGTCGAACGCCGCATCCAGCTCGCGCTGCATGACGAAGCCTGCGATCGAGGCGGCGCCCAGCCAGAGCACCGTGGTCATCGCCGAAAGGCCTAGGGCAAGCCGCCAGGCGAACGAGTAGCGCTTCATCGTTCCGCCGCCACCTGGTAGCCGAGTCCCCGTACGGTGCCGATGAAGTCGCGCCCGAGCTTCTTGCGTAGCCGGCTCACATAAACTTCCACGGCGTTGCTCTCAATTTCAGCGCCGAACTGATAGAGCGAGTCTTCGATTTCTGCCTTGGTGACAATGGCTCCGAGGTGCCGGATGAGCCGTTCGAGCACCGCCCACTCCCGCGCCGTCAGCGTCACGGCCTCCCCATCCGCCACGATCGTCCGGCGCCCAAGATCGATGGTGACGCCGCCCAGCGCTATATCCGTCGCCGGGCTCGCGGCGTAGCGGCGGGCCACGGCGTTGATCCGGGCGGACAGCTCGCTGAGATCGAACGGCTTCACCAGATAGTCGTCTGCCCCTGAGTTAAGCCCTTCAATACGCACGGCAATCTGGTCCTGCGCCGTCGTGATGATCACCGGCACGGTATCGCCCGCCGCCCGCAGCTCGCGCAGCAGGTCGAGGCCGCGACCGTCGGGAAGGCTGAGGTCCAGCAGCACGAGTTCGTAGCGCACCGTGGAGAGCGCCAGCTTCGCGTCATCGATCCGCTGCATCCAGTCGACGCTGTGCCCGACCGACGCCACATGGTCGCGGATCGCTGCGCCAAGGACATGGTCGTCTTCGATCAGCAGAACACGCATGGCGTCATTTTCCCCATGCGACACCCTTGCACCACCAAGCTTACACCGGCCTGAAGACGCGGCCGTTACGCCTTCAGGGTGGTGTCAGCTTCGCGGTGTCTTGTCCGCGCCATCGTCCATGCATTCAGGAACTGTCATCGTGAACAAGCTGATCGCAACACTGCTGCTCGGTACCGCCGTTGTCACCCCCGCGGTGGCGTTCGGCAAGGATATCGCCGTCAACGTCGACATGGTCAAGTTCGGCGGCCATCCGGCCTATCTCGCCGTCTATGTGACCAATCCGGATGGCAGCTACAATTCGACTCTCTGGGTCTCGGGCACCAAGGCCAAGTACTTCCGCGACCTGCGCGAATGGGCCCGCGGCGCTTCGGCGGCCGGGGTCACGCTCGACGGCATCACCGGCGCCAGCGTCGGCGGCGGCAAGAGCCTCACCGTCAACGCCAGCATCGCCGATGCGCTGATCGATGCCGGCTACGTCGTGCATGTCGATAGCGCGGTCGAGGATGGCGGCGAGTATTCGAGCGACGCCGTGGCGCCACTTACTACCGCGGCCTCGGGCAAGCCGGTCGATGGCAGCGGCTACGTCCACAGCCTCACCGTGAGCCTCCGCTAGCAGCGGTTGGAACGATCATGCTGCGCAAGGTCCATTCGCTGCCGGGCTTGATCGCCGCGGTGCTTGTCGCGTTCATGGCGCTGACCGGCGCGATCCTGTCGCTGCAGCCGGCGTTCGAGCATTTCACCGCCGCGGCCCCCCGCAGCAGCGTCACCGTCGCCGAGCTTGCCGGCAGCGTCGCAGCATCTCATCCCGGCGTGCAGCGGATCGTCGAGACTGCATCCGGTTCG
>NZ_JAQGJL010000165.1 GCF_028290645.1 Devosia sp. | reverse complement strand
CTGCTATGGTAAGAGCGCGCGACCATACCTATGTACCCGCAGCGCGGGGCGCAGGGCAACTGGGTCACTGAGGACTAGGCCGATTGGCGAAACGCGACTTTTATGAAGTGCTGGGCGTGCCCAAGGGTGGCGATGAAGCCGCCCTGAAGGGTGCGTATCGCAAGCTTGCCATGCAGTTCCATCCGGATCGCAATCCGGGGAACGACGAGGCGGAGCACAAGTTCAAAGAGATAAACGAGGCGTATGACACGCTGAAGGACCCGCAGAAACGCGCGGCCTATGATCGATTCGGCCATGCGGCCTTCGAGAATGGCGGCGGTCGCGGGCCGGGCGGTTTCGGCCCGGAATTCACCTCGTCGATGTCCGACATCTTCGAGGACATTTTCGGCGACGTCATGGGCGGGCAACGGCGCGGCGGCGGCCAGAGCCGGCTACGCGGCTCGGACTTACGCTACAACCTCGAAATCTCGCTCGAAGAGGCGTTTATCGGCCGCACCGTCGATATCGACGTGCCGACGCTCGCCACCTGCAACACCTGCGACGGGTCGGGCGCCAAGCCCGGCACCGGCATGTCGACCTGCCGGCACTGCAACGGCCAGGGCAAGGTGCGGGCGGCGCAGGGCTTCTTCACCATCGAGCGGACCTGCCCGATCTGCAACGGCCGCGGCCAGATCCTGGAGCAGCCCTGCACCGATTGCGGCGGCCAGGGCCGCCGGCAGCAGAACCGGACATTGAGTGTCGACATCCCCAAGGGGATCGAGGACGGCACCCGTATCCGGCTCGCCAACGAGGGCGAGGCGGGCCTGCGCGGCGGGCCGCCGGGCGACCTCTACATCTTCATCTCGATCAAGCCGCACGACCTGTTCCAGCGCGACGGCGCCGACCTTTACGCGCGCGTTCCCATCGCCATGACCACGGCGGCGCTGGGCGGCGAGTTCGAAGTGCCGACGCTCGACGCGGCGCGGGCCCGGGTCAAGGTCGCCTCGGGCACCCAGCCGGGCCAGCGGGTGCGCCTCAAGGCCAAGGGCATGCCGATCCTTCGTTCGAAGGACTTCGGCGATCTCTACGTGCAGCTCGACGTCGAGACCCCGCAGAGCCTCTCGAAGCGCCAGCGCGAGCTGCTTGAGGAATTCGAACGCGAATCGACGCGCGAGAACTCCCCGACCTCCGAGGGGTTCTTCGCCAAGCTCAAAAGCCTGTTCGAGAACTAGCAGTCTCCACCAGCTCGATGTCATCCCAGCGAAAGCCGGGACCCAACTATCCTCACCAGCCAACCGTGAGATGGGTGGGATGACATCGTGCGTGGTGATGGCTCGGTGTCTTTCGACAGCAATCGGAATGCGCTAGCTCTAGCGTCATGACCACCGAAGACGCCCCCTCCAAAACCGCCATCACCCTCTGCGGCTCGCTACGCAAGGACTCCATCAACGAAGTCCTGCGCCGGCACATGTCCGCCAAACTCCGCGATGCCGGGGTGGTGGTCACCGACCTTGACCTAGCCGATTTCGCGATGCCGATCTTCAATCAGGATCTCGAGGCCGAGCACACGCCCGAGGCGGCGAAGCGCCTCGCCGACCTGTTCCGCACCCACGACATCGTCTTCATCGCCACCCCCGAATACAATGGCGGCATCACCCCGCTGATCGCCAATGTGGTCGCCTGGATCAGCCGGCAGAAGCCGAGCCCGTTCCGCCACGCGATCTTCGGCGTCGGCGGCGTCAGCGACGGCAAATACGCAACGATCTTCGCGCTCTCGCACCTGCGCGACAGCCTCAGCAAGGTCGGTGCGCTGGTGGTGCCGACCCTGCTCGGCATCGGCCCCTATGCCGATGTCTTCGACGCGGATGGCAATCCGACCGAATCGGGCATCCAGTGGAAAGTCGGCCAGATGGTGAAGGAGCTCACCCACTTCTCGCGCGGCGGGATCTGACGGTCGCCAGCGGAACGTTTTGCGAACAATCCACCCGTGCATGCGCCGCGCCTGCCGTCTCAAGCCCGAAACCCAGGGCTCTCGAAACAACGGCAATCCTCGGGCGGTGATTCGGTGCGGCTGTGGAAAGCGGGGATAAGTTGGGGCGGAGCCGACGTCTGTGCCGGCTTTGTTCCGCTTCAACTCTAGCGCCGGCTCGGCGACCACTCGCCGAGGCCGAAGAGATCGACCGCGTCTTCCAGCGCCGCTTTCAGCCGATCGAGCCGGGCCGCGTCATGATCGACCTCGCGTAGCCGCCCCGGCCCGGCGAGCGGCGTCTCGGCAAGGAGCGCAGTGCCCTTTTCGGTGAGGCCGACGAGGCGGGCGCGGCGATCGCGCGGGTCGGTCTTCACCGTCACCAGCTCCATGCGGCGCAGCTCGTCGATCGACTGGCCGAGCGTCGCCGGATGCATCACCAGGGCCTTGCGCAGCGCCGCGAGCGGCAATTGCGGGCGCTCGGCGCAGATGCGGAGCACCTGCAGCTGCAGGCCGGTAATGCCGAAGCGCTTCTTCAGCTCGGCATGGAAGACTTCCATGGCGCGTTCGAGCCGCACCCAGGCAACGATGACGGAAAGCGCCTGCTGCTGCATGAAACCCAACCGAATCCGAACTGCTATGACGTCATAGTCTCTTGCCCGTGCCGGGGAGCAGGCGCAAGGGCAGCGACGCCTCGGCTTGACCCCGCCGCGCGACGCGTGGCAAAGACCGGCAAATCCGGAGACATCTGATGGCTGGTACGCTGATCGTCGCGCTCGATCTCGACACACGAGGCGAGGCGGAGCGCCTGGTCGCGCAGCTGGGCGACAGCGTCGATTTCTACAAGATCGGCTACCAGCTGTTCTATGGCGGCGACGGGCTGGCGCTGGGGAAGGCGCTGCTCGCGGCCGGCAAGCGGGTGTTCTTCGACCTGAAGCTGCTCGACATCGACAACACGGTGGAAAAGGGGGTCGCGGCCATCGCCAGGACCGACGCGACCATGCTCACCGTCCACGCCTACCCCAAGGCAATGCGGGCCGCGGCAAAGGCCGCCGAGGGATCGGGGCTGACGGTGCTCGGGGTCACGGTGCTGACCTCGATGGATGATCGCGACCTCGAGGAGGCCGGCTACGCGCGCGACGCGGCGGGCCTCGTGGCGCTGAGGGTCGGGCAGGCGAAGGCGGCGGGGATCGGCGGGATCGTCTGCTCGCCGTATGAGGCCGCCATGGTGCGGTCGATCGTCGGGCCGGGGCTTGCCATCGTGACGCCGGGGATCCGGCCGGCGGGGAGTGAGCTTGGCGACCAGAAGCGTGCCGCCGAGCCAGCGGAGGCGCTGGCCGCCGGGGCAAGCCACCTCGTCGTCGGGCGGCCGATCACCGCGGCAGCCGATCCGGCGGCCGCGGCGCGGGACATTCTCAGCCAGATGGCTGGCGGGACCCGGCTGGCATGACCGCGGCGGCTGGGCTATAGGCGACGGCACGGTTTTGCGAGGAGCAAGCATGTCTGACCTCAAGGTCGCCATCGCCGGAGCAGGTGGACGGATGGGCGCGGCCAATATCCGCGCCATCGCCGAGACGCCCGGCATTGCGGTGTACTCGGCCTTCGACCGCGCCGGGACGCCGGTCATCGGCAAGGACGCGGGCGAGCAGGCGGGGCTGGAGCGGCTCGGCATCAGCATCGGCGACGATATCGACGCGGCACTCGCCGGCGCCGGCGCGATTATCGATTTCACCGCACCGGCCAATTCGGTGGCCCTGGCGCAGCGGGCGGCGAAGCTCGGGCTGGTCCATATCATCGGCACCACCGGCTGCAGCGAGGCGGATGACGATGCGATCCGCGCCGCGGCAGCGGCGGGGGCTCGGATCGTCAAGGCGGGCAATTTCTCGCTCGGCGTCAACCTCCTCATGGGGCTCGTCAAGCAGGCTGCGGCGGCGCTGCCGGGCTTCGACATCGAGATCCTCGAGATGCACCACAACAGGAAAGTGGATGCGCCTTCCGGCACCGCGCTGATGCTGGGGGAAGCGGCGGCGCGCGGGCGCAGTGTCGAGCTCAAGACGCATTCGGTGCGGGTGCGCGACGGCCATACCGGCGCCCGCGAACCCGGCAGCATCGGCTTTGCCAGCCTCCGCGGCGGCAATGTCATCGGCGAACACCGGGTGATCCTCGCCGGTCCGTCCGAGCGGATCGAACTCAACCACATCGCCGACAACCGGGCGCTGTTCGCCGAGGGCGCAGTGCGGGCGGCTCTCTGGGCGCGCGACCAGGCGCCGGGCTTTTACACCATGGCCGACGTGCTCGGCTTCAACTGACAAGGGTTTTATCGATGACCGGGACGCTGATCCTCGTTCGCCATGGCGAGAGCGAGTGGAATTTGAAGAACCTCTTCACCGGCTGGCGCGACCCGGACCTTACGGACAAGGGGGTTGGCGAGGCGCGGGCTGCCGGCAAGCGGCTCAAGGCGGCGGGCTACGTGCCGGACGCCTATTTCACCTCGGCGCTGAAGCGGGCGCAGCACACGCTGGACCTGATCCTCGAGGAGCTGGGGATCACCGAGGTGACGATCACGCGCTCAAAACTGCTCAACGAGCGCGACTATGGCGACCTGAGCGGCCTCAACAAGGACGACGCCCGCAAGAAATGGGGCGAGGAGCAGGTGCTGATCTGGCGCCGCTCGTTCGACGTGCCCCCGCCGGGCGGCGAGAGCCTCAAGGACACGGCCGCCCGCACCCTGCCCTATTACGAAGCCCAGATCCTGCCCCTGCTCGAAGCCGGCAGGACCGTGCTGGTCGCCGCCCACGGCAATTCGCTCCGCTCGATCGTCATGGCGATCGAAGGGCTGACGCCGGCAGAGATCCTGAAGCGGGAACTGGCGACCGGCGAGCCGGTGGTTTACCGGATCGGCGCGGATGGGAAGCTCGTGGAGCGGGTGGCGATCTAGCTCACTCGGGTTTCGGTGATGGAGCCGCAGCGGAGGGCTCCTCCCGGCCTCCCCCATGAAGGGGGAGGTGAAGTAGGCCAGTGCTCTTGACGAGATTGTGCCTGAAACTCCATGCGGCACCTCCCCCTTCATGGGGGAGGTTGGGAGGGGGCCTCTGCTTCCGTGGGCCGTCAGCCCCCCACAACCCCCGACTCCCACCCCAGGATCGCCCGTTTCCGCGGCAACCCCCAGTGGTAGCCCGTCAGCGCTCCGCTGGTCCCCACCACGCGGTGGCAAGGCACCACGAAGCTGATGGGGTTCTTTCCCACCGCGGCGCCCACCGCACGGGCCGCCGTCGGGCGGCCGATGTGGTTGGCGACCTTCTGGTAGGTCGTCGCCTTTCCCACCGGGATGCGCAGCAGCGTCTCCCACACCTCGACCTCGAAATCGGTGCCGATGAGGACGACGCGGACGGGTTCCTCGGCGTTCCAGCGGCCGGGGTCGAACACCCGCGCCGCCACCGGGGCGATGGCCGCGTCGTCGCGGCGAAAGCGGGCGTTGGGCCAGCGATTGGCCAGGTCCTCGAAGGCTTCCCCGATCGAGGTGGTCTCGTCGGCAAAGCCGATGCCGGAGAGCCCGTACTCGGTCATGGTCAGCACAGCCGTCCCGAACGGCGACGGGGCGGCGCCCCAGACCATCTCGAGGCCCTCGCCCTTTTGCCGGAAGGCGCCGG
>NZ_JAQGJL010000163.1 GCF_028290645.1 Devosia sp. | reverse complement strand
TGCGCGGGGCAGCGCGGACTATGCGGCGCTGTTGAGGGAACAGTTCGCGGATGCTGAGCCACTGGGGGCGCGGCAGATCACCTGGCTCGATTTCGACCTGGTGAAGACGTCCTGCGGCTATGGAGTGCCGCTGATGAGCTATGAGGGCGAGCGGGACACGATGGACCGCTGGGCCGAGGCCAAGGGGGTTGAGGGGATCGAGGCCTATTGGGAGGAGAAGAACATGGTCAGTATCGATGGGCTGCCGACGGGGTTTGGGGAGTAGGGAAGAAAACCCCTCACCCGTCTCGGCCTGCGGCCGATCCACCTCTCCCCGACGGGGAGAGGAATACGCGGCGGCGGGATCGGGGCATGCCTATTCTTCTCCCCGTCGGGGAGAAGGTGGTGTGGCAGCGCCGGATGAGGGCTCTTAGATCGAACTCTCGTCCGGTGTCTCGTCCGCAACCGTCTTCGCCCGCACCGAAAGCACGGCCGAGAGGTTTACGCGGGCGCCGCCGACGATCAGCATCGGCTCGGAACCGGAGAAATCGATGCCGGTGACTTCGCCGGTCATCTCGGTGGCGACGTCGACGAGCTTGCCGTCGGTATCGCGCGCTTCGATGGTGACGGTGTAGCTCCCGTCTTCCCGGTCCCGGCCGTCATTGCCGATGCCGTCCCAGGTGAAGACGCTTTCGCCCTGATTGACGGTGCCGGACTTGGTGTAGACGACATTGCCGTTGACGTCGCGAACGGTGGCGGTGATGTCGGCCTTCTTGTCCACGGCGAAATGCCAGCGGGCGTCGCCGTCGATCAGCTCGGTCTTGGTGCCCGATGCGGTGACGATCTTGCCGACATAGCTCACGGCCTGCGAGTTGTTGGCGTTCTGCGTCGAGGTCATCATCGCCTCGAGGAACTCGTTGGTCTTCAGTTGCTGCTCGACGCCGGTGAACTGCACCAGCTGCTGGGTGAACTGGTTGGTATCGAGCGGATCGAGCGGGTTCTGGTTCCTCAGCTGGGTGGTGAGGAGCTGCAGGAACGTATCGAAGTTCTGCGCGATGGTCTGGCGGCTGCCCGACATTGCGCTGGTCGCGCTGGAACCGACTGCGGATACGGCCATCTGGGACTCCTAGACGAAGAGGTTCACGCCGCCGGCCGAGACCGTGCCGCGATAGGTGGTTGCCGCGGCCTCGGGAGCCGTGTCGTCGGCGCCGAAGCCGTCGCCGCGGCCGGCAAAGCCGGGCTGGCTGCCGCGCCCGTCACCCATGCCGCCCTGCTGGGCGAAGGGGTTCTGGCGCAGCGAGAATTCGAGGTTGGTCTTCGAGGTGTCGAGCCCGGCCTGCTGCAATGCCTGCTGCAGGGCGCGATGGTCGCGCTGCATCAGGTCGAGGGTTTCGGGGCGCTCGACGGTCATGCGGGCGTTGACGGTGCCGGACTTGTCGACGTCGAGCTTGACGTCGATGCGGCCGAGTTCGGGCGGATCGAGCCGGATCTGGAAGCGGGAATTGCCGGCCTCGAACTGGCGGACGACCTCGAACGCCACCTGCGGCAGGTTCACCTGCTGCACCGGGGTCTGGTAGGCGGCATGGATGCTGCGGGCAGGGGGGACGACGACGGGCGGGGGGGCGGTGGCGGCGGTGTTGTCGGGGGCGGTGGTGGGAGCGGGCGCAGGTGTTGTGGCCGCCGATTTCGGCTCGGAGGCTGCAAGGGCCGTGTCGCGGGTGACGTTGGCGTTCAACGTGGGCTTGCCGGTGCTGGGGGCATCGACGGAAGCGGGAGCGTCGAGCGCATCGGTTTCGCTGGGCTTCGCGGCCTCGGTGGGCTCGGAAGCCGGCGCGGGCTTTGCCGGGGCGACGGCGCCGGCGGGCACTGCAAGCGCCGGGGCGATGAAGGGCAGCGGCGCGGGGGCCCTGGCGGCGGCGGGTTTCGGCGCAGACAGCGCCTCGATGATGCGGGCGATCTCGGGATCGGCAGCGGCCTCGCTGGAGGCGCCGAGTTCGGCGAGGAGGGCGGTGGGCAGGGTACCGTTCTCAAGGCTGTTCGCCAGCGTCTGCAGCTTGGCGGCGAGCTCGGGGGATTGGGCTTTGAGGGTTTCGCCCAGTGCCTCGACCAGCTTTCCGAGCTTGGCCAGCGCGGCGGGGAGCGGGGAGGGGCCGACGTTAGCGGTTGTAGCGGTTGGCTCGGGCGCAGGGGAGGGCGTGGCTACCGCGGGGAGTGGCGATGCAGTGGCAATCGATGCGGAAGCAGCGGGTGTCGCGGCAGCTGGCGCGGTAACGGGGGTGGTCGATGCCGTCGGCGCCGGTGTGGCCGCTGTATCCTGGGACGCGGTGAACAGGGCAGTGACGATGGCCAGGAGTGCGTTCGGCTGGTCGACGGACTCCGGCTGATCGAGGATCGCCGGTTGCTCGGTCGTCGGCGCGGCATCGGCAGCGGGAGCCGGCGAGGCGGCGGGCAGCGCTGGAGTGAGCGCGATATCGAGCGACGGCGGCGCGGCATCGAGGATCGGCGCGAGGGCTGGGGTGAATGCCTCGGCCTCGGGCACTGCGGCAGAGGCGGCGGGCGCTGCTGGCTCGGACGGGACCTCGGGAAGCGCGGGCGCGAGCTCGGGGATGATACCGTCGCCGCTGGCGAGGGCGCTGATCCTGGGATCGACGGGGAGCGCCGGGGGTGTCATCGCGCCGAAATAGACCGCGACGGCATCGAGCGAGTCCGAAAGCTTTTTTTCGAGCGCCGGGTCGATGGGCTGGCCGGCGGCCAGCGCATCGTTGATGGCGATCAGGGCGTCGCCGAGGTCCTTCAGCAGCGACTTGCCCTGCTCCGATCCGGCGGCTGCGGGCAGGTCTATGAGGTCGACCAGCGGGGTGGAGGGTGAGGTGGGCGTCGCGGCTTCTTCGGCGGTGGGCTGCGGGCCGAGCAGCGCCAACAGCGCCGCGAACAGGCCGGGCTCGCCGCCTTCGCCCTGCGGCGCAGCCGTCACGCCGGGCGTTGCCACGATGGGCGACAGGGCCGGCGCAAAACCTACATTCACCGATGCCACGACGACAGCCTCGCAAGACGCAATAATCCAATGAGGGTGATGCAAGCGGCGTGCCGGAGTGGGAGGTGAGGGATTTCAAGGGGTTGGGCGGGCAGAGGGTGGAGGGGTCGCGGCAGATTGCGCCGGGGGCGGCAGATCTTGCCGGGGTCGGAGCTAGGTTGAGGCGCCGGTTCGTGGACCCCCACCCCTCTCCCCTCCCCCTCAACATGGGGAGGGAGACCCACACATCAGGCCTAGTGTTTTCGTCTCCCGCCCCCTTCTTAGGGGAGGGGACAGGGGTGGGGGTTGGCGGGCACCGGATGTGCCGTCGGGTGGGGTGACAGCCGGCATCGGAAGCACTATACCCCCGCGCATCCAAAGTGGCCCTTGAACCCATCCGGATGAGAGATATGGACCTGAATTCGCTTGATTTGCCCAAGCGTCCCGAGGACACGCGCGTCGTGGTCGCGATGTCGGGGGGCGTCGATAGTTCCGTCGTGGCCGGGCTTTTGGCCCGCGAGGGCTATGACGTGGTGGGCGTTACGCTGCAGCTTTATGATCATGGTGAGGCGACGCACCGGAAAGGTGCGTGTTGCGCCGGGCAGGATATCCATGATGCGCGGCGGGTGGCGCAGGCGCTGGGGATCCCGCACTACGTGCTCGACTACGAGGAGCGCTTCAAGAATGCGGTGATGGAGCCGTTTGCCAATGCCTATCGGCAGGGCGAGACGCCGGTGCCGTGCATCGCGTGCAACCAGAGCGTCAAGTTCGTCGACCTGATGGAAGTGGCCAAGGACCTCGGCGCCGATGTGCTGGCGACGGGGCACTATGTGCAGAGCAAGCTGGTCGAGGGGAAGCGCCGGCTGTTCCGGCCGGTCGATGACTCGCGCGACCAGAGCTATTTCCTGTTCGCCACCACCGGGGAGCAGCTGGATTTCCTGCGCTTTCCGCTCGGCGGCATGACCAAGCCCGCAGTGCGAGAGCTGGCGCGCGAGTTCGGGCTCGAGATCGCCGAGAAGCACGATAGCCAGGACATCTGCTTCGTGCCGCAGGGCAAGTATGCCGACGTGATCCGCAAGATGCATCCCGAGGCGCTGGAAGAGGGCGAGATCGTCCATCTCGACGGGCGCGTGCTGGGCAAGCACGAGGGGATCGTCAACTACACCGTGGGGCAGCGGAAGGGGCTCGGTATCGCTGCAGGCGAGCCGCTTTACGTGATCAAGCTCGAGCATCGGACGAGCCGAGTGATCGTCGGCCCGCGCGAGGCGCTGATGACCAAGACGGTGCGGCTGCGCGACGTGAACTGGCTGGGCGAGCGCGAACTGGCGTCGCTGGCGGCCGGCAACGGCATGCCGATCGAGGTGAAGGTGCGCTCGACGCGGCCGCCGCAGGCGGGCGCCGTGCATATGGCGGATGGCGAGGTGTTCGTCACGCTGTTCGCCGGCGAATACGGGATCTCGCCGGGGCAGGCCTGCGTGTTCTATGCCGACGAGAGCGAGACCAGCCAAGTGCTGGGCGGCGGCTTCATCGCCGAGGCCGTGCCGCAGGCGCTCGTGGCTTTAACTACCCGCCTTCAATTGCCAATGGCGTTTGTCTGAGGCCGGTATCGATGCAAAGACCCCTGTGCGTCTGAGGTCTTGGGCTGCCCACCTCATGTCGTACTGCCACGTATAGAATAGGTCCTTCGATGCTCGGAGGTCCTTTTCATGGTTCTCCCAGATGTGCTTGCTCACCTCTACAATCGTTGCTCTTCCTCCGAGCGACTTTACAGCGCCGTGGACCCAATCCCGAAGATCGACCTTACTAGCCATGACAGTTCTCCCTTTAGATACAGGAAGATGTGACTGATTCTGTCCGGGGCAAACAGGTACGGCAGAATGCCTATGTACTCAGTTATGGATTGGGCGCCGTGATCGTCGGCGAGGTCGCGGCTTCTTTGAGCCGCTGGAAATTGCCGACGCCGCCGAGCATGGCCGAGATGATATAGACGAGGAGCAGGGCGCCGAGGACCAGCAGCAGGATGCGGCTGCGGTTGAGGCGGAACGGGCTCTCGGGCTTTTGCGGGTCTTCGGACATGGGGGACGGGTACGCCTCTGGTGGGCGCGGGGCAAGGGGGTGCGGTACACCCCGAGTGGATGGGAGTACCCGGATCGCCCCGCAATCGAGTGTGGGGAAGTACCCGGATCACCCCTTAACCTGGTGCCATCGCGTAGGTGGCAACATGAGTGGCAAGCGCTTGCGAGAAAATCCTTGCCCCCACCCCAAGGATTGTCCCGCACCCCGCGTCTTATCCATAAGATGCCGCGCGAAGGCTTGCTCGGGTGCCACAGTCCTCGATGACGCAGTTGTATGACACCGGGGTGGTGGAAGCGCCGCCCGATGCCGACGAGACGCTTATCGCGCGGGCGGTGGGCGGCGATCGGCGTGCATTCGCCGAGCTCTGCGAGCGGCACTATGACTTCATCTTTCGCACCGCCTGCAA
>NZ_JAQGJL010000153.1 GCF_028290645.1 Devosia sp. | reverse complement strand
ACATGAGCGGCTGGATTCTCGATGTCGGCTCCAACGTGTTCCGCCAGATCGGCACCACGCAGGACAGTGCCGAAACCATCGCCCAGCCGATCACCATGATCGACAAACCCGGCGCTCCCAAACTCGTCGTCCGCGAAGGCGGCATCGAGTTCAGGGACGTCAGCTTCAACTACTGGCGCGGCAAGGAAGGCACCGTGATGGAGGGGTTCAACCTCACCATCAAGCCGGGCGAAAAAGTCGGGCTGGTCGGCCGCTCGGGCGCCGGCAAGTCGACGCTGGTCAACCTGCTGCTACGTCTGTTCGACGTGGAAGACGGGGCGATCAGGATCGACGGGCAGGACGTCCGCGAGGTGAGCCAGGAGAGTGTGCGGGCGGCCGTCGGACTGGTCAGCCAGGACACTTCGCTGCTGCACCGCTCGGTGCGCGAGAACATCAAGTACGGCCGCCAGACGGCGACCGACGAGGAGATGATCCGCGCCGCCGAGCAGGCGAAAGTGGCCGATGTGATCGCCGGGTTGAAGGACCCGCGCGACCGCCGCGGCTATGACGCCCATGTCGGCGAGCGGGGCGTGAAGCTCTCGGGCGGGCAGCGCCAGCGCGTCGCCATCGCCCGGGTGCTGCTGAAGAACGCCCCGATCCTGGTGCTCGACGAAGCGACTTCGGCTTTGGACTCCGAAGTCGAGGCGGCGATCCAGGAGCAGCTGACCTCGCTGATGCAGGGCAAGACCGTGATCGCCATCGCGCACCGGCTCTCGACCATCGCAGCGATGGACCGGCTGGTGGTGCTCGAAAAGGGCCAGATCGTCGAGGAGGGCACGCATGCCGAACTGCTGTCGCGGGGCGGGCATTATGCCCAGCTCTGGGAACGGCAGTCGGGCGGGTTCCTCGATATGAAGGCTGAGGCGGAGGCTGCGGAG
The DNA here is from genome assembly GCF_028290645.1 of Devosia sp. GTDB lineage: Bacteria > Pseudomonadota > Alphaproteobacteria > Rhizobiales > Devosiaceae > Devosia_A. The sequence goes on along the minus strand of NZ_JAQGJL010000153.1, from coordinate 27,678 downwards.
TGAGGGGGCCTCACGCGCGGTGCCTCCCTCCCCCTGTGGGGGAGGGTAGCGGAGCAGGACTTGGCTTTGCCAAGTCCGTTGAGTAGCTGGGTGGGGGTTTTCCACGCTCCGAGCGTGTGCCACCCCCACCCTTTATCCCTCCCCACAAGGAGGGAGACGACTGCGAGGGCGGGGCCGACCACCCGCCTTACCGAGATTTCACAATCGCGCCGGCACGATCCAAGCTATTGACTGTTGGATGCTGTCGCCGTCCCACGGTCTCGCCTGATGAAACTCCTCGAACCCATTCACCGCCTGTTCGAAACCTGGATCGACCCGTTCGGGAAATCCGGCGATCTCAGGCCGCCTGCGGTGACGTGGCAGTTCTTCTGGTTCTACATCTCGCAGGCGAAGCTCCCCTTCCTCGCGCTGCTGGCGCTGGGCGGGCTGGTGGCGCTGGTCGAGGCGGCGCTGTTCTACTATGTGGGGCGCATCGTCGACATTCTCGACAGCTCCAACCAGGCGGCGGGATGGGGCGGGCTGATCGCCGATTTCGGGCCCGAGCTGGTCTGGATGCTGGTGGTGACGCTGGGCTTCCGCTTCATCATCACCTGGCTGTCGGCGACGGTCGAGGAGCAAACGGTCAATCTCGGGTTCTACAACCTGGTGCGCTGGCAGGCCTATGCGCATGTGATCCGGCAGAATCTCAGCTTCTTCCAGAACGACTTTTCCGGCTCGATCGCCGCCAAGGTCTGGCAGTCGGGCGGGGCGGTGGGCGACTTCATGGTCAGCCTGCTGCAGGTGGTGTGGTTCATCGGCATCTACACCGTGACCACCGTGGTGCTGGTCGGCCAGCTCGACTGGCGGCTGGCGGCCGCGGTGATCCTGTGGGTCGTCGCGTTCTCGGCGCTGGCCCGCTACTACGTGCCGCGCATGCGAAAACTCTCGGCGGCGGCGGCGGAGCAGGCCTCGTCGCTGACCGGGCGCATCGTCGACAGCTTCTCCAACATCCAGACGCTGAAGCTGTTCGGCACGGCCGAGACCGACGACAAGTTCGTGCGCGGCGGCTTCGACAGCTTTCTCGCCGCGATGACCCGGCTTGCCCGGACGCTGGTCGGCGTGCGGACGGCGATGGGCATGCTGTCGGGTCTCGCCATCGCCGGCATCGCGGCGCTGTCGGTGCACCTGTGGACCGAGGGACTGGTCACCGTCGGCGGCGTCGCCTTCACCACCGGGCTGGTGCTGAGGATATACAACCTCCTCAGACGGCTGATGAACCAGCTCAACGGCCTGATGCGCAATTACGGCACGGCGCAGAACTCGGCCGAACTGATCGCGCGGCCGCTGGGGCTGGTGGATGCGCCGGATGCAAGGCCGCTGGTGGTGACCAAGGCGGCGATCAAGTTCGACAAGGTCAGCTTCAAGTATGATAACGCCCTGCCGGTGATCGACGGGCTCGATCTCGACATCAAGGCGGGCGAGCGGGTTGGGCTGATCGGCCGATCCGGGGCAGGTAAATCCACCATCGTCAACCTGCTGCTGCGCTTCTACGACGTGCAGGGCGGGACGATCTCGATCGATGGGCAGGATATCTCGAAGGTCACGCAGGAGTCGCTGCGTGCCAATATTGGGGTGGTGACGCAGGACACTTCGCTGCTGCATCGCTCGATCCGCGCCAACCTGACCTACGGCCGGCCCGACGCGACTGACGACGAGATGTACGACGCCGCAGCTTCGGCGGAGGCCGATGAGTTCATCGAGCAACTGATCGACCAGAAGGGGCGCACCGCCTATGACGCCTTTGTCGGCGAGCGCGGGGTGAAGCTGAGCGGCGGGCAGCGCCAGCGCGTGGCGATTGCGCGCGTGCTGCTGAAGGACGCCCCGATCCTCATTCTCGACGAGGCGACGTCGGCGCTGGATTCTGAAGTCGAGGCGGCGATCCAGAGCCAGCTGAAGACGCTGATGCAGGGCAAGACCGTGGTTGCCATCGCGCACCGGCTGTCGACGATCGCCGAGATGGACCGGTTGATCGTGCTGGAGCACGGCCGGATCGTCGAGCAGGGAACTCACGCCGAGCTGCTGGCGAGCGGCGGGCACTATGCGACGCTGTGGGCGCGGCAGTCGGGCGGGTTTTTGGATTTGAAGGCGGCGGAGTAGGGGCGGGGCTGCCCCTCACCCTGACCCTCTCCCCAGAAGGGAGAGGGGACGCACTTTGCACCGCCGGTGCCCCATCACCCCCTCTCCCCGCCGGGAGAGGGCCGGGGTGAGGGGCAGTTGCGACGCACGAACTCCCTTCTCCCCTGAGGGGAGAAGGTGGCGCGCAGCGCCGGTTGAGGGGTTCAGCGGTGCAGCGAGCGCTCGTTGAGAGGCCGAACCCCTCACCCAAGCTCTGCTAGGTCGCTTCGCTCCCAGCGGCGCTACCCTCTCCCCTCAGGGGCGAGGGGATGCTGTGGCGCCATCAAGTATCCTCACACCTCCCGCAATATCGTTTCCAGCGATGCCTCGAACGCCTCCTCGATATCCCCGCCGAGCTGGAAGGCGTTGCCGATCTCCATCAGCACGAAGCCGTGGAGGAATGCCACCAGCGTGCGCGACAGCGGCAGGATGCGCGGTTCGGCGATGCCGGCGGCTTTCAGTTCCTCGAACAGCGGCTGGGCTGAGAACAGGCAGGCGGCGCGGATTTCCGGGTCGTTGAAGGCGTTGCCGCTGTAGATCGCCTTGTAGCGGTTGGGGGCTGCGAGGCCGAAGCGCCGGTAGGCGGCGGCCATCGCGGCGAGCCGGGCCTTCGGGGTGTCGCCGCGGGTTTCGCGCCTGAGATGCGCCTCGAGCTCGTTGAGGATCTCGATCTCGACGGCCTTGAGGATCGCCGCGCGGTCGGCGAAATGCTTGTAGAGCGAGGGGGCTTTCACCCCCGCGCCCTGGGCGAGCGCACCCATGGTGAGCGCCTCGGGCCCGGACGCTTCGACCAGCGTCCGGGCGATGGTGGCGAGCTCGGCGAGCGAGGTCTTAGCGGGCGTCGGCAAGCGTCTGCGCCTTCCTGGCCTTGCCGATGAGCCCCAGATGCGTCTGGTGGTCGAAGCCCGGGTACTTGAGCCCGTAGCCGACCGCCCGGTCCATGCCGATATGGGCGATCCAGATCAGTGCCACGGCGGTGAGCCAGCCGATGCCGCCGAACCAGCCGACGGCGCCGAGAATGGCGGGCAGGGTGTAGGTGTGGGCGAAGTTGTAGATCTTCGCGCCGGCCTTCGGCCCGGCATAGAGGCCGAAGAACGAGAGGTCCGGCGCAAGGATCAGCAGCGCGAACAGCCACCAGTTGCCGCCGAGGAACCAGTAGGCGGTGACGGCAGCGGCGAGCGCGGCGACGCCTTCGACGCGGAGCAGGGTGACGACCGAATTGGGCGGGAAGCCGGGGGTGAAGGGGGAGGGCATGACGAACCTCTATGGCTAACGTGTGTAGCTATGATAGCTACACATGTTAGCCATGGGAGTCAAGCGAGGCTTTTGCTCGTGGCTTCCTAAAACTCAGCGTCATCCCTGCGAAAGCAGGGAACCGTTTCGCCGCTTGCGCTGGCTGATGCTTGGATCCCAGCTTCCGCTGGATGACATCGAGTTGGGGGGACGCGTGTGGCGCTACACCGAGTTCCGATGCCATCAGCATCCGAGGGAAGGGCGGCACCCTTGGGCGCCGCCCTTCGGCATCACATCACGTTGAACGTCTCGGCGACTTCCACCGAGCCGCCGGCGCTGAGTTGCGGGCAGGTGGAGGCGAGCTTCACCGCTTCATCGAGGCTCGAGGCCTCGATGACGCTGTAGCCCGTGAGCGGGTTGGCGCCGCCGCCGTCGCTGACCGTGCCGTTGGACGAAATGATCTTCGCCGGCCCGATCGGGTTACCGGCATCGACCATCCTGGCGCCGAGCCCGCCGATCCAGCTGTTCCAGGCGGCCATCACCTTCTCGCCTTCGGCCGGAGAGTCCGGCATCGAGCCGCCGTGGTAGCCCAAGAGATATCTACTCATCTGCGTAACTCCCTGTCGTGGTTGCGTTTGGCCTACTGCATGTCCAGGGCCGCGAGCGGCTTGCCGGTCTCCAGCAGGGTCTTGAGGCCGGCGATGATGAGCGGCCAGCCACTTTCGACACCCGCCTCCGCGGACGCAGCGTCGAAATGCGTGAGGGTGAGCTTGCAGGTCTCGCCCATCTGTTCGATCTCGTATTGCACGCGCGTCACGGCGCCATTGGGCGCCCACATCGCCTTGAAGGTGGTGACGAGCTTCTTTTCGGGGACGATCTCGACCACTTCGCCGTCGAGGTTCATCTCCCCGTCGGGGTCGAGATAGTGGAACCGGCCACCGACCCTGAGGTCGGCCTGCACCCGGCCGCCGTAATAGTACTGCGCGGTCATCTCGGGATTGACGATGGCGTCCCACAACGCCCTTGGGGTGGTCCGGATATAGGTTTCCAGCACGAAATTGGGTTTATCGGGCATTCTCTGACGGCTCTCCAGCATGGCCTTGAGGTTCAGCGCGTAGCGCGCGAACGGCTTTTGGTAGGGCGCAATCCAGCGATCGGCGACTTCCTGGATCGGGGAGGCGTTGAGGTAGTGATATTTGAACCGCCCTTCCTTGCGGCTCGTCACCAGCTTCGCCTCCTCCAGCACCTTCAGGTGCTTCATCACCCCGAACCGGGTCATACCGAGCCCGCTCTCGAGCTCGGTAAGGGTCTGTCCGGCCTTGTCCCGAAGACTATCGAGCAATTGTCGCCGGGTCGGATCGGCCAGGGCTTTGAAGACAGCATCCACGGTCAGGATGATAGGTGACTAATTGGTCACGTGTCAAGTGAAGCGTTGCCACGGCTGATGATGCCCGTCATTTGGCGGGGGTCAGATCCAGCGGCGGGTGCGAGTGAGGAGGGCTTCGTATGAGGCGCCGAACTTGCGCCTCAGGTAGGCTTCCTCGCGCACGACGATAAGGCGGTCGAGCGCCAGCCAGAGCACTGGCGTCAGGATCACGCCCCATTCTAGCGAGAAGATCAGACTGATGCCGAGCACCACGAGGACCATGCCCAGATACATCGGATTCCTCGTGAACCGGTAAGGGCCCGAAGTCACGATCCTCGTCGTCGGCTGCGTTGGGATGACGTTGGTCCCCTCCCGCTGGAACAACCGTGACGCGCTCGCCCCGAGCCAGATGCCGAGGGCAGTCAGCACCACCCCGACGATCACCTGCAGGTTGAAGCCGACCGGGGGCGCGAGGAAGTGCAGCGGCAGCCAGTCGAGGACAATGGCCGCGACGATCGCTGCGGCGGGTAGAACTGGCGGCAGCACCGGAAGCTGCGGATTGTCTGCGTCGAGATTGGCCACATTCCTCTCCGTACCCGCTCCACCATCGCGGAACATCGGACCGGAACGCAAGTGGGGGCACCCATTATCTTGTCGGCGGGCGTGTGAAGGATTGGCAGTAGCGGGGAGGGCGGATACAAACCGCGCCAGCTTCGGCGCTCCCGCGGAGCGGGAGCGCGAGACACGGAACCGGCGGCCTCTGTCGCCTCGGAGGATTTCCCATGGCGAAGGTGAAGATCGCGGCGCTTCCCGCCGGTACTGCAGGCTATGGCGAACTGGACCTCTCCGGGGGGTTCCAGCTGACTTCGCCCAAGTCGAGGATCAAGGCCCCGATCACGCTGCCCGGCGACGTGCACACCGCGCTGCTGGCGGCCAAGGAAATCCCCGACCCGTATTTCGGCGACAACGAGACGACGGTGATGTGGGTCAACCATACCCCGTGGACGGTGGAGCGGAAGTTCGACGCGGGCGAGAACGACATCGACGGCTACCTGACGCTGACGCTCGAGAATGTCGATTGCATCGCCACGGTGTTCCTCAACGGCGAGGCGATCGCCGAGACGCAGAACCAGTTCATCCGCTATGACCTCGACGTCACCGGCAAAGTCAGGGTGGGCACCAACACCCTCAGGATCGAATTCGCCGTCACCCGCGACGTCGCCAAGGCCCGCTCGGACGCCCATCCATTCCCGATCCCCTTCACCTACAACTACCTGTCGAACGGGCTCGAGGGCGTGCACATGAACTTCGTGCGCAAGGCCGCCTGCCATGCCGGCTGGGATTGGGGCATCTGCCTGATGCCGACGGGGGTTTACGGCCACATGGTCATCCGCAGGTCGCGGCTGGCCCGGCAGGAGAGCGTCCAGGTCGAGCAGGCGCACGGCAAGAAATCGGTCGAGCTCTCGATCACCACGCGTGTCTTCGCCTTCGCCGAAGGCTCGGTGGAACTGATGCACGAAATCGACGGGCAGAAGCTCGCCGACAAGGTGGTGGTCAGGGCCGGCGAGAACCTGTTCGTCCACAATGTCACCATCAAGAACCCGAAGCTCTGGTGGCCGAACGGGCACGGCGAGCAGCCGCTCTACGAGCTCTGGACGACGCTCGACGGCGAGGTGACCAAGCGCAGGATCGGGCTCAGGAAGCTCGAATGGGTGATCGAGAAGGACGAGATCGACCACACCTTCAAGGTGCGGGTGAACGGCCGCGACATCTCGATGTTCGGCGCCAACTGGATCCCGGCGGACGCCATCCCGTCGCGCATCACCGAGGAGGTCGTGCGCGACCTGCTGGAGAGCGCCAAAGCGGTCAACATGAACATGATCCGCGTCTGGGGCGGCGGGCAGTACGAGCCGGACTATTTCTACGAGCTCTGCGACGAGCTCGGCATCCTCGTCTGGCAGGACTTCATGTTCTCGTGCATGAGCTACCCCTCAAACCGCGAATTCCTCGCCGACGTGAAGACCGAGATCACCCAGCAGATACGGCGCCTGAGCCACCATGCCTCGATCGCGCTTTGGTGCGGGGACAACGAGGTGATCGGCTCACTCCACTGGTACCCCGAGACCAAGGCGAACCCCGAGCGCTATGTCGCCAATTACGACCGGCTGAACTCGATGCTCGGCTATCTGGTCGATGACGAGGATCCGGGTCGTCGCTTCTGGCCGTCGTCGCCGTCGCTCGGCTACATGGATTTCTCCGACGGCTGGCACTCGGACACGCGCGGGGACCTGCACTATTGGGACGTCTGGCACGCGGCCAAGGATTTCTCGGCCTATCGCACCGTCAACCCGCGCTTTGCCTCGGAGTTCGGTTTTCAGAGTTTTGCCTCGCTGAACGTCATCGAGACGTTTGCCAATCCCGAGGACATGAACCCGTCCTCGCCGGTGATGGAGAGCCATCAGCGCAATACAGGTGGCAACGCGCGCATCCTCGAGACGATGACGCGCTATTTCCGCTTCCCGGCGGACTTCGAGAAGATGGTGTTCCTGAGCCAGGTCCAGCAGGGGCTCGCGATCAAGACCGCCATCGAGTACTGGCGCTCGACCAAGCCGCGCTGCATGGGCACGCTCTACTGGCAGATCAACGACACCTATCCGGTGGCGAGCTGGGCAAGCCTCGACTATGGCGGGCAGTGGAAGCTGCTGCACTACATGGCGAAGCGCTTCTTCCTGCCGATCAATGTCGTGGCGGTGCCGGACGGCGACACGCTGATCCTCAAGGCGATCAACGATACGGCCGGGAAGGCCGAGATCGCCGACGAGGTGCAGGCGGTGAATGCCAGCGGCAAGGCCCGGGTGATCGCCACGGCCAGGGCGAAGACCTCGCCCGACAAGGCGGTCGTGGCGACCAGGCTGAAGCTCTCCGACCTGGGGCCGAACGAGTTCCTGTTCTTCTCGTGGACCGCCGAGGACGGCAAGCTCCTGGGCGAGAACGACTATTTCCCGAAGGCCTACAAGGGGTACGAGCTGGCGGAGGCCAAGGTGAAGACCAGCTGGTCGGGCGGCGACAAGGCGCCGGTGCTGACGCTGACCGCCGACAAGCCGGCGGTGTTCGTGACCGCGATGGTGGATGTGCCGGGGTACTTCTCGGACAACGCCGTGACGCTGCTGCCGGGGCGCGAGGTGAAGCTGAGTTTTACTCCGCGGCGGGGGACGGCGGTGACGAAGGACGCGCTGGCGGCGGGGCTGAGGGTGAGGCACTTGCGGCAGACGTACTGACGTCGGACACGCCACACCAGGGCCCCTGGCATCTGCTCGTCTAGGGCTACGGGAATTGGGCTGGCGCAACGGTTACACTTTAGTGCTGGCGAACCGTTTGGCGCCCCTCCGGCATTGACAGGCCGGGGCGGCGCGCCCTTTGGTGGGACCCGCCCGCCGCGTCGTTCTGCGGCTTCGGACCAGCCCATGACTTCCACCATCGCTCCGGTCGAGGAGCGCCGCAATTTCGGCATCGGCATCCTGCTGGTCGCCCAGATATTCTTTGCCACGCTCGACACCTCGGCCAAGTACATGGCGGTGGTGGGCATCCCGCTCACCGAGATCGTCTTCGTGCGCTACGGCGTGCATGTGGCGCTGACCATCGCGCTGTTCCTGCCGATCCAGCGCGGGCTGTTCGTTTCCCGCAACTGGAAGCTCGAACTGCTGCGCGGGCTGTGCCTGCTCGGCGTCACCGTCGCCAATTTCCTCGCCATGCGCTTCCTGCCGCTGACCGTCACCGGCGCGCTGATGTTCACCATGCCGCTGATGGTGACGGCGCTCTCCGGGCCGTTCCTCGGCGAGACGGTCGGCTGGCGGCGCTGGGCCGCAGTGGGCGCGGGCTTCGTCGGCATTCTGATCATCGTCCGGCCCGGCACCGAAGCCTTCCACCCGGCCTCGCTCCTCTGCCTCGCCGGAGCGCTCTGCGCCGCGTTCTACTCGATCATCACGCGCAAGCTCGCCGGTGTGGATTCGGCGGCGACGCAGCAGGTGTACTCGGGCCTGATCGCGCTCGTCTGCATCACGCCGTTCGCGTTCCAGGGCTGGGTGTGGCCGACCACCGGGCCGGCCTGGTTCGCCTTCGTCGCAGCGGGCGTCGCCGGCATGCTGGCGCATCAACTCAACACCATCGCGCATCGCTTCGCCCCGCCGTCCGCGCTGGCGCCGTTCAGCTATACCGAACTGCTGCTGCTTGCCGTGGCGAGCTGGCTGATCTTCCAGGAGCCGCCCGATACCGAGTTCTATTTCGGGGCCCCGATCATCATCGGCTCGGGCATCTACATCTGGCTGCGCGAACGCAAGCTCCATCGCGCCATCACCGTGACGCCGGTCGAGGACTGAGCGGTGGCATCTGCGGTCAAGCCCATCGAGGACCGGCGCCTGCTCGGCATCAGCCTGATGCTGGTCGGCTACCTCTGCTATACGATCATCGACAGCTGCGCCAAGCTGCTGACCCAGGCGGGCCTGCCGACCATGGAGGTGGTCTTCGTCCGCTATGCCGGGCAGCTGACCCTGGTACTGGCGATCTTCCTGCCGCGCGAGGGCGCGCGCGCGTTGACCGCCACCCGGAGCCTGCCGCTGGAGATTGTCCGCGGCCTGTGCCTCCTCGGCTCGACCGTGTTCAACTTCGTGGCGCTGACCTTCCTGCCGCTCACGGTCACCTCCGCGATCTCGTTCACCATGCCGCTGATCCTCTGCTCGTTGTCGATCCCGATGCTGGGCGAAACGGTAGGGTGGCGACGCTGGGCCGCGATCGCGGTCGGCTTCATCGGCGTTCTGGTGATCGTTCAGCCCGGAACCGAGGCGTTTCATCCGGCGGTGATACTGTCGCTGATCACGGCGGTGTTCAGCGCGCTCTACAACCTGCTGACGCGCAAGCTGGCCGGGGTGGACACGACCACCACGCAACAGTTCTACGCTGCCGCCGCCGCGACGGTCTGTATCGCTCCGTTCTCGTTGGGGGGCTGGACCTGGCCGCATGAGCTGGTTGGCTGGCTGGCGTTCTTCGGCATCGGCCTCGCGGCCCTGATCGGGCACCTGTCGATCACCACGGCGCATCGCTATGCGCCAGCCTCGGTACTGGCCCCGTTCGGCTACCTGCAGATTATCTTCATGACCGCCTCAAGCTGGCTGGTGTTCAACCAGCCGCCCGACATGTGGATATTCATCGGCGCCCCAATCGTCATCGCCTCCGGCCTCTACATCTGGCTGCGCGAGCGTCAGCTGTCGAAGAGCGTGGTGACGGAAATGGCGGTGCAGGATTAGAAGCCGTTCAACAGCATGTCGTAGGCGGCTTTGATCTCGTCATAATGGCGGTCGAGGTTGTCTATCCGGAACCCTAGCTCCGGGCGATCTATAGCGATCAGGAATTGAGTGACCAGCACGTATGGCCTCCCATCGATGGTCACTTCCGGATTGAGTCGCTTGTGCCGGACGGGAGCAAGTTCCGGCGGGTAGAGCGGAACCACAACGCGGCTGTCGAACGCACCGAGCAAATCGGTCTGCACGTCGAGCACCAGCTCGCCACCCGACAGGCGGAAGACGTCGAACTGCGCCATCTAGAACGAGCGGTATTTGCGGAGCGGAAGTCCGTGGCGGGCGACAAACTCGTTGTTGCTGCGCACCACGTCAGCATTCTCTTCTGCCCATCGCCGGGCCGCTTTCTCGGCAGCGACGGCGCGGGCAATGCCGGACTCGGCCGCCCGGGACAAGTTGATGTTCAAGGCGCGGGCTTCATCCAGCAGGTCGCCATCAAGGGTCAGATTTGCAGGGCGACGGACCGCGGTCATCTCATCTCTCCGGGCAGATGCGCATACCATGTGCATGTCGTTTCATGAGGTCAAGCAACTCGGGGCCGCCGCTCCGTTGATCGAGAGTGGGCGCCGCTCAATCCTCCCGCCCGAACACCTTCCGCAACTCGTCCTTGGCGTCCTCGAGCACTTGTTTGTGGCTGGCGCTGAGGTTCTTGCCTGCGCGGTTGATGTAGAAGGTCAGCATCGACATGGCGGACTGGTAGGGCTCGGATTTCCGGCGACGGCTGCGCTCGGCGGAGCGTTTTAGGGAGAGGGCGATCTCCTGGGGATCGCTGCCCTCGAAGACGCCGTTCTCGAGGTCGAGCGCATCGGAATGCTCTGTGACCTCGGCGGACCATTTCTCGCCCTTCTGGTTCTGTTCGGGGTGCTGTGCGGCCATTTTCGAACCTCCTTTAGGGTGCGATGGGCAAACCCGCGGCATGCGTTCCCGGTGCAGCCCGCCGCCTCAACAGACCGCTCCCCGGTGCGAACAGCAGCGCCAGCAGGAACACTCCGGCCTGGATCAGCACGATGCACGGGCCCGTCGCGCCGTTGATACTGTAGCTTATCAGAGTACCGAGGACGCCCGAGGCGATGGCGACGCTCATGGCGATCACCAGCATGGTCTCGAAGCGCTTGGCGAGCAGGAACCCGATGGCGCCGGGGGCGATCAGCATGGCGACGACGAGGATGATGCCGACTGCCTTCAGCGAGGCGACGATGGTGATCGAGAGCAGGGCGAGGAGACCGTAGTGCAGGAGTTTCACCGGCAGGCCGATGGCGCGGGCGTGCTGCGGGTCGAACGCGTAGAGCAGGAAATCGCGGCGCTTGGTGAGGACGATGAGCAGGGTCACGCCAGCGATGACGGCGGTCTCGATCAGGTCGCCCCAGGTGACGCCCAGCATGTCGCCGAACAGGATGTGGCTCAGGTGCTGGTCGGTCTCGATGCGCGAGAACAGCACGAGGCCGACCGCGAACATGCCGGTGAAGACGATGCCCATGGCCGTGTCTTCCTTGATCCGGCTGTTGTCCTTGAGATACCCCGTGCTGATCGCCGCGAAGAGCCCGGCGACGAACGCGCCGATTGCGATCGGCAGGCCGACGACGTAGGCGAGGACGATGCCCGGCAGCACGGCGTGCGAGATAGCGTCGCCCATCAGCGACCAGCCTTTGAGCACGAGGAAGCACGATAGTGCCGCCGACACCGCGCCGACGAGGATGGCGACCAGCAGGGCGCGCTGCATGAAGTCGTAGGAGAGCGGCTCGACGATGAAGGTGTAGAGCCAATCCATCATGGCATTCCCGCTTCGCGCAGCGCCCGGCTGCGGGCGGCGAGACGCCCGTGCTTGGGGGCAAAGAAGAAGGCGACGAGGAACAGCAGCGTCTGCAGCGACACGATCACCCCGCCGGTCGCGCCATCGAGAAAGAAGCTGATATAGGCGCCAACCGCCGCCGTCGCCGAGCCGAGGATCACGGCAATGATCAGCAGGGTCCGGAACCGGTCGGTGAGGAGATAGGCGGTGGCGCCGGGCGTCACCACCATGGCGATGACGAGGATGGCGCCGACGGTCTGCAGCGCCGCCACGGTGCAGGCGGCGAGCAGCGCGAAGAACAGCACCTGCAGGGCGCGCGGGTTGATGCCTACGGTGCGCGCGTGGCTCTCGTCGAAGAACACCAGCATCAGGTCCTTCCACTTGAGGATGAGGATCGCCAGCGACACCAGCGAGATGATCACCACCTGGATGACATCGCCATCCGAGATGCCGAGGATGTTGCCCATGACGATGGCCTGGACATCTACGGCGGTGGGGTTAAGCGAGACGATCAGCAGGCCCAGCGCGAAGAACGAGGTGAAGATGATGCCGATGACGGCGTCCTCCCTGAGCTTGGTCCTGGCCCGGACGAGCACCATGGAGGCGGCGGCGAGCCCGCCCGCTACGAACGCGCCGGCGGAGTAGGGGAGGCCGAAGAGGTAAGCGGCGGCGACGCCCGGCACCACTGCATGGCCGAGGGCGTCGCCGATCAGCGACCAGCCCTTCAGCATCAGGTAGGCCGATAGGAAGGCGCACACGGCGCCAACCAGCGCCGACACCCACATCGCCTTGACCATGTAGTCGTAAGTGAACGGGACGAGCAGTTCCTCGATCATTTGTCGTCCTGCGGCTTGCTGGGCGAGGCCGGCTTGCTGCCGTTCTCGCCGTAGAACACCACCGGACGCTCATCGTCGGTAAGCACGGTGACGCGGCGCGTATCCTCCTTGTCGTCGTGAAGGTCGGAGCCGGCGAGCTGGAAATGCCGCAGCACGCCGCCGAAGGCCTGCTCGAGGTTGGATTGCGTGAACACCTCAGCCGTGGGACCGGCGGCCAGCACCGTGCGGTTGACCAGCACCACCTGGTCGCAGAAGTCGGGAACGCTGCCCAGGTTGTGGGTCGAGACCAGCATCAGGTGGCCCTGGCCGCGCAGCTCGCGCATCAGGTCGATGATCGCCGTCTCGGTCTGGACATCGACGCCGGTGAACGGCTCGTCGAGCAGCATGATGCGGCCTTGCTGGGCCAGCGCCCGGGCGAGGAACACGCGCTTTTTCTGTCCGCCCGACAGCTCGCCGATCTGGCGCTTGCGATACTCGGTCATGCCGACGCGGGCGAGCGACTGGTCGACCAATTCGCGATCCTTGGCCGAGGGGATGCGGAAAAACCCCATATGGCCCTGACGCCCCATCATCACGACGTCCTCGACCAGCACCGGAAAATTCCAGTCGACCTCCTCGGCCTGCGGGACGTAGGCGACGAGGTTCCGCTTCAACGCCTCGCGCACCGGCATCCCGGCAATCCGCACCTCGCCGGCGATCGGCTGCACGAACCCCATGATCGCCTTGAACAGCGTGGACTTGCCGCTGCCATTGACCCCGACCAGCCCGGCAATGGTGCCGGCCCCGAGCCCGAAGCTGGCATCGCGCAGCGCTACGTTGCCGTTGGGATAGGCGACGGTCACGCCCTCGACTTCGAGGCTGGGTTGCGGGACCGGATTCCAGGACTCGTGCGGGACATTGGCGGTGAGGGTCATTTCCCGAACCCCTTGGCGATGGTGTCGACGGTAACTTCGAGCAACTTCAGATAGGTGGGCGTCGGGCCGTCGGCTTCGCTGAGCGAGTCGACATAAAGAATGCCGCCATAGGCCGCGCCGGTTTCCTTGGCGACCTGCCTCGCGGGCTTGTCGGAGACGGTGCTTTCGGAGAACACCACCGGGATCTTGTTGGCGCGGACCGCGTCGATGACCTTGCGCACCTGCTGGGGTGTACCCTGTTGATCGGCGTTGATGGGCCAGAGGAAGAGCTCCTTCATCTGGTAATCGCGGGCGAGGTAGCTGAACGCGCCCTCGCTGGTGACCAGCCAGCGCTGCTCCACCGGAATCTGCTCGAGCCGGGCGCGCAGCGGCGCATCCATCGCCTTGATCTGCGCCGAGTAGGCGGCGGCGTTCGCATCATAGGTCGCGGCATTCGCCGGGTCGTACTGGCCCAGCGCCTGGCGGATGTTCTCGACATAGATCAGCCCGTTGGCGGGCGACATCCAGGCGTGCGGGTTGGGCTTGCCGCTGTAGGGTCCTTCGCCGATGCTCATCGGTTCGACGCCGTCGCTGACCACGGCCTGCGGCACGTCCTTCACGTTCTCGAAGAATTTCTCGAACCACCGTTCGAGGTTCATGCCGTTCCACAGCACCAGGTCGGCATCCTGCGCCTTGACGATGTCGCGCGGCCCCGGCTGGTAGCCGTGGATCTCCGCCCCCGGCCTGGTGATCGACTCGACGACCGCCGCGTCGCCCGCGACGTTGCGCGCGATGTCAGCGATGATGGTGAAGGTCGTCACCACCTTGAACTTGTCCTGGGCCAAGGCAGGCAAAGCCGTCGTCCCAGCCAGCGCTAAGAGGGCCAGGGCAGTGAAGCGGCGGCGCGTTACCATTGCTGTGGGCAATCTCTTATTGCGAATGGTTCTTAATAGCAATTAGTTGTGGCCGCTTGTCAACTCTTTCCCGCGCCGATTGCAATCGGCCGCGGTTTCCGAGACAAGCAAATGGAAACGCCTTCGGGCTGGGGACCCCGTATATGCCTGCTTTCCGCCTGATCGATGCCAAGCTGCCGGATTTCGGCATTCCCGAAACGCGCCTCGAACTCGACCGTTCCGTTTACGTCGAACGCTTCGCCGCCCTGGGCAGGGCGCGCCGGGCCGCCGGGCTCGACGCGCTGGTGGTTTACGCCGACCGCGAGCACGCCGCCAATCTCAGCTACCTCACCGGGTTCGATCCGCGCTTCGAGGAAGCGCTGCTGCTGATCACGCCTGACACCACGCCGACGCTGCTGACCGGTCCGGAAAATCTGGGGCGGGCCAACAATGCCGCGATCGAGGTCGAGGCGCGGCTCTATCCGCCGTTCGGGCTCCTCGGCCAGGATCGCACCAAGACGCCGGCACTGGTTGAGGTGCTGCACCACGCCGGCATCAAGCAGAACCAGCGGATCGGCGTGCTCGGCTGGAAGTATTTCGGCCCCTCAGAGGCGGCCAAGCCCGAATCCTGGCTGGAGACGCCGTCCTATATCGTCGACACGCTCCGCCACATCGCCGGCCCGGAGGGGCGGGTGGTCAACGCCAACGCGCTGCTGATGCACCCGATCACCGGCCTCCGCGCCGTCAACGAGATCGTCCAGATTGCCCAGTTCGAGTTCGGCGCCGTGGCCGCCTCGGAGGCGATCAAGGCGCTGATCGCCAACGTCCGGCCGGGCATGAGCGAATTCGAAGCCGTGCAGCAGATGCGCCTCGGCGTACTCCCGCACTCCTGCCACACCATGTTTTCATCCGGCGAGCGGCTGGTCGGGCTCAACAGCCCGTCGGACCGGAAGCTGAAGCGCGGCGACCCGATGACCAGTGCGGTCGGCTACTGGGGTGGGCTGTCGAGCCGCATGGGCTGGCTGGCCGAGGACGAAGCGGATCTTCCCGGGAATGCGCGGGACTATGTCGACCGCCTCGCCGGCCCGTATTTTGCCTGCGTCGCGGAGTGGTATGAGACCATCGGCATCGGCGTCACCGGCGGCGAGCTCGACGCCCTGGCGCGCCGGCATCTCGATACGCCGTTCTTCAAGCTGGTGCTGAACCCCGGTCACCTGATCCATATCGACGAATGGATGAACACCCAGGTCTATCCCGGATCGACCGAGCCGTTCCTGTCGGGACAGGCGGTGCAGGTCGACATCATCCCCGCCGCCGGCCCGCCTTATCACGGCGCCAATATCGAGGACGGCATCGCATTGCTCGACGCGCAAGGCAGGGATGAGCTCCGGTCAAGCTTCCCTGATGTGTGGAACCGTATCGAGGCGCGCCGCGCCTTCATGGGCGATGTGCTCGGCATCCGCCTGAAGCCCGAGGTCCTGCCGCTTTCCAATCTAGCGGGCGCCATACCGCCCTATTGGCTGTCGCCCAATCGCATCGTTTCCAAGGCGTGATGCGTCATGGCGTCGCCACCTTGCCAACTTGCGCGACGCCCTCTATCTCATTTGTCATCGACATTTGGCTGACATCCGGCCGTATGCCCCCGCTCTCGGTCAGGCGCACGATAAGGACTTCCAAAATTCGACTGACCCGGGCGGGGTGACCGAAAGTTGTTCTGTCCACTAACATCACTGCGAAGAGGGACTACCCGATGGAAAAGGGCACCGTCAAATTCTACAACGACCAGAAGGGCTATGGATTCATCCAGCCCGATAGCGGCGCAAAGGACGTGTTCGTGCATGCCACCGCGCTGCAGCGCGCCGGCCTGACTGGCCTCGCGGAAGGTCAGAAGGTCTCGTTTGAGACCGGCGAAGACCGCCGCACCGGCAAGGTCGCCGTCACCGAGATCTCGGCCGCCTGATCCGGCGAGTGGGATTTGAATGAAGGCCGGGTACCGCGAGGTACCCGGCTTTTTCGCGTGCGATCAGGCGAGCCGCCGGTGGCTGCTATCCCCACCCCTGTCGCCCGCCCCTGCAGGGGGACGACTGCTGCGTGCGCCTCAGGATTTCCCCGGCCGTGCAAATAGGCTAGGGTTCGCGCACGGGGCTGGCACAGGGGCAGCGGTCGTGGACACCCGGATTCTGTGGTTTGTGCTGGCCGGCTTCATCAGCGGTACGGACGGCTTTGTAATCGGCAGCCTGCTCCCCTCGATCAGCGCGGACCTTGGGATCACGGTGGGCGAAGCGGGGTACGTCCCCTTTGCCTATGCGATGGTCTACGCGATCGGAACGCCCATCCTCGCGACCTTGTTTGGCAACATCGAGCGGCGGAAGGTCCTGATCGGGGCGGAGCTGACATTCGCCATCGGCGCGGTGCTGATGGTGCTGGCGCCGACGCTGCCGCTCCTCATCGCGGCCCGCGTCGTGGTCGGGCTTGGCGTGGGGCTGTTCGCGGCGATGGCGCTAACGACCGCGGTTGCGATGTCTCCGCCGGAGCGGCGTGGGCGGACCATCGCCGTCGTGACGAGCGGCCAGTCGCTGGCAGCGCTTGCCGGCGTGCCGCTCGGCGCATTCGTCGTCTCGGTCTACAACTGGCGGGTCATCTTCGCGGCAATCGCGGTGCTGGCGCTGATCGCCGTCGTCGGTCTGATGTGGAACCTGCCGCGTGGCGTGCGCGGGGAGAAGGTGACGCTGCGCGAGCGGCTCAGTGTCATTGGGTTGCCGGGCATTCCCGTGGCGCTGCTGTCGACGTTCCTGTTCATGCTCGCACAGTTCACGGTGATCATCTTCATTGCGCCTCTCGCCCAATACGCGGGCGGTCTCGGCGCGCAGATGCTGCCGCTCCTGCTCCTTGCCAATGGCGTCGGGGCTGTCGCGGGAACGCAGTTGGGCGGGCGGATCGCCGACCGCATCGGAGCGCGTCGCGCCACGATCCTCGCGGCAGCAGCCCAACTGGTTCTTCTCGCCGCCCTCGCCGCGGCAGGGTCGTTGCCGGCAACCGTCGGCGCCGTCGCACTTTTTGTCATCATTCCGGCGATCGCGCTGACGGGTTGGGGCTTCTACATGGCGCAGTCAAGCCTGATTTCGTCGATCGTGCCCCGCTCGCCGGCGCTCGCGCTCGCGCTCAATCTAACGGCCATGAACCTAGGAGTGGCGCTGGCTGCGCGGCTGGGCGGGGCCATCCTCGACCAGGCGGGAGCGTTCTGGCTCGCCGTGTTGCCGGTTGCTGCGGCGATCACGGCCTTGCTGGTAGCAAGCTTCGTGCTGCCGGAGCGCAAGGCCATCGCGTAGCGGCCTTGGTGCAGAGTCAGCTCCGGAGGCAACAGGAGACACGCGGGCGGAGCCCCTAATCACCCGTCGGTGCCCCCTGAAGTGCGCTGCTTCTTCCCGCTCCCCGCTTCACCCCAGGTGATCAGCCGGGCGCTGCGGTGGCCGGTGAGGTAGATCCACAGCCAGCTCAGGGCCACCGAAATGCGGTTCTTCATCCCGATAAGAAAGTAGATGTGGGCCAGCCCCCATGTCCACCAGCCGATCACGCCAGTGAGCTGGATCCAGCCGAAATCGATCAGCGCGGCGCTCTTGCCGACCGTGGCGATGTCGCCGGCGTGCCGGTAGCGGAAGGGGCCCGCGGTCTCGCCCTCGAGGCGCGCCTTGATCACCGACGCCGCGTACTTGCCTCCCTGCTTGGCCGCATCGCCGATCCCCGGCACCGGCTTGCCGTTGGGCGCCATGACGGTGACTGTGTCTCCGACGGCGAAGATGTTCGGGCTGCCGGGAACGGTGAGGTCCGGCTCGACCTTGATGCGGCCGGCGCGATCGGCCTCGACGTCGAGCCACCTGGCCGCGGGCGAGGCGAGCACGCCCGCCGCCCAGATGATGGTGCTGGCGTGGAGCACCTGGCCATCGAAGCGCACAGTGTCGGCCGTCACCCCGGTAACGGGCTGGTTGAGCAGCACTTCGACGCCAAGCTTTTCCAGCGCCGCCTTGGCATAGACCGAGAGGTTTTCGCGGAAATTGGCGAGCACCTTCGGACCGGCCTCGATCAGGACGACGCGCGCCTCTTCAGGCTTGATCGAGCGGAACTCGTTCCTGAGCGAGGTGCGGGCGAGATCGATGATCGCGCCGGCGAGCTCGACCCCCGTCGGTCCCGCCCCGATGATCGCGAAGGTGAGCAGCGCGGCGCGCCTTTCGGGATCGATCTCACGCTCTGCCGCCTCGAAGGCGAGCAGCAGGCGCCGCCGCATGGCGGTGGCGTCCTCGAGCGTCTTGAGGCCGGGGGCGAAGGGCTCCCAGTCGTCGTGACCGAAATAGGCGTGCCGGGCGCCAGTGGCGATGATCAGGCTGTCGAACGGCACCTTCGCGCCGTCCTCGAGCTTGACCATCTGCGCCGTCTTGTCGATGCCGGTGACGTTGCCCAGCAGCGTCGTCACCTCCGGCCGGTTCTTCAGCAGCATGCGGATCGGCCAGGCGATCTCCGACGGGCTGAGCGCGGTGGTCGCCACCTGGTAGAGCAGCGGCTGGAACAGGTGATGGTTGCGCCGGTCGATCACGGTGATGTCGACATTGGCGCCCTTGAGCGCCTGAACCGCGGCGAGGCCGCCGAAGCCGCCGCCGACGACGACGACGCGATGTTTGTGAGTTGAGCTGGTCATGGTCGGACCCCGTTTTACCGCCCGCAGCATATGTAAGTGCCTGACAGCCGGCGCCCAACGGGCGGGGGAGCAGGGCTTGCATGCGCCGGGGGCAGGGGAGTTCCCTTCTCCCACAGGGGAGAAGGTGGCGCGTAGCGCCGGATTGGGGGTGCAGGGGCCCCGCAACTTCCATCTGGCGGCATCGCAGGGTGCCACGCCGAGGGAGCGCGGGCCTGAAAGTATCGCACCCCTCACTCCCCTCAGGGGAGAGGGGAAGAGTCCGGTTGCCCCTATTCCCCCATCGCGTGCGCCCGTTGCTCGGGCGTCATCGGGGTGGCGGCGCGGGGTGGGCGGCGGAGCAGCAGCACGATCGGCAGCGAGATCAGCGTGACGAACATCATCAGCTTGAAGTCGTCGAGGAACGACAGCATCGCCGATTGCTGCGCGATCAGCCCATTGAGCGTGCTCACCACATTGGCGAAGCCGCCATGGCTGGCGGCGAAGTCGCGGATTGGTCCCGCATCGAGCGTCACCCGCTCGCCGAGCTCGGCCTGGTTCACCGACTGCATCTGCGCCAGCACCGTAGTGACGATCGAGATGCCGACGCCCGAGCCGACATTGCGGATGAGGCTGAACATGCTGGTCGCCTCCACCCGGAACCGCGCCGCGATGGTGGCGAAGGCCAGCGTGTTGAGCGGCACGAAGACGAGGCCCATGCCGATGCCCTGGATGAAGCCCGAGAGCATGATCGGGCCGGTGCCCATCACGATGTCGAACTGGGTCATCATGTACATCGAGTAGGCGGTGAGCAGCGTGCCGGCCACTACGAGGATGCGCGGGTCGTATTTCGACACCAGCCGGCCGACGAGGATCATCGACACCATCGTTCCGATGCCGCGCGGTCCCATGACGATACCGGTCTCGATCACCGGAAAGCCCATCAGGTTCTGCAGCATCGGCGGCAACAGCGCGAGGCCCGAGAACAGCGTGATGCCGATGACGAAGATCAGCACCAGGCCCGTGGCGAAGTTGCGGTCCTTGAACATGGCGAGGTCGACGAACGGATTTTTGGCCGACAGGCAGTGGATGATGAACACCCAGACGCCCGAGATCGCGAGGATCAGGTAGAGCCAGATTTCCGGCGAGTCGAACCAGCCCACGCCCTGGCCGCGGTCTAGCAGCAGCTGCATCGAGGCGACGGCGAGGGCGAGCATGCCGAAGCCGAAGAAGTCGAATGGCCGCTTCTTGATCTCGCCCTTGGGCATCAGCGTGAACAGCACGAACAGCGCCAGCGCGCCGACCGGCAGGTTGACAAGGAACACCGCGCGCCAGTTGAACGTCTCGGTGAGCCAGCCGCCCAGCGTCGGCCCGATGATCGGCCCGATCATGATGCCGGCGCCGAAGATCGCCATGGCCTGGCCCATCTTCTCGCGCGGGTTGATGTCCATCATCGTCGCCTGCGCGAGGGGCGCGAGCACCGCGCCGCAGACCCCTTGGATGACGCGGAACAGCACCATCTGCTCGAGGCTGGTGGCGATGCCGCAGAGCAGCGATGCTGCGGTGAAGCCAATGACCGCGAACAGCATGAGGTTCTTGCGCCCCAGCGCATCCGCGAACCAGCCGGTGAGCGGCGTCGCGATGGCGGAGGCGACGATATAGGAGGTCAGCACCCAGTTGATCTCGTCCTGCGACGCGCCGAGGCTGGCGCGCATATGGGGCAGGGCGACATTGGCGATGGTGGTGTCGAGCACCTGCATCACCATGGCCAGCATGATGCCGGCCGTGAGCAGGCCCTTGTTTTTCACCACCACGGCGGGTGCTGAAACGGCGGGAGCGGCGGCGGCCATGCTACAGTGCCTTCTGAACTTCCGGCGCTGAGAGTTCCGGCTTGGTGTCGACGCTGACGACGGCGCTCATGCCGTTGACCAGCGACTCCCCGGCCGCGTTGTCCACGGCGATGCGGACGGGAACGCGCTGCACGACCTTCACCCAGTTGCCGGTGGCGTTCTGCGCCGGGATCAGCGCGAATTCCGCACCGGTCGCCGCGCCGATCGAGTCGACATGGCCCTTGAGCTTGGTGCCCGGGAACGCGTCGACCGAAATCTCCGCCGGCATCCCGACGCTCAGGCCGGTGAGCTGGGTCTCCTTGAAATTGGCCTCGATCCAGGTGTCGCCGGTCTCCACCAGCGTCGCGATGGTCGAGCCGGTGGCGATGAACTGGCCGACATTGAGGCTCGCCACTTGGCTGACGATGCCGTCGGCGGGCGCCACGACCGTGCTCTTGTCGAGGTTGCGCTGCGCATTGTCGCGCGCCGCGAGCGCCGCGCGGACCGCCGGATGATCGTCGGTCCTGACGTTCGGATCGCCGCCGAGCGCGGCGGTGGCATTGGCCACGTCCTGCTCCTCGAGCGAGACGTTGGACTGCGCCTGCTGCAGCGCCAGCCGCGAGTCGTCGAGTGCCGATTCCGCCGAAATCCCCTGCTTCTGCAGGTTCGAGCTGCGGTCCCATTCCTTCTGCCGGATGGCGAGGGTCGCCTTGGCGGCGTCGAGCTTGGCTGTCGCCGTGCCGAGGCCGACACGCAGCTGCTCGACATTCACCCGCGCCGTGGCGAGTGCCGCGTCGGCCTGGCTGAGGGCGATCCGGTAGGGCTCGGGGTCGATGGCGAACAGGGTGTCGCCGGCCTTCACCACCTGGTTGTCCTTGACCGCGACCGAAACGATGCGGCCGGCCACGTCCGAGGAGACGGAGACCTTGGGCTGCTGCACATAGGCGTTGTCGGTATCGACATAGCGCCCACCGGTGAGCCAGAAATAGCCGCCGCCGACAGCCAGCACCACCGGCACCGACAGCATCAGCGCCAGGCGCCTGCCCGACCGCTTCTTCTTTGCCGGAGGGGTGGGCGCAACCACGGCCTCGGGCTTCGCCATTTCGGCGACCGGGATCGAGACCGGCTTGGCTTCGCCGGGGGCAGGGGTGGTGACGCGGGCATTCATGATCAGATTTCCTCGAGTTCGGCCGTCTGGCCGATAAGATTGTCGCGCATCCTCGAAAGCGCTTTGATTGCGATCTCGCGCTCCTCGGGCGTAATGCCCTCGAGTGCGGCTTCGTACATGGCGAAACCGACGGTGCGGGTCGTGGTGAACACCTGCTCGCCCTCGGGCGTCAGCCGGGCCAGCTTGGCGCGGCTATCCGTCGGGTCGGCATAGCGATCGATCAGGCCGCGTTTCTCAAGCCGGTCGAGCACGCCCGAGACGGTCATCGGATCGGTGTCCGTCGCCGCGGCGAGCGCCACCTGGGTGATACCCTCGTTGAGCGCGATCTGCGCCAGCACCCGCCATTGCGGCAGCGTGATGCCGTGTACGCGCGCCTGATCCTCGAAGCGCCGCTTCAGCAGCCGGGCCACTTCATGGATCAGGTAGCCCATCGGGGCCTGCTGCTTGTATCCAAGGTTCGATTTCATAAGCGCACATATAATAAGCGCACATACGAAGTCAACGAGGGACCCGCCGCATGCTGACGAAATTGGCACTAGGCTCAGGCCAGCGGGGCGCCGCCGCGGCCGGGACTGAGGCTTGCGCGGCCACGCATTGCTGCAGACGGGAACTGTCTATTGTCATTTTTCGCCCTTCGCACGGGCAATAGATTGGAGTTGCCGCTGGAAGAGAGCTGTCATGACCGTTTTACGTTGTGAACTTGGCGCCATGTCTATCGCGGCTACCGCCTTGGCGTGCTCCGCAAAATCGCCAGATTCACGATGTATCCGGTTGCGAGCTGCAATTGGTTGTTTGCCACAGGGTCAATAGAAGGCCGGAGGCGAGCCTAGAACCACTTCCGCGGCGGCAGTTTTTACCTGGCTGTTATGTACCGGTGTGAGGCGAGTCCATGCGTAACCCGACCAATTCTGCACCTTTGCTCTCCGTAGCGGTAATCCCCTCGTCAGTTGTTGCCGGCGGCGTTCGGGCCCAGCAGGCCGGCCAGGCGAAACGCAGACGGTCCCAACCTTTGATGGAAGCCCCTGCGCAGTTCGAGAAGAAGCGACTGAAACGGAAGCCGAGAAGCCCATCGGCAGCCGGGCAGGCCGCCAATAGGCCCATCGCCGGCAGGCCCTCGGATGAAGGCGTCGAGCTCGGCAGCTTCCTCGACACCATGGCGCGGCTGGACGCATTGCTAAAGGCCCTGGATGCTCCGGAGCGGGTCAGACCCCCGCGCGGATGAGGCCTACCGGCCAGCTTACCTCCGATCCTGCAGCTACCGGCTGCCGCGCAAGATGCCGTTGACGGCTGGCGTTTTTGCTCCGCATGCCCTATTTCCCGGCCATGGCACACGACCTCGCAACCGCCCGCCGCTTCTCGGTGGCGCCGATGATGGATTGGACTGATACCCATTGTAGGTATCTGCACCGGGTCCTGTCGGCGCGGGCGTTGCTGTTCACCGAGATGGTGACGAGCGCCGCGGTGGTGCACGGGCCGCGCGAGCGGCTGCTGGGATTCGATGCGGTCGAGCAGCCGATTGCGGTGCAGCTCGGTGGCTCCGATCCCGCGGAACTCGCCGAGGCGACGCGCATCGCGACAGAGTTCGGCTATGCCGAGATCAACCTCAATGTCGGCTGCCCATCCGACCGGGTGCAGTCCGGCCGCTTCGGCGCCTGCCTGATGGCGGAGCCGGAGCTGGTGGCCGAATGCGTCCGCGCCATGCGCGACGCCACCGACCGGCCGGTGACGGTTAAGTGCCGCATCGGCATCGACGACCAGGACACCGAGCAGAGCCTCGACCGCTTCGCCGACCTGATGGTCGGGGCCGGTATCGAGGCGCTTTACGTCCACGCCCGCAAGGCCTGGCTCAAGGGCCTGAGCCCCAAGGAAAACCGTACCATCCCGCCGCTCGACTATCCGCGTGTCTACCGTCTGGCGCAGCGCCTGGCGCCGCTGCCGGTGATGATAAACGGCGGTATCGAGACGCTGGAGCAGGCGGACGCGCACCTGGCGCATGTCTCAGGCGTGATGCTCGGCCGCGCCGCCTACCACGACCCGCTGCTGCTGGCCGAGGTCGATGCCCGGTTCTTGGCCGACGCGCATCCGGTGCCGGACCTCAAGGCGATCATCGCGGCGATGGCGGAGTATGCCGAGCGCCAGCTCGCCGCGGGGGCACGGCTCAACAACATCAGCCGGCACATGCTGGGCCTGGCCAATGGGCGGCCCGGGGCGCGGACGTTCCGGCAGATCCTGAGCGTCGATGCAGCGAAGCGCGGGGCAGGGCCTGAGGTGCTGTGGCGGGCTTATGAGGCGGTGGGCGAGCGGGAGTCGGTGGCGGCTTAGCTGACAGCCTGATGCCGGGTGAAGCGACCTCTCAGTCGTCTCACTCCACCTTGTGGGAGGGAGAGAGGGTGGCGGTGGCCAGACGCTCGGAGCGTGGAGCACCCCCACCCAGCTACGCAACGGACTTGGCAAAGCCAAGTCCTGCTCCGCTGCCCTGCCCACAAGGGGGAGGAAGGACCGAGGCATCCCCTCCCTTCTCCCCTTGTGGAGACGGGGTGCCCGAAGGGCGGATGAGGGCTCGGAGAGCCACGATGCCTCAGCGCTTCCCCTCCCAGAAATCCGCCTGCAGCTGCGCCGCTTCCTCCGCCAGCAGTGGCCCGACGACTTCCGTCGGCCTTTGCCCCGCCTCGAACACGATCTGACAGGGCAGGTCGAGCGTCGGGTTCTCCTCATGCGCCCCGGTCTGCGCCTTCAAATCCCGCTCGGTCTGGCCGAACACCACCCGGCCGATACCGGCCCAGTAGATGGCGCCCGAGCACATCGCGCAGGGCTCGGCGGAGGTATAGAGCGTGCAGTCTTTCAGCTCTTCGAGGCTGAGGTTCCTGGCCGCCCACGAGGCGAGGAGTCTTTCGGCGTGCGCGGTGCGGTCGCCGCCTTCCGAGGAATACCCGTTCCCCTGTTCGCGCAGCACTTTGCCGCTTTTGTCCGCGAGCACCGAACCGAACGGGTGGTCGCCGCCGTCGCGGGAGCGTTTGGCGACGGCGAAGGATTGGCGCAGCAGGGCTTCGTCGTAGGGGCGTTGGGGCATCAATCTCTCCGATGGGATTTCGGGGAAACTATGACCCGCTCAATCCACCAGTTCCAGTGAATTGCCGCTCACCCCGTAGCTGTTCAACGTCCCGAGGAAGCTCATGCCGAGCAGGCTGGTGTCGAGCGCGCCCCGATCGGCAACGAAGGCGCGGACCTTGTTGCGCACGATCCCCCCGACCTCGACCTGGTCGAGCAGGACGCTGGCGGCCTTGCCGGTACCGTTGGCGGTGGAGACAGAGACGTCGTAGCGCAAGGCATCGGTGGCGATGCCGGCCTTTCGCGCGTCGCCTTGGGTCAGCACCACGGCGCTGGCGCCGGTGTCGAAGATGGTGCGCACATCCGCGCCGTTGATGGTGGCCGTGATCTGGAAATGGCCGTCGCGTCCGCCGCGGAAGGTGGCGGTGCCGCGCTCGCTGTCGACCACCGCGACTCCCGGCATCAGCTCGCCGAACACCCGCGACGCGACCCCGCTCAGGTCGTCGCGATAGGTGTAGCCGACCAGCACTACGCCGAAGATGCCGGCCCACAGGACGAGGTTGCCGAGCAGCTCGGAGAACCGGTGCCGCCGCGCGAACAGCCCGCCGGCGACGAGAATGAGGATGCCCACCAGCGGAATCAGCTGCCCGAACTGGTCCTGCGTGAGACCCACCATGGTCCCCGCATCGGCGCTGACGAGCAGCGCCAGGCCGATGGCGATGACAATGGCGAAACCGATGAACAGCATGAAGCCCCCTTCGTGGCGCTAGCTCGATAATGGTGCACTACGGGCGCAATTCAAGCGGCGTTCACGCGAAGATCAGGAGAACGGTCAGCACGGCGAGCTCGATCAGCACATGCAGTGCCCCGATCAGGTCGCCCGTCTGCCCGCCGATCAACCTGCGGCAGGTCCCGGTCCAGGCTGCCGCGACACCGGCGGCGGCGGCGAGCGCCAGGACCACCGCCACGACGCTGGTGAACGGTGCGGCGAGAACGAAGGCCAGCACTACGGCAAAGCCCATGCCGATGGAGAAGGCGCGTTTTGACACCCGTCCCACCGCCGCCGACGCGCCGCCCTCGCGAGCATTGGGCAGGTCGACGCTCAGCCACAGGCAGCCCGAGCGGGCGAGGATGCTCGAGGCAAGCCAGATGCCGCCGGCGGCCAATGGGTTGTACGCCGCCACAGCGCCGATCGCCGTGACGCGCAGCAGTAGATAGAGCCCGAGCGCCGCGACGCCGTAGGTGCCGTGGCGGCTGTCCTTCATGATCTCGAGCCGTCGCTCGATGCTCGCGCCGCCGAGGAGGCCATCGGCACTGTCGGCGATCGCATCCTCGGGCAGGGCGCCGGTGACCACCAGCATCGCCGCAACCCCGAGCGCTGCCGCGAAATAGCTCGGCAGGCCGATCCACACCGCGAGCATCATCAGCAGCGCCGGCCCGAAGCCTATGATGAGGCTGGTAAAGGCGAGTCCAACCCCGATGCGATCGAGATTGGGCCTTTCGAACGGGCGGTCGCCGGTGGGCAGCCGCGAGAAGAACCTCAAGCCCATCACCAGGTCGTCGCTGAACTGCCGCTCCGGCTCGGGCTGCGGTGGGGGCCGATTGTCCTGCCGCGGAGGTGATCCGGGCGTATCGTCGCTCAATTGCAAATGCCCGCCGATTGGTCCAGAAGCTTGCCTCCCTTAGCACCCCTCAGCCGGAGTCGTCATCCGATGGCGTCCCCCTTCGCCGACATCATCGACCTGCTGCATATCGCCCCCGAGGGTGATGAGGCCGCCGTGGCCGCGATCCGCGAGCGCGACCGCCAGCTCACCAAGCCGCCGGGCTCGCTCGGCGAGCTTGAGGGCCTGGTCGAGTTCCTCGGTCGCTGGCAGGGCAAGGCCAGCCCGACGCTCGACAACCCGATGGTCGCTATCTTTGCCGGCAACCACGGCGTCACCGATCAGGGCGTCTCGGCCTTCCCGCGCGAGGTGACGGCGCAGATGGTCGCCAATTTCACCGCCGGCGGCGCCGCCATCAGCCAGATCTGCGCGCTGCACGAACTGAACCTCCGCGTCTTCGAGCTGGCGCTCGACCTGCCCACCGGCGACATCACCTGGCAAGCCGCGATGGACGATAGGATGTGCGCCGCGACCATCGCCTATGGCATGGAGGCGATCGCTGGAAAGCCCGACCTCCTCGCGATCGGCGAGATGGGCATCGGCAACACCACGATCGCCGCGGCGCTCTACACTGCGCTCTTCGGCGGCACCGGCGCGGACTGGGTCGGGCGCGGCACCGGCGTCGATGATGCGGGGCTCAGGCGCAAGGCCGATGCCGTCGACCGGGCTATCGCCTTCCATCAGGGCGCCCTCACCGACCCGCTCGCCATCCTTGCTCGCCTCGGCGGCCGCGAGATCGCGGCGATGCTCGGCGCCATCATCGCTGCCCGCCAGCAGAAGATCCCGGTGAT
>NZ_JAQGJL010000146.1 GCF_028290645.1 Devosia sp. | reverse complement strand
GCAATTCCGGAACCAGTGGGCTTTTCGGTCGTTAATTGCCCATCATAGGGCGGTGCTTTGCTGCTCGTTTCCCAAGGAGGAAGAGATGGAAGGCGTTGGTTGGATTGCTGCGATCATTATCGGGGCGCTCGCTGGATGGATCGCCGAGAAGATGATGGGCTCGAACCAGGGACTGGTGATGAATATCGTCCTCGGGATCGTGGGCGCCGTGATCGGCAACTTCATCCTCATGCTGGTCTTTGGCGCCACCATGGGCGGCATCGTGGGCCAGCTGATCGTGGCAGTGGTTGGCGCTTGCCTGCTCATCGCGATCTACCGGGCCATTCGCGGACGCCGGGCTGTCTAGACTATCGTTCGAGCTCAGGCTCGGATGCAGGCGGTGGCCGGGGAGCGCCCTCGTTCCCACAGTGCAAGTGCCGAACCGGCCTCCGCCGTGCCAACACTCTGTCACCGACTTCTACGGGCCAGCGCCAGATAGCGGCGACCCCGCCCTCCATTGGGGCGGTAGCGCCGCCGGGTTGCAGTTCCCATGACACCGGATCTCTTCGAGCAGTCGCCCTACCCACCGGGTTTCTCCTATCGTCCTGAGTTTCTCAGCGAGCAGGAGGAGGCGGCCCTTGTCGAACAAGTTGCCCTGCTGCCGCTCAAGGAGTTCGAGTTCCACGGCTTTACCGGCAAGCGACGCACTGCGTCTTTCGGCTGGAAGTACGACTTCTCAGCACAGCGGCTACAGGAGGCCGAGCCGTTCCCGCCATTTCTCCTGCCATTTCGCGCGGCCGCAGCAGCTCAATTCGCCTTGCGGCCCGACGCATTCGAACAAATGCTCGTCACCGAATACGCCCCAGGCGCCGGCATAGGCTGGCACAAGGACAGGTCGGTGTTCGGGGTGATTACCGGCATCTCACTGGCAGCGCCCGGCCTCCTCAGGCTTCGGCGCGGGGGCGACGGCAAATGGCAGCGTATATCGGTGGAAGTAGCTCCGCGCTCAATCTATCTCTTCGAAGGCGAGGCCCGATCGGAGTGGGAACACAGCATCCCACCCGTTTCGGAGAAGCGATATTCCATAACGCTGCGGACCTTGGCGCGACTCCGGAATGGGTAGGGGTCTCCCATGTCACAGCTTCAAACGAACAACGACCAAGGCCGCAGCGAGCATCCAAGATCGACTTCGCGCGTTGCCATCCTCATGAAACTCCACGCAGCTTCCAGCCGCGCCATCAATGCACTGGCCGCATTTCTTGCAACGTCGACGGGCTTCATTGCCACGGTAGTTGCGCTGTTGGTCGGGATTGGCATCGGGCTGCTCGTTAATTTCAACGAGCCCTTCATGTTCGGCTTCAACATCCTGCTGTCAGTGGCCGCGATCCTCGTTTCCGGCATCATTCTGGTCGCCGGCGCTCGCAGCGAGGCGGCGCTGCATGTGAAACTCGACTACCTGATCGCCGCCTCCAAGGCGAGCAACAAGGCCGTGGGCATCGAGCACGAGGATGCCGAGATCATTGAAGAGGCGAGAAAAACGGTCGAGCAACAGGCGCATGAAGAGCTTGAGGAGGTCGTGGAAGACGAGGTCGCCGAACAGCTCGATGAACGCGGGCTGCGGATGTCCGATGCAGACTCCCCCTAGGCGGGGCAGTTGTATTTTCCTGATGTGGGGTTTCGTGATGACAATCTATCGCCTGGTACCCGTAGCACCCGCCGACGATCCTCATTGGGATCTAGCGCTAAATCAGGGCGAGGTGGTTGTGCACGCCCATTCGCCCGGCGAAGCGCGCGCCATAGCTGCGCTCGAGGAGGCAAGCTACCTGGCGGGTCAGATCCCGAAGTCGACCACCCAGGTGGTTGCAAGTGCCTTTCGCGACGAAAAACTCTACGCCGTGAAGGAGGAGAGCGACTCGGAATTTGAGGACGCCGGACCTGTTCGAGTCCTGCGCGCCGACTTTCGCGTGCCTGACAACTACGTTCCGCACACCGATTGACAGGCCATCCGCGGCGGCACCGCCCGTGTGGCCCGGGCAGCGTCTCACGTGAGAGGTGGCGGGCAGGGAGGGATTCGAACCCCCGGAACGTTTTCACGTTCGCCGGTTTTCAAGACCGGAGCAATCAACCGCTCTGCCACCTGCCCGACGGCCCCGCGTTTAGCGTCAGCCGCGCCTCACGGCAAGAGCAGCGTCGATCCCGTCGTCTCGCGCGCCTCGAGAGCCATCTGCGCTTCCACGGCCTCGGCCAGCGGGCGGGTCTGGCCGATGGCGATCTTGATCTTGCCCAGTTCGATCATGTTGAACAGCGCCGAAGCGGCGGTGCGCAGGTCCTCCGGGGCGCGGAAGTACCCTGCCCCGGTCGGTCGCGTGACATAGAGCGAACCCTTGTCCGCAAGAATCCCTAGCCGCGGGATGGAGACCGGGCCGGAGGCATTGCCGAAACTGACCATCAAGCCGCGCACCCTCAGGCAATCGAGCGAGGGCTCGAAGGTCGCCTGGCCGACGCCGTCATAGACCACGTCTACACCCTTGCCGCCGGTGAACTCCTTCACCCGCTCGAGGAAGTTGTCGGTCTTGTAGTTGATCGCGAGGTCGGCCCCGTTCTGGCGCACGATCTCGCATTTCTCCTCGGACCCGGCGGCCCCGATCACCGTCGCGCCGATAGCCTTGGCCCATTGGGTGAGGATCTGCCCCGTGCCGCCCGCCGCGGCGTGGACCAGGATGGTCTCGCCGGCCTTGAGGGCATAGGTCCAGTGCAGCAGGTAGAATGCCGTGGCGCCCTTGAGGAGCGAAGCCGCCGCGACCTCGTAAGTGATCCCGTCGGGCAGATGCTTGGCCTTGTCGGCCGGCAACAGGCGCTCGTCGGCGTAGGCGCCGACCGGGCCCTGGTAGGCGACGCGATCGCCCACCTTGAAGCCGGTCACATCAGGGCCGACGGCAATCACCTCGCCGGCGCCCTCGTTGCCCGCCACGAACGGCAGCGGCAACTTGTAGAGGCCGGTGCGCTGGTAGACGTCGACAAAGTTGAGCCCGATCGCCTTGTTGCTGATCTTGAGCTGGCCCGGACCCGGTGCCGGCACCTCGACCTGCTCGAGCTTCAACTGCTCGGGGCCACCATGCTCACGGACGACGAACGCGCGGGTCATCTCTTACTTCCTCGGAGCCGACTTCGGCCTGGCGCGGGCGCGCGAAGCGGAGGTCGTCTTGGGCTTCCGCTTGACGGTTGCTGCGGGCTCGGCATCGGCGGCCGCCGGAGCGCTGGCGAGCTTGTGCGTCGCCCCCGGCCTAGCGGCGACCCGCTTCGCTCGGCGCTGCTTGGCGATGATGTTGATCGCCTCGACCAGAACCGAGAAGCCCATGGCTGCGTAGATATAGCCCTTGGGGACATGGAAGCCGAGTCCGTCCGCGACGAGCGACGTGCCGATCAGCAGCAGGAACGCGAGCGCCAGCATCTTGGTGGTCGGGTGCTCGGAGACGAATCGCGCCACCGGGCCCGAGGCGACGAACATGATGCCGACCGCGACGATCACTGCGGCAATCATCACCTCGACCTGATCGGCCATGCCCACGGCGGTGACGATCGAGTCGATCGAGAACACCATGTCGATGACGATGATCTGGCCGATGATGGCGGCGAAGGCCATCGTCGCCTGCTTCTTGAGGCTGTCCTCCTCTTCGTGCGGCTCCTCGATCTCGGCGTGCATCTCGTGCGTCGCCTTGTAGACGAGGAAGGCACCACCGGCGATGAGGATCAGGTCCTTCCACGAGGGCGCGAAGCCCATGATGTCGAAGGCCGGCTGGGTGAGCCCGATGATCCAGGAGATCACCAGTAGTAAGAGGATGCGGAAGATCAGTGCCAGCGCCAGGCCGAGGCGGCGCGCCCGGTCCGCCTGCTCCTTGGGGAGGCGTGAAACGAGGACCGAGATGAAGACGATATTGTCGATGCCGAGGACGATCTCCATGGCGGTGAGGGTAAGAAAAGCGGCCCACACGTTGGGATCGTAGAGGAGTTCCAGCATCGACAGCTCCGTTATCGTTTTGAAGTTGCGACATACTTAGGGCGCAGAGCACAACGTGGGAAGAGTGCGCGAAGCACTCCGCACAGGGTGCGGTTTTTCACCGCGGGCTCGAGCGGTGGGATGATCGCATCGCCCGGACGCTGGTCCGCTTTCAGCCGGGCTGATAACCTTGCCTTCGAAACCTCGAAGGCTTTCCGCATGGACTCGTTTGCTCCCATCCCCGCTGTGATAGGCGGTACGCTCATCGGACTTGCCGCGGCCCTGCTCTGGCTGGGCAACGGCCGGATCGCCGGCATCTCGGGAATCTTCGGCCAGCTGCTGCCCCCAGCGCGCACCGTGGTGTGGCGGCTGGTGTTCCTCATTGCGCTGGTGCTGGGTACGTTCGCCGCATCGTACCTGCTGCCCGGCCTCGGCGTAGGCGGTCCCGGAGGACAGCCGGCCCGACTGGCCGCGCCACCGGCCGGCTGGGGGATTCCGGCGCCGCTCTGGATCGCCGCCTCGGGCCTCCTCATCGGCTTC
>NZ_JAQGJL010000092.1 GCF_028290645.1 Devosia sp. | reverse complement strand
CGCGACGACACCATCCCCTCCAATCGCGGCTGCACCGTCGCCTACCGGCTCTACGGCATCGTCGCGCCGGTCAACTGGGCCGCAGAGGGCAAGACCCCTGTCGCGATCATCTCGGTATTCTCGCACGGTTTCGAGGGCCCGAATCGCCGCTTCGTCGCGGTCCCGGTGAAAGGCATGCCGTGAGCGCGCTCAGCCCCGAGGAGATCAAGCGCTACGCCCGGCATATCGTGCTGCGCGGCGTCGGCGGGGACGGGCAGCAGAAACTCAAGTCCGCGCAGGTACTGGTCATCGGCGCCGGCGGCCTCGGCAGCCCCGCCATCGCGTATCTCGCGGCAGCCGGCGTCGGCACGCTCGGCGTCGTCGACCACGACACGGTGTCGCTCTCGAACCTGCAACGCCAGATGATCCACCAGAGCGTCGGCATCGGCACGCCCAAGGCCGAGAGCGCCGGCACGTTCGTCGCCGGGCTCAACGCGCATGTCGAGTTCGTCCCCCATATCGAGCGCATCACGTCCGAGAACGCCGCCCGCCTGTTGGCCGGCTATCACCTCGTCCTCGACGGCACCGACAATTTCGGCACCCGCGCCATCGTCGCCGAAGCCGCCGAAGCCGCCCGCCTGCCACTGGTCTCGGGCGCCGTCTCGATGTTCGACGGCCAGGTCACGGTGTTCATGCCCGCCGGCAAGCAGTTCCGCGACCTCTACCCCGACACCCCGGACGAATCGGACCTCCCCAGTTGCGAGGTCGTGGGCGTCCTCGGCGCCGTCACCGGCGTCATCGGCACGCTGATGGCCATGGAAGCCATCAAACTGGTCACAGGCATCGGCGACCCGCTGGTCGGCCGGCTGCTGCTCTACGACGGCCGCGCGGCGAGGTTCACGGAGCTGAACTACTAGGGGCGCCTCCCAAGCCCCGGCCTCGCTGCCCAGGTGACAGAACCGAGGCCAGGCCTCGATCTTCCATCGAGTTCCGGGTGCACCCCTTCCCAACCCTCCCCGTCAAGGGGAGGGTGCCCGCCGGTGCGTTAGGCACGATCAAGCCCCCAACTCAATGCGCACCTCCCCCTTGACGGGGGAGGTTAGGAGGGGGTGCGCGGAGCCACGATCCATAGGTTTTTCAATGACGTGCTAAAAACTCGACGCCACTTATCCCCGCCCTCTCCCCCCATGCGATACTCCCCCGTCCTCCACACGAGCGGCTCTCGCGACGAACGAACGGTGGGGATGTCGGGAGCTGTGGGAGTCGTCCCATGGCGGCCGCGGATATGGGCAACCGGACACGCCTGTCCCTCGGGGCAGGGTGAATAACGCTCCCTCATATCCCCCGCCAAAAAATCCTGACGGTTCCGGCGAGGCGACGGCCTTTTCATTTGCGGACCACCCGCGTGGCCAACGCCTCGCCGGACCCCGCTCGACCCTTCAAACCCCGAAGCCGAAAGGCTGTCGGACGGATCAGCATGCCCTGTTCACGGACCACCGACCACACTCCAAACTCGGTGTCATCCCAGCGAAAGCTGGGACCCATGCATCAGCAAGCGCAAGCGACGAGTTGGGTCCCTGCTTTCGTAGGGATGACATCGAGTATGGGGAGGAGCAAGCGGCTCTCCCGGCGCCTACGCGTCCGGGTGCTGGAACACCAAGGTGGCGTTCGTCCCGCCGAACCCGAAACTGTTGGACAGCGCGATGCCGACATCGACGTTGTCACGGCGCTGCCGCAGGATCGGCATATCCGCGAAGACCGGATCGAGTTCCTCGATATTGGCGCTCTCGCAGAGGAACCGGTTCTGCATCATCAGGATGCAGTAGATCGATTCCTGGACGCCGGTGGCGCCGAGCGAATGGCCGGTGAGGGACTTGGTGGCCGAGATCGGCGGGCAGGCGTCGCCGGTGCCGAACACGGCGCGGATGGCTTCCATCTCCTTCAGGTCGCCGACCGGGGTCGAGGTGGCGTGGGGATTGATGTAGTCGACCTTCCCCTTGACCGTCTCGAGCGCCATCTGCATGCAGCGCGTGGCGCCCTCGCCCGACGGCGCCACCATGTCGTAGCCGTCCGAAGTCGCGCCGTAGCCAACCAGTTCGGCATAGATCGTCGCGCCGCGGGCCTTGGCATGCTCGTATTCCTCGAGCACCACGACGCCGGCGCCGCCGGCGATGACGAAGCCGTCGCGCTTCAGGTCATAGGCCCGTGAGGCCTTCTCGGGCGTCTCGTTGAAGTCGGTCGACATGGCGCCCATGGCGTCGAAGAGGTTCG
The DNA here is from genome assembly GCF_028290645.1 of Devosia sp. Lineage (GTDB taxonomy): Bacteria > Pseudomonadota > Alphaproteobacteria > Rhizobiales > Devosiaceae > Devosia_A. The sequence continues at coordinate 9,783 of NZ_JAQGJL010000092.1, read as the reverse complement.
ACAGGCTCCAGTCGAGATCCTCGTGGCCGCCGGCAAAGACGATGTCCTGCTTGCCCCATTGGATCTGCTCGTAGCCCGCGCCGATGCAGTGCTTGGATGTCGCGCAGGCCGAGGTGATCGAGTAGTTGACGCCCTTGATGCCAAACGGCGTCGCCAGCGTTGCCGAAGCGGTCGAACTCATCGCCTTGGGCACGGCCAGCGGCCCGATGCGCTTGGGGCCGCGCTCGCGCGTGATGTCGCCCGCTTCGATCACGGTGCGGGTAGAGGGACCGCCCGAGCCCATGATGATGCCGGTGCGCGGGTTCTTGATGTCCTTCTCTTCGAGCCCGGAATTGGCGATCGCCTCCTGCATGGCGATGTAATTCCAGGCCGCGCCCTTGCCCATGAAGCGGGTGGTGCGGCGGTCGAGCACCTCGAACGGGTCGAGCTTGGGCGCGCCGTGCACGTGGCAGCGGAAGTTGAGCTCGGCGTATTCCTTGGCAAAGACGATGCCGGGCTTGGCCTCCCTGAGGCTCACGACCACTTCATCGAGATTGTTTCCGATGGAGGAGACGATCCCCATGCCCGTGACGACAACCCGCCTCATATCAGCTCCTCTTGGCCGCGAACGCTTTGGTCCTGCAGGCGGTCAGGCTTCGGTGAACAGACCGACGCGCAGGCCGCCGGCCTCGTAAATGATCTTGCCGTCCGCCTTGACCCAGCCGTCCGCAATGCCGAGCGCCAGCCGGGACTTCATCACCCGCTTGAGATCGATACCATACTCGACGAGTTTGACCTCGGTGGTGACCTGGCCGGAAAATTTCACCTCGCCACACCCCAGCGCCCGCCCCTTGCCGGGCGATCCGTCCCAGCAGAGATAGAAGCCGAGCATCTGCCACAGTGCATCGAGTCCGAGGCACCCCGGCATCACCGGGTCGCCGATGAAATGGCACTTGAAGAACCAGAGGTCCGGATTGACGTCGAGCTCGGCCCGCACCTGGCCCCTGCCGTGGGCGCCGCCATCGGAATCGACCCGGGTGATGCGGTCGAACATCAGCATCGGCGGGGCGGGGAGCTGGGCTCGGCCGGGGCCGAAAAGCTCGCCCTTGCCGCTCAGGATCAGGTCGTCGTAGCCGTATGCGTTCTTGCGCTCCGCCATGGGCAGGGGCTTTCTCCGATCGGACAGTGGAGACCGTATCTAGAGAGAGGGGGGCGGAGGGTCAAGCTGCGCAGGGGCCGCGACCGACCGCCGCTTGTGCGTGTGCACACCCAAAGTTATAAGCTGGAAGCCTGACTGGCCTGTCGCAAAAGGATCATATGACCGATCGCAGCCTCTTCGTACGGACCGTTCCGTCGCGCCGACCGTGCCTGACGGCCGTGCTGCGCATGGCGGGATTGCGGCCGACGCGGCAACGCGTGGCGCTGGCCGAGTTGCTATTTGGGGGCCCGCATCGCCATGTCAGCGCCGAACAGCTGCATGCCGAGGCCAATTCGGCGCGGGTCAATGTTTCGCTGGCGACGATCTACAACAGCCTGCACCAGTTCCGCGAAGCGGGCCTCTTGCGCGAAGTGGCGGTCGATGCGTCGCGGTCCTATTTCGACACCGACACCTCGGACCACCACCATTTCTACCTCGAGGACGAGCAGCGGGTGATCGACATCCCATCCTCGGCCATCGTCATCCAGAACCTGCCCGAGCCTCCGCTCGGCATGGACATCACGCATGTGGACGTGGTGGTCAGGGTCCGGAAGGTCCGCTGAGGTGCGGGCCTCTCAGTCGAATTCCTCATCCTTGTAGACGCCCCACAAGTCGGTCTGGTGCAGGTAGCCGTCAAAGCTCTGCGGATTGCCGTTGACCGGGTGGGTGGTCGCCACCACTTCGCACCACTTGCCGTCGCATTCCTTGATGTCGACGCGGAAGCTCGGCGTCAGCCAGGCGCGGACGCCGGAGCTGTCGTCGGCCGAGCGCAGCAGCGCGACCTGCTCGCCCGCGGGCTTCCAGGGCGCCACGATTCCGGCGCGCTTGCCCTGCAACAGGTTCTGATGCAGCCAGCCTTCCGACCCGTCGGCATCGCGAATTTTCCGCCAGGTATCGAATTCCTGGATGATCTCGACGGGCGTACCCGCCTTCACATAGACCCAGGCGACGTCGTACTTGGTGCCCGGGCCGACGCGCACGTTGATCGGGTTGGAGCGGGTGGTGACGAAGCGCGGCAGCGGCAGGCCGCTGGGGCCTTCGGCGGCAACGCCGGCGTGCGGCGAACTTATCCCCGCCCCGGCGAGCAGTGTCAGGAATAGAGCGCGCAGAATCGCCTTGATCTGCCGCCCGTGGGAGCGCCTCGTGAGGAGCATGGAGCTGGGTTTGCCGAACATGACTTTGCAGGGGTGTGCTTTTTTCCTATCACTAGGCAAAAGACCTTAATGGTCGCTGAAAGGCACCGCATTTGACCCTCAGCCGACCCAGGATTTTCGTCACCCGCCGCCTGCCCGCGCAGGTCGAGGCGCGGATGGCGACGCTGTTCGACGTAACATGCAAGCCGGTGGATGGGGCGCTCTCCCCCGACGCGATCATCGAGGGGGTGAAGGGCAAGGACGTACTGGTATCGTCGATCAACGACCGGATCGATGCCGAGCTGATCGCCCGGCTGCCCAGCGAGTTGAAGCTCATCGCACAGTTCGGCAACGGCTTTGACAATATCGACATCGAGGCGGCCTACGCGGCTGGGCTCACCGTCACCAACACGCCCTCGGTGCTGACCGAGGACACCGCCGACATGGCGGTGATGCTGATGCTGGCCCTGCCACGCCGGCTCGTCGAGGGCGCCGAGGTACTGCCGCGCACCGGCGAGTGGCCGGGCTGGTCACCGACCTGGATGCTGGGGCGACGCCTGCGCGGCAAGGCGCTCGGCATTGTCGGGATGGGGCGAATCGGTACCGCGGTCGCCCAGCGGGCGCTGAGCTTCGGGCTCAACATCCACTACTTTTCACGCCACCGCCGTCCGCCGCAGATCGAGGAAGCGCTGGGCGCGACCTATTGGGAATCGCTCGACGACATGGTGGGCGAGGTCGATATCGTGTCGCTCCACACCCCGCTCAGCCGCACCACCCACCACATCCTCAACGCGACGCGGCTGGGCCGCATGCGGCAGGATGCCTTCGTCGTCAACGTATCGCGGCCCGAGCTGGTCGACGAGGATGCGCTGATCGGCGAGATCGTCAACGGGCACCTGTCGGGGGCGGCGCTCGACGTGTTCGAGAACCGCAACGGCATCAACCCGCGGCTGCTGCAGCTGGCACGCGACAATCGCATAGTGCTGACCGCCCATATGGCGTCGGCGACGCTCGAGGCGCGGCTCGAAATGGGCGAGACGGTGATCGTCAACATCCGGGCTTTCATCGACGGGGCGCAGCCGCCGCACCGGGTCTTGCCGGAAAGCCGCACCAAGGTGGCGCGCGGCTAGTCCTGCAACTCGTTGAGCCGTCCCTCGATGAAGCGCTGCTCGGCCGCCTGATGCGTCAGCTCCAGCGCCGCGGCATAGGCCGCCCGCGCCTCGTCGCGCCGGCCGAGCCGCCGCAGCAGGTCGGCGCGCGCTGCGTGCAGGTAGCGGAAATCGTCGAGTCTCCCGCCTTCGAGGATGGCGTTGATCTCGCGCAGCCCGGCCTCCGGCCCGTCGCGCATCGCCACCGCCACCGCCCGATTGAGCGCCACCACCGGCGAGGGGTCGGCGCGGCGCAACAGGTCGTAGAGCTGCACGATCTCGCGCCAGTCTGTGGCTTCGGCTGTCGGGGCGATGGCGTGCTCGGCCGCGATCGCAGCCTCGATGACGTAGGCGGTGAGGACCGGGCGCGCCATCGCCCCCTCGACGAGCGCGACGCCTTCGGCGATCTCGCTCCGGTTCCACAGCCGCCGGTCCTGGTCGGCGATGAGGACGAGATCGCCCGCCCTATCGGTGCGTGCAGCACCCCGCGCATGCTGCAGCAGCATCAACGCCAGCAGCCCCTCGGCCTCGGAGTCCGACTCCGGCAGCAGCGCGATCAGCAGCCGGCAGAGGCGGATGGCTTCGTCGCAAAGGTCGACCCGCACCAGTTCGGTGCCGTGGCTCGCAGCATAGCCCTCGTTGAAGATCAGGTAGATGGTGCGCAGCACCGCATCGAGCCTAACCGCGAGCTCCTCCGGCTCGGGCACATCGTAGGGCAGGCCGAGATCGCGGATGCGGGACTTGGCCCTGACGATGCGCTGCGCGATGGCCGAGGGCTTGGCGAGGAACGCGGCGGCGATCTCCTCGGTCAAGAGCCCGCAGGTTTCGCGCAGCGTGAGGGCGATCTGCGCGTCCGGCGGCAGCTCGGGGTGGCAGCACACGAAGATGAGCCGCAGCCGGTCGTCGGCGATGTGCTCGGGTTCAGGCGCCATCTCGGTCTCCTCGTCGGCGAGGGCAAGTTCGGCGGCGACACGATCGAACCGGGCCTTGCGGCGCAGCCGGTCGATGGCCTTGAAGCGCCCGGCGGAAACCAGCCAGGCGCGCGGATTGGCCGGCACGCCGTCCCGCGGCCATTGCTCGGCGGCGGCAAGGAAGGCGTCGTTGAGCGCTTCCTCGGCCCGGTCGAAATCCCTGAGCAGCCGGATCAGCGTGGCAAGGACGCGCCTCGATTCGGCGCGCCACACGGCATCGATGCTGGTCACCTGCGCCTCACCTCCCGGTCATGGTGCGGCGCCCTCGTGGCGCGGAATGTCGTAGATGGCCCGCACTTCGATGGTGCCAAGCTTCGCGAGTGGAATGCCGGACGCGATGCGGATCGCCTCGTTGAGATCGCGCGCCTCGATCAGGATGAAGCCAGCGAGTTGCTCCTTGGTCTCGATGAACGGCCCGTCGGTGGTCGAGACCCTGCCCTCGCGAACCCGGACGAGGACGGCGGTATTGGCCGATTGCAGCGCCTGGGTCGCCACCAGGTTGCCGCTGGCCTCGAGCTCCTCGTTGTAGCCGAGGGAGTCGATGTCGAGCTGGATCTTGCCGGGGGCGTCGAGCTTTCCGAAGACTTCGTTTCCGTCGAAATGCACAAGGCAGAGATATCGCATGCTCGGCTCCTTCCGGGATGTTGCCAGCTAGTCGAGCCTTGTGGCGTGGTTTCGACAGGCGGTCGGGAAACTCAGCCAGATTTTCTCCCTGCTGTCGAACCTGGTGGGCACCACCAGCATTTTAGCGATTTCCTAACCCGACCTTTCACCAGACCGCTTCACCGGGCGCTAAGCGCTTTGCCGCATAGGATAACGCAGGAACGCCGATCTTTGTCATCATCTTCGGATTCGCAGGAGCCTTGGGGGCCTTCCGAGCCATGTTCGCCGGCCTGACGCAGATGAATGGACGCACGCTTCCGCCCGAGCGCGTACGCTCGCGCATGCTGTCACTCGCCACCGTCGTGCTGGTCTTCGTCCTTGTCGTGACGGCCATTGGCGGGTTCATCCATGTCAGTACGCAGCAGCGCGCCGTCACGGATATCCGCGCGCAGGGCCAGCAGCTGCGCGCCACGTACCAGGCGCTCACCGAAGCAGACGCGGACGCTCTGCGCTATCTTGCGGGGGAGGGCGGCGCGCTGTCCCGCCACCTGTCGCAGGTCGCGCTGCTCGGTGGCGAGGCGCAGATCTTCGATGCGTTGGCACCGATCAGCCTGCCGTCTGGCACCACGCCGGCAAAGGCGCTGGTCAAGGCACTCATCACAAATTGGACCGATGCGATTGCCCTGGCGAGCGCTGGCGACCGCGAGGCAGGGCAAGCGCTGATCGCCAACCGGCATACCGGCGCGACCCTCGCTGCCATAGGCACCGAAGTGCAGCGGGTGCTGCGCGACACCGATGCGCGACTTGCCATGCATGACGAGCGTATCCAGATCGGCACGCTGCTGGTGCTATTGCTGCAGCTCGGTGCCGGGCTTCTCGCCATCCTCGGGCTGATCTACGCCTTCCGCCTGAGCGTCTCGGAGGCCGATGGCCGTGCTGCGGCCGTCGAATCGGCGGATCGTTCGCGCGAACAGGTGGCGCGGCTGTTCGAGATGGCGGATGTCCTCCAAAGCGCGTCGGACCATTCCGACGCCAATGCGGTATTGAGCGCGACTGCCATCGATCTGGTCCCAGGCTTCTCCGGCGCGCTCTACGTGTTCAACAATTCGCGGGACCGGCTGGTGCTGTCGACCACCTGGGCGCGCGCGGCGAACGACGCCCTGCCCGAAACGATCAATCCGGGCGGCTGCTGGGCGCTGAAGCGCGGCAAGCCGCACCTCAACCGCGGCGACGGCACCAAGCTCTGCTGCGCGCATCATGTCGGGACAGAGGCGTCGCTCGAAATCCCGATGATCGCCCGCGGCGAGATCGTCGGGCTGTTGCAGTTGTTCGCATCGGGCATCAGCGCCGTCGAGCGGCTGGAGCGGGCGACGGACCTCGGCTCGGCGCTGGCCGACGGCATGAGCCTAGCGCTTGCCAATATGGCGCTGCGCGAGAAGCTCAGGAACCAGGCGCTGCGCGACCCGCTGACCGGGCTCTACAACCGCCGCTACATGGAAGACTGCCTGCAGCGCTTCGTCCGCCTCGCCGAACGCGAGGCCCGAGAGATCTCGCTGGTGATGGTCGATCTCGATCATTTCAAGCGGCTCAACGACGAGCATGGCCACGCCTTCGGCGACCAAGTGCTGCGCGATGCGGCGCTGGCGCTGACCGGTTCGCTCCGCGAAACCGACATCGTCTGCCGGTTCGGCGGCGAGGAGTTGGTGGTGATCCTGCCCGACTGCCCGCTCGAGCGTGCGGCGGACAAGGCGGAAGTGCTGAGGCTGAGGATCGAGGAGCTCGGCAACACGCTCGGCACCGATATTTCGGCCTCGTTCGGCGTTGCGTCTCTGCCCCACACCTCGCAAAGCGTCGCGGACCTGCTCGCGGCGGCCGACTCGGCGCTCTATAAGGCCAAGCAGGCCGGTCGCAATCAGGTGGCGAAAGCGCCGCTGCGGCCCTTCCGCATCGACCGGGTGGTCGATGAAGCGTCACATCTGGAAGAATTCCCGCGCGCCGCTGCGGAGTAGGCTAGCGCCAGTAAAGCGCGTCGAGCTGGCTCTGCTGCTGCTGGAGCATGACCTTCTGTTGCTGCAGGTCACGCTGCACCCGGCCGAGCGCTGCATCGAACTCGGTCGCGAGCTTGCGCGCATCGGCCGCTTGCGACATCTTGCGCTGGATGCAGAGAGTGCGGTGCATCTGGTTGTCGACGTAGCCGGTGGCGACGGTATCCGGTATCGGGAAGCAATAGGCTTGGGCTCCCGAACTGAGGGCGATGACGGCCAAGGCTGCGAGGAGGGTACGCATCACCGGACCTTGGTGCTTTGCGGTGTGCACTGCAAGTCACGATCACGCGTTCGGCAGAGCGGTGCTATGGCGGACGACGAGTTCGACGGGAAGGCTCTCGCGGTGGACGCCGCCGCTGTGCTCGAGGATGGTCTTGACGGCGCGGCGGCCCATTTCGGCGATCGGTTGGGCGACGGTGGTGAGCGGCGGGGTGACGCCGGCCGCCTCGGGAACGCCGTCGAAGCCGACGATCGAGATGTCTCCGGGGACGCTGAGGCCGCGCTCCGCCAGCACCTCGAGGGCGAACATCGCGACCCGGTCCGACATGGCAAGGATGGCGGTCGGCCGCTCGGCGGAGTTGAGGAGATGCTCGACGCCGCGGCGGACGCTGTCGGCGGTGCTGCGGGTCTCGTAGACCGGGATCGACTTTCGGTCGACGCCGTAGAGCGCCAGTTCCTCGAAATAGCCGTAGGCGCGGTCGCGGGAGGTCGAGTAGGTGGCGTCGGCAATTTCGGCGTCGCTCACCGGACCCTCGTGCAGATCGCCGAACTCGATGGCGAGGATACCGAAGCGGCGGTGGCCGAGCTCGGCGAGGTGTCGGGCCGCGATCTGCGCGCCGGCATAGTCGTCGATACCGATGGCAGAGATGGTGTCGTCGGGCTTGCCAAGCGCGAGTGCGACGAATGGCAATTGCCGCTCGCGCGTGAGTTCGACCAGCTTTTCGCCGTTCTCGATGCAGAGCAGCACGAAGCCGTCCACTAAGGCGCTCTGGATGTTCCAGGCGAGCCGCTCGGTGTTGCGGGCCGAGACCAAGGCCAAACCAGCGCCGCGCTCATCGCAGGCCTCCGAGATGCCCGTCATGAGAACGCGGGCGAAGGGATCCTCGAAGAAATAGGACAGCGGCTCGACGGTGGCGACGCCGATGGCGTTGGATTTTCCGGCGCGCAACAGCCGGCCGCGCGGGTCGGGGCCGGCATAGCCGAGCTGCCGGGCGGTTTCGCGGACGCGCTCGCGCACTTCGGGGCGGACGAGGTCCGGGCGGCTGAAGACATTGGAGGCGGTGCCCTGGGACACGCCCGCCGCCTTCGCCACATCGCTCAAGCGCACCAGATCTCCCATTTCGAACCTTCCCGTTTGCCGGCTATTCAATTTCCCATTGATATAGCACGTTTTTGTATCGGTTCAATTTCTGCTTGACATCCGATCTTCGAGGCGTATGTTTTGAACCGATTCAAAGCTGTTATCCGCGCTTTGAATCGGTTCAGTTAGAAAGGAGACTTGTCATGATTCCCGCGAGCTATCTCTACAAGAATGCCTATCGCCGGCGTTGGGGGACGAACTTCGGCCGCGCCGAGGGCGAGGGCCCGGAACAGGGCGCGGAGCTGCAGGTGCCGCACTCCTCGGCGTTGCAGACGGCGCGAGACCTGTTCGACCGCGCTCTGGGGCCTCGGCGCGGGCGGCAGTGAGGGCATGGCTTTGTCAATAGGCACCGGCACGTGTTGCCCCCACCCTGACCCTCCCGCAGAAAGGGGAGGGAGACGACTGTCAGAGGGGCGCACCACCCGGCTCCCCGGCCCGCATCTATGGCTGCCTGTCCCGCCAGGCCTGTTCGCTGTCCAGAGCTTCGGCAGAGATGTCGTCGCGAACGAAGTCGCTGACTTCGGAGACGCGCCGGATCTCGACTTCCTCGCCTTCGGCCCACATGGGAATCTTCTTCACCCAGGCGATGGCGTCGGCGAGCGAGTCCGCCTTGATGATCCAGAAGCCGCCGATCAGTTCCTTGGCTTCGGCGAAGGGGCCGTCCTGGACGACGAGCTTGCCGCCCTCCATCACCACCTTGGCGCCGCTCTTTGAGGGTTGCAGGCCCTCCGCGGCGAGGAGGATGCCGCTGTCCATCATCTCCTGGTTGAGCTTGCCCATCGCGGCGAGCATTTCCGAGCTCGGCGGAGGCGAAGGTTCGTGCGACTTGACGATGATCATGTAGCGCATCGGAGTTCTCCCGGGTTCTGCCGCCGGTGAACCCGGCTTGGTGCAGCAAGACAAGAGCCCGGTCGAACCGGGCCCGGACCAGCTACCCACGATGACAGATCAGGCGACGGCGGGGAGGTCCATCCCGTCCTGCAATGCAACGAGGCGCTGCTCGAGCCGCTCGGCCATGGCGCCCTCGAAACGGCCGTGGCGAAAGCCGTCGATGATCGAGACTATCTCCTTGCGGCGCGCCTCGTACTGCGACAGCGGCTCGTCGTAAAAGCGCTCTACCTTGATGGCGGGCCAGATTTCGTCGGACATCGGTCTTCCTCGGCGCGGGGGGGTGTCGCGGCGAGGAAGCTAGGCCACCGACATTAGATGGCATTGAGGGTTCGGTTAGAACTTGGAGAGAGACGGCTCGGGGCGGCTGACCATCATGTAGCCGACCCCGCGCACCGTCTGGATCAGCGAGGGGGCGCCCACGACGTCGATCTTGGCGCGCCGGTACCGCACATAGA
>NZ_JAQGJL010000089.1 GCF_028290645.1 Devosia sp. | reverse complement strand
GGGCCTCGAGGGCCGCGACGAGCAGATCGAGAACTACCAGGCGACGATCCGCGCCGTGGCCCGCGCCGGCATCCCGGTGCTCGGCCTCCACTTCATGCCCAACTCGGTCTGGACCACCGACCGCAAGGGCCAGACCCGTGGCGGCGCCACGGCCCGCCAGTTCGACATGGCGGTCGTCGAAGCCAATATCGACAATCTCGAACTGCTCCGCACCTACATGCCGACGACGCTCGGCCGCGCCTCCTCGATGCCACTGTTCGGCAAGGACGGCCCGGTGATCACCGAGGACCAGATGTGGTCCAATTACGAGTACTTCATGAAGGCGGTCCTGCCGGTCGCCGAGGAAGAAGGCCTGAAGCTCGCCCTCCATCCGGACGATCCTCCGGTGCCGATGCTCGGCGGCGTGGCGCGGCTCTTCTACAAGCCGGAGAACTTCAAGAAGGCCTATGACCTCGTCGGCCGCTCCGAAGCCTGGTCGCTCGACCTCTGCCTCGGCTGCTGCTCGGAAATGGTCGGCGGCCGGACCAACGTCAACGAGATGATCGAGTATTTCGCCCCCAAGGGCCGGATCTCCTACATCCACTTCCGCGACGTCAAAGGCTCGGTCCCGAACTTCACCGAGTGCTTCATCGGCGACGGCAACTTCGACCCCGCCGAGGTCATAGTCCTCCTCGCCAAGAACGGCTTCGACGGGTTCCTCCTCGACGACCACGTCCCCAAGATGGACGGCGACAGCGACTGGAACCACCGCGGCCGCTCCCACGCCATCGGCTACATGCAGGGCCTCATCCGCATGGCCGAGTTTTTGGGCAAGATGTAAGCGGCTCGCCCGAAATGAGAACGGCCGGCGTCCAAACGGGCGTCGGCCGTTGTTTCCGGGGCACCGTGGCGCCCAACCACCGGTATCATCCCGGCGAAGGCCGGGACCCATCCTGAGATGCCACACCTGGCTTCACGCGTGCGATGGTCTCACTCCTGCCCCGTCAGCTCTCGATGAAGGTCCCGCCAATCCGGGTTCTTTTCCTCGATCAGACGCACCTTCCAGGCCCGGTGCCATTCCTTCAGCCGCTTCTCCCGAGTGATCGCCGCCTCGGCATTCTCGTGCACCTCGTACCAGACCAGCAGCTTCACGCCGTACCGCTTGGTGAAGCGCTCGAACCAATCGTTCTTGTGCTGCCAGATGCGCCCAACCGGGTTGCTCGTCACACCGACATACAGCGTGCCGTTCTTCCGGCTCGCCATGATGTAGACGATGAAGACCTTGCTCATAGCCTGACTGAAGCACGCTCCGGCCCACAGTGTCATCTCGGCCCCGAGCCTGCCCCCCAGCGCCTCGCCCACCTCCAGTGTCATCCCGGCGAAGGCCGGGATTCCATCCTGAGATGCTGCAACCTGCCGAGCGGGGAGAGAGACCTCAGGATGGGCCCCGGCCTTCGCCGGGGTGACACCGTGTTTGTGGCGAAGCCCTCAACCCAACTTGTGCAGCGGGGGTGCGTTTGGCACGATCACGCCACAACATCGACTCTTCACCTCCCCCTTCATGGGGGAGGCCGGGAGGGGGCCGTCTGCATCGGCTCAATCACCAGTTACAGCGCCCGAGGGCTCAGCGCTTGTCCCAGTGCCAGCTGACAAACGCCTGGCGCCTCCGAGTCCGTGCAAAAAACCAAAGGGCGCCACTTGGGCGCCCTTTTCCGTTTCAGCTGAAAGCTCCAGCCAGCGGCTTCCGCCGCTTCAGTGGCTGGGACTGGGCGGCAACCCCTTGGCCTTCCGCCAGGCCTGATATTCTTCCTCCGCATCCTTGTGCAGCGGGTAGTAGCGGCGGAGCGATTCACCTGCCGTCAGCTTCTCGCGGCTGAACACTTCCCATTCGGCGTGTTTCTTCGAATCCTCGATGACCTTTTCGGCCATCGACTGCGGCAGCACCACGACGCCGTCCTCGTCGGCCATGATGATGTCGCCGGGGATAACCATGACGCCGCCGCAGGAGATCGGAACGTTCACCGCCGAGGGGAAGATGCCGGTCTGGACGTGGTAGTTCGGGGTCCAGCCGCGCATCCAGATGGCGAGGTCGAGCTTGTCGACGTTGGGCTTGTCGCGCATCACGCCGTCGATGACGATGCCGGCGCCCTTGCGGCCCTTGAAGTAGGTCGACATCATGTCGCCAAAGACGCCCGAAGTCAGGTCGGCGCGCGCGTCGACGACGACCACGTCGCCCTCTTCCACCTCGTAGAGCACGTGGCGGTGCAGCTGCGTCTCGGGGTCGGCATATTCACCCTCGCTGAACAGGTCCGGCCGCTGCGGCATGAACTGCAGGGTCAGCGCCGAGCCGACGATCGACTTGCCGGCATACTGGCTGACCGGGCCGACCATGTGCGGGTTGCGGAACCCGGCATGGCCCAGCGAGCCGGCGACGGTGGCGGTGCCGATGTCCTTCAGCGCCGCGATGACGTCCTTTGACGGACGCTTGAAGGGTGGGATCTTGCTCTGGATGATGGCCATGGGGATTTCCTCGTGATTTCTTGGGTTTACCAGTTGGTGACCGAGCCGTCGCGGCGCTTCAGGTGCGGGGCTTCCCAGAACCTGAAGCTGTCCTTGTCGAGCAGCGCTTCGTTGATCTCGATGCCGAGCCCCGGTGCCTCGGGGACCCGGAACACGGCGCCTTCGAGCATCGGCATTTTCGGGAACAGGTCCGCGGTCGGCGTGCCGGCATAGAGGTCGGTGGCGTTGGCGCGCACTTCGAGGGCGAAGAAGTTGGGCGTCGCGGCGGAGAAATGGATGGTCGCCGCGGTGCAGATCGGGCCCAGCGGATTGTGCGGCATCAGGTCGACATAGTGCGCCTCGGACCAGCCGGCGACCTTCATCGCCTCGGTGAAGCCGCCGACATTGCAGAGGTCGAGCCGGTTGTACTGGTGGATGCCGCGCTCGATGTAGGGCAGGAACTGCCACTTGCTCGAAAACTCCTCGCCGATGGCGAAGGGCACGTCGGTGAGCTTGCGCAGGTTCTCGTAGGCTTCCGGCGTCTCGTCGCGGATCGGCTCCTCGAGGAAGTCGAGCGTGCCCGACGGCATCTTCTGGCAGAAGCTCGCGGTCTCGGCGACCGACAGGCGGTGGTGGTAGTCGATGCCGAGCACCACGTCCTCGCCCAGCGATTCGCGCGCCTTCACCAGGAACTTCGCGGTCTTGCCGATCGATTCGCGCGGCTCGAAGATGCCCGCCGCGTCGTTCCACTCAGCCGGGAAGAAGCGGATCGTCGACCAGCCCCGCGCCATGAGCTTTCGCGCATCCTCGATGGTCTCGTCGCCGCTGATCGCCGGGGTCGACGCAAAGGTCGGGATGACATCGCGGTGCTTGCCGCCGAGCAACTGGTACACCGGCACGCCGAGCGCCTTGCCCTTGATGTCGTGGAGCGCGATGTCGAGCGCCGACTGCGCCGCGGTCAGCACGCGCCCGCCCTCGAAATACTGGCTGCGGTACATCTCCTGCCACAGCGCGCCGATCTGCATCGGGTCGCGCCCGACGAGGAACTGCGCATAGTGCTCGAGCGCGCCGACGACCGCCTTCTCGCGGCCGGAAAGCCCACTCTCGCCCCAGCCGAAAATGCCCTCGTCGGTCTCGACCTTGACGATCAGCTGGTTGCGATGCCCGACCCAGACTGGGAACGGTTTTACTGCCGTGATCTTCATTTTACTCGCCCTTACCAGCTGGTCATCGAGCCGTCTTCGAGACGGGCAATCGGCAGGTAGGCGGGGGCGTAGGGGTATTTGGCGGCGAGGTCTTCATCGATATCGGTGCCGTGGCCCGGGGTCTCGTTGGGATAGAGATAGCCGCGGTCGTAGCGCCAGTCGCACTTGAAGACGTCGTAGGTCTCCTTGGTGTAGCCGGTGAACTCCTGGATGCCGAAGTTCGAGATCGCCGTGTCGACGTGGATGTTGGCGCCCATGGTGGCGGGCGACATGTCCATCGGACCGTGGCAGGCCGAGCGGACGTGGTAGATCGCGGCGAAATCGAAGATCCGCTTGATGCCGGTGACGCCGCCCGCGTGCACCGCGGTGACGCGGATATAGTCGATGAGCTGTTCGGAAATCAGCGTCGTCGTGTCGTAGATCGAGTTGAACACCTCGCCCACCGCCAGCGGCGTGGTGGTGTGCTGGCGGATGAGCCGGAAGCCCTCCTGCAGCTCGGCGGGAATGGCGTCCTCGAGCCAGAACAGGCGGTAGGGTTCGAGGTCCTTGCCCAGCCGCGCCGCCTCGATCGGGGTCAGCCGGTGGTGCACGTCGTGCATCAGGTGGGTGTCCCAGCCGACCGCATCGCGCAGCTTGTCGAAGAGCTTGGGCACCAGCGGCAGGTATTTGTGGGTGGCCCAGACCTCCTCGGTCACCATCGGCTTGATCATGCCGCCGGCCGACTGGTCGGTGGAGCGTCCCGTGCCATAGATCGGCGGCAGGCCGGGGATCGACACCTGGGCGCGGACGGCCTCGAGGCCCTGCTCCTTGAGCGCCAGCACGCCGTCGATCACTTCGGGAATCTCGAGCCCGCCGACGTGCTTGTAGACCATCACCTTGTCGCGCGACTTGCCGCCGAGCAGCTGGTAGAGCGGCATGCCGGCCACCTTGGCCTTGATGTCCCACAGCGCCATGTCGATGGCGGCAATGGCGGCCATGGTGATCGGGCCGCGACGCCAGTAGGCGCCCTTGTAGAGGTACTGCCAGATGTCCTCGGTCCGGAGCGGATCCTTACCGATCAGAGTCGGCGCAATGTGGTCCTCGAGGTAGCTGACCACGGCCAGCTCGCGGCCGTTCACCGTGCCGTCGCCGATGCCGTACACCCCCTCGTCGGTGATGATCTTGACGGTAGTGAAATTCCGCCCGGGCGAGCAGACAATGACTTTGATCTCTTTGATTTTCATAGTGTTTCGCTCAACGTTTGGACGCTAACCGGGTCATCCCCGCCAAAGCGGGGACCTCTGCTTTGAGGTGCGGCCGGCAAAACGGAGGTTCCCGCTTTCGCGGGAATTACGCCGAGTGTGGGGGAGCGCACTGTGCTTGGGTTCGGCCCGTGCCCGGGCCCGTGGAAAATGCCTATTGGGAAGAGAATAAAGTTGAAGGCGGGATTCAGTCGGCCTTGAGGGCCATCTCGGTCTCGCCGTCGAACAAATGCATCTTGTCCTGGTCGAACTCGATGAACACCGGCTCGTCGGGCCGGATCTGCACGCTCGGGGCGAGGCTGATGTTAAGGATGGCACTCGAGACGAACACCTGGGCGAAGGTGATGTCGCCGGTCGGCTCGACCGTATAGACCTTGCCGGGCACCGAGCCGGGCACCTGCGACTTGTGGAGCTTCACCGTCGAGTGCCGGGCGCCGAGCACCACCTTGGGGCTCTTGGCGTTGAGGGCCTTCCTCGCATTGGCGGGCGAGAGCGGCAGCTCCCAGCCTTCGGGGCTCGTCAGCGCCACCTCGGTGCCCCTGGTCACCGCGGCCAGCGGGATGAGGCTCATTGCCGGCGAGCCGACAAAGCTCGCGACGAACATGTTGACCGGGTTGGCGAAGACGTTGGCCGGCGAATCGTATTGCTGCAGGAACCCGCCATTCATCACCGCCATCTTGTCGGCCATGGTGACGGCTTCGAGCTGGTCGTGGGTGACGTAGATTACCGTGGCGTGGAGGTCCTGGTGGAAGCGCTTGATCTCCGAGCGCATCTGCACGCGGAGCTTGGCGTCGAGGTTCGACAGTGGCTCGTCCATCAGGAACACCCGCGGGTCGCGCACCAGCGCCCGGCCCAGCGCCACGCGCTGCTGTTGGCCGCCGGAGAGTTCGCGCGGCTTGCGCTCGAGCAGGTGCGTGATGTCCAGCACCTTGGCCGCCGCCTGCACCTTCTTGTCGATCTCGTCCTTGGGAAGCTTCCGCATCTGCAGCGGGAAGGCCAGGTTCCGGTAGACGGTCTTGTTGGGGTAGAGCGCGTAGTTCTGGAACACCATGGCGATGTCCCGGTCCTTGGGATCAAGATCGGTGACGATGCGATCACCGATCACCACGTCGCCGCCCGACATCGGGATCAATCCCGCGACGAGGTTCAGCGTCGTGGTCTTGCCGCAGCCCGACGGGCCGACCAGCGCCACGAACTCGCCGTCCTCGACGGTCAGCGACACGTGGTTCACGGCATAGACGTTGCCGTAGTTCTTGACCACGTCCTTGAGGACAACCTGAGCCATTCAATACCCCTTACAACCCGATCCGCCGTGCGGCAGGCATTAGTGCTTCACTGCGCCTTCGGTCAGCGCGCGGACGAAATATTTCTGCAGGACGAGGAACAGCACCACCACCGGCACGCTCATCATGAAGGTCGCTGCCATCAGGCCCGGCCAATCCGTCGCGAACTCGGTAAAGAAGCGCTGGATGCCGACCGGCAGCGTCATCGTCTCCTGCTTGGAAAGGAACGTGTACGCATAAACGTATTCGTTCCAGGCCCCGATGAACGAGAAGATCGAGGTGGCGATGATCCCCGGGGAGCTCAGCGGCATGACGATCAGAAGAAACGCCTGGAAGCGCGTCGCGCCGTCGATGCGGGCCGCCTGCTCGAGCTGGATCGGGATGTTGTCGAAGAAGCCCTTGAGCAGCCAGATCGACAGCGGCAGGCCGAAGGTCAAATAGGTGAGGATCAGCGAGCCGTGGGTGTTCACCAGCCCCAGCCAGCGCATCAAGAGGAACAGCGGCACGAGGAACACCACGGCCGGGAACATGTTGCGCAAGAGCACGGCGAAGAACAGGAACGTGCGGCCCGGGAAGCGGAAGCGCGAGAACGCATAGGCTGCCGGCACCGCCACCGCGACACCGAGGATGGTGGTCGCGAGCGACACGTAGAAGCTGTTCCAGAAATAGAGCAGGAATTCCTTGCCGATGCTGCCCGACGGGTCGAGCAGGCGGGTGTAGTTCTGCAGCGTCGGCTCGGCCGGCCACCATTGCGGCGGATATTGCAGCGCCGCGAACTGGGTCTTGATCGAGGTCAACAGCATCCACGCCATCGGCAGGACGGTGAAGATCAGCAGAAACACCAGGAACACCCGGCCGCCCCAGCGCCACCAGTCGATGGAGCGGGTTGCCGTGGGACGCACGGCCTCGGCGGGGATGCTGGCGGGAATGGACGTCATGCGCGATCTCCCGACGCATTGGCAGAGTTGAGCGGCAGCGCCGCGTTCGAAAACCTCATCATCCCGCCCTCGACTCGTCGCCCTTGGTGAGCGCCTTCACGTAGAAGTAGCCGAGCGTCATCATCACGATGAACAGGATCACCGCGTAGGCCGAGGCGACGCCGTAGCGCTGGCGGCCGAAGGCGATGGTGTAGATCTGGGTGATCCAGATGTCCGAGGCGCCCGCCGGGCCGCCGCCGGTCATGATCCAGGGAATGATGAAGGAGTTGAAGTTCGCCACCATCAGCAGCAGCACGGTGACCATCGACACGCCCTTCAGGTGCGGGAAGGTCACGTGCCAGAAGCGCTGCCAGGCATTGGCGCCATCGACCTGCGCCGCACGCAGCAGCTGCTCGGGCACGGTCTGCAGCCCCGCCATCAGCATGATCATGGCGAAGGAGAATTCCTTCCAGATATTCACCACGATCAGCGAAGGCAGCACGGTGTGGACGTTGTCGAGGAAATTGATCGGCTTGTCGGAGAGGCCCAGCTGCACCGCCAGCGCCCCGATGACGCCGAAGTCGGAATGGTACAGCCACTTCCACACATAGGAGGCGGCGACCGCGCTCACCACGTAGGGGATCAGCAGCACCGCGCGCATGACGCCGCGGCCGGCGAACTCGCGATGCAGCGACAGCGCCGCGCCAAGCCCGAGCAGGAACGCGAAGAAGGTCGAGGCTACCGTCCAGATCGCGGTGTTGATGGTCACCTCGCGGAACGAGTCGCTCTTCAGGATCGCCCAGTAATTGTCCAGCCCGACGAAGATCTTGTCCTTCATCTGCAGGTTGGGCGGGGTTTTGAAGAAGCTGAGCTCGATCGTGTAGTAGACCGGGTAGGCGATGACGATCAGCATCACCAGCAGCGCCGGCAGCACGTAGAGATAGTCGTTGCGATGGTTGAAGATGCGCTTGAACACGTTGGCGCGTTTGGGCGCCACGGGCGCTCCGGCATAGGCTACCTGCCCGGTTACGCTGCTCACTATTGCCGCCTCTTCGTTGGAAAAATATGGGACCGGCAGCAGCTTGGGCTGCCGGTCCGTCGGGTGTGAAAGCGGGAGCTTAGATGCCGCCGCCCATCAGTTCTTCAACCTTCTTGGCTGCGTCGTCGGCCGCCTGGTCGACCGTCATCTTCCCGGTCAGGGCGTTCTGCAGCATGTCCGGCACGATGATGTTCATGATCTCGGTGGCTTCCGGCACCACCGGGAACGGGATGCCGCTGGGCAGCATGGAGGTGGTGACGTCGAGGAACTTGATGGTGTCCAGACGCTCCTTCATCCACTTGGTCTTGAAGCCGGCGAGGTTGCCGGGGTTCGAACCGGTCCAGGCGAGCTTGGTCGACCACTCGGGGCTGTTCCAGAAGCAGGCGAAGGCCTTGGCCGCCTGCTCGTCGAAGCCGCCGTCGACATATTCATTCTTGATGAAGTGCATGTTCGAGCCGCCGAACACCACGGCGCGACGCGCCGGGCCCTCGGGGATCAGACCATAGCGCATGTTGGCGACCACGGCATCGGCCACCGCCTTGTCGGCGCCGGTGGCCTTGCCCGCCAGATCCACCATCTTGGCGTATTCGGCCGGATGGGCGATCATCATGGCGAGCTGGCCGGCGATGAACGGGTTCTGGTTTTCGTTCTGCGTGTTGGTGAGCGCCGAGACCGGCACCGACTTGTCACGCACATACATGTCGTAGGACGCCTGGAGCGCCGCCTTGGTGCCCTCGTTGTTCAGCCCGACCGACTCGTAGGTCGGCGCGTCGCTGGATTCGTCGAGGGCCGAGCCACCATACGCCCACAGCTGCGGCATGAAGCGGAACGGGGTGTTGCCGGCGTTCTGCTTGGCCACCATGCCGTAGCCGGAGATGCCCAGCTTGTCGTGGATGGTCTTGGAATAGGTGACGACGTCGTCCCAGGTCGCCGGGGGGCTCTCGGGATCGAGGCCGGCGCGCTTGAAGATGTCGGCGTTCCAGATGAACGCCATGGTCTCGTTGTTGGTCGGGATGCCGTAGGTCTTGCCTTCATAGGTGACCGACTTCATCGCGCCGGGCCAGAAATCGGCAGTCGGATAGCCGACGTCTTCCGGCTTCAGTTCCTGGAAATAGCCCTTGGACGAGAACTCGATGCCGCCCAGGATCTGCAGGCGCAGCACCATCGGCCCGGCATTGCCGAGCAGCGCGGTGCGCAGCTTGTCGAGCAGTTGGTTGTAGTCGATGTTCTGCGCGTCGGTCTCGATATTGGGATAGGTCGCCTTCCAGGCCGCCCAGAATTCGTCGTTGATCTTGCGCTCGATATCGGGCGAGGCGTCGTTCGGACCGGTCCACCAGTAGGTGAGCCTGCCCTTGTAATCGAGCGGCACGACCTTGGAGCACGTGGCGGCCGTATCGACCTCCTCGGTGCCGGCGATCGACCGGATGTATTCCGGCGACCACTTGGACAGGTCCACGCTCTGCGCGAACGACGCAGTGGCGCTCAGCAGCATGCTGGCAGCGCTCAGCGCGGCGACCGACAGCCCGATCATACGCCGGCGGCTGAACCTGCCGGTTTGGTCTTTATGCATTGAGAATCCTCCATCTCAAATCGAAGCTCGCGCCCGGCCTTGCGGCCGTGCGACAACTTCCTGCAGCTTTGGCTGCTCCTCGTTCGGGACCGGACTTGCCGCCGGCTTTTCCCAACTGGCGAGAACAGTTCCAGACAACGTTGTATATGTCAACATTGCCAAAGTCGTACATTATTTCGGGGGATTTGCGTGCTAACAGGGCTTGGCTTGCCCAAAAAATATGCATAAACAGGCGCAATGAGCGACGTGCGCGTCAAGTCGGACCAGCCCGAGGAAAGCCTCGAGCAGCAGCAGGCCTCCGTCTACGAGATGATCCGCGAGGACATCGTTTCGGGACGGCTGGGGCCCAACGAGCGGCTGAAAGTCGCGGAGCTCGCCGAGCACTACCAGACCTCCACCAACCCGATCCGCGAAGCGCTGCAGCAGCTGCGCGGCGAGGGCTTCGTGGTGATGGAGCCCAACCGCGGCGCGCGGGTGAGGCCGATCGACGCGGATTTCGTGCGCGACATCATCGAGATCGAGGTGCTGATCGAAGCGGCGCTGACCCGCTGGTTCGTATCGATCGCGTCGGATGCCGACATCGTCGAGCTTGAGGCCATCCAGGCCGAGATCGAAGCCAACAACTATGCCGACCGCATCCGGCACGGCCTGCTCGATACGCGCTTTCACAAGTTCATCTACGACCGCCACTACAACCGGCACGCCGCGGAACTCTGGTGGAAGCACCGCGAGATCCTGAGGGCAATCAGCCGGCGCTTTCCCACCTCGCTCAGCCGGCGCGTCTCGGTGTTCCGCGAGCATCGCGAACTGATCGCCTGCATCCAGGCGCAGGATGCCGACGGCGCCGCCGCAGTGGTCGCCCGGCACGTCGAAGGCTCGGGCCGGCATATCATCGAACAAATGGGCGTCGCCCTTAGAAACGGGACCGCCAAGCGCCTTTAGGCCGGGACCAGAAGCCCCGCGAGGCTTTCCGTTCGCTCCGGCCGCCACCAATCCAGTCATTTCGGAGGAGAGACTAATGACTATCGATGAAGTTCGGCTGGCCGAAGGGGTGGAGGACAACATCCGCACCGCATCGCGGCCGAGCGAACTGCGGATCACGGATATCCGCGTTGCCGAGATCGTCGGCGCGCCCTTCACCTCGGCGCTGTTGAAGATCTACACCAACCAGGGGCTCGTCGGCTTCGGCGAAGTGCGCGACGGCGCCAGCGCTACCTATGCGCTGATGCTGAAGAGCCGACTCCTGGGCGAGAATCCCTGCGACATCGACCGGCTGTTCCGCCGCATCAAGCAGTTCGGCGGCCACGGCCGGCAGGGCGGCGGCGTCTCGGCGATCGAGATTGCGCTGTGGGATCTCGCCGGCAAGGCCTATGGCGTGCCGGTCTACCAGATGCTCGGCGGCAAGTTCCGCGACAAGGTGCGCGTCTATTGCGACACCGACGCCGAAAAGCCCAGCGGCACCGAGACCGGCAAGCGCCTCAAAGAGCGCATGGACATGGGCTTCACCTTCCTCAAGATGGACCTCGGGCTGGCGCAGATCTCCCACATCCCGGGCGCCGTCGTCGCGCCGGCCGGCGTGCTCGAAGGTTTCCGCTCCCATGCCGGTGGCCGCCGCGTCGGCCAGAGCCTTGAGCAGCGCCGGGCGCGCAACGCCGTCTATGACGCGCAGAACGTGCCGCATCCTTTCACCGGGCTGCACTTCACCGAAAAGGGCCTCGACCTCCTCGACCAATACATCCACGAGGTGCGCGAGGTCATCGGCTACGAGGTCCCACTCGCCATCGACCATGTCGGCCATATCTCGCTGCAGGACGGCATCCGCCTCGCCCGCCGGATCGAGAAATACGCCCCGGCCTGGCTCGAGGACGTGATCCCCTGGCAATACACCGACCAGTACCGGCAGCTGCAGGAAGCCACTTCGGTGCCGATCTGCACCGGCGAGGACATCTATCTGAAGGAAGGCTTCGAGCCGTTGCTCAATTCGGGCATCTCGGTCATCCACCCGGACCTGCTCACCTCGGGCGGCATCCTCGAGACCAAGAAGATCGGCGACGCGGCGCAGGACCACGGCATCGCCATGGCCATCCACATGGCCGAAAGCCCGATCGCCGCGATGGCCGCCGCGCATGTCGCAATCGCCACCGAAAACTTCATGGCGCTCGAGTTCCACAGCGTCGAAGTCGACTGGTGGGACGACATCGTCACGGGCCTGCCCAAGCCGCTGGTCAAGGACGGCTTCATCACCGTCACGGACAAGCCGGGCCTCGGCATCGACGACGTGGTCGACGAGGTCATCAGCCAGCACCTGCAGGAGGGTGTCAAAGGCATCTGGCTACCCACCGATCACTGGGATGACGAGTATTCCTGGGACCGCACCTGGAGCTGACGGGCTGCCGGGTTGCCTTCTCCGCTTGTGGGAGAAGCTGGCGCGAAGCGCCCGATGAGGGGTCTCGCAACCGGGAGGTTGCGTGACTTCAGCGAAGCGAAGGGCGGGCGCGGGCAGAAAACCTCCATCGCCCTTCAGGCACCCTCTCCCTGCGCGGGGGAAGTCGCCACACCGAAACCAGACTGGCCAATTTTACGGGCTACGAAATCGATTTGAGAGCCGCCCACCGATGGGCGTGAGGGAGAAATAATGAAAATCACTGACTTGCGCTGCGCCGTCATCGGCAAGCACCCGATTGTCCGCATCGTCACCGACGAGGGCCTCTATGGCCTGGGCGAGGTGGAATACACCAAGCCCTACCTCAAGCCCTGGGTGCTGCATTTCCGCGAGGCGCTGATCGGCGAGGACCCGACCGACGTCGAGCGCGTCATGCTGAAGATCCGCCAGCGCGGCTCGTTCAAGCCCTATGGCGCCGCCGTCTCGGCCATCGAGCATGCGCTCTGGGACATCGCCGGCAAGGCCGCGAACGTTCCCGTCTACAAGCTGCTCGGCGGCAAGGTGCGCGACAAGGTGCGCGTCTATAACGGCTCGATCCGCCAGAAGCGCACCGGCGACAAGCCGGAGGACTATGCCGCCGACGTCAAGTGGATGAAGGACCAGCCGCAGAACTTCTTCATGGTGAAGCAGGGCATCAGCTTCCACTCCAACATGAAGCGCAATGTCGAGGACTTCCACTACGGCGTCACCCAGCCGCCCGACTATCACGGCGCCATGGACCAGGGCCAGATTTCCGAGCACGCCTTCAACCACATGCTCGACTGCGTCATCGCCATGAAGGAAGCGCTCGGCGACAAGGTCTCGCTCGCCCTCGACTGCGGCCCGGGCTGGTTCCTCCCCGACGCCATCCGCTTCGCCCAGGCGGTGGAAAAATACAACCTGATGTGGCTCGAGGACATGCTCACCGGCGACTACGTGCCGTGGGTCAACCCGCAGGCCTATCGCGAGCTCACCGTCTCGACCTCGACACCGATCCATACCGGCGAGCAGATCTACCTCCGCCACAACTTCAAGGAGCTGATCGAGACCCAGGCGGTCCGCGTCGTCGGTCCGGATCCGGCCGATATCGGTGGCATCGCCGAGCTCAAGTGGGTGGCCGAGCACGCCTACATGCACTCGATCATGATGGCCCCGCACGGCACCGCCAATGGCCTGCTCGGCCTCGGCGCACTGATCAACGTCTGCGCCACGCTCCCGGCCAACTACATCGCCTTCGAGTACCCGAGCGCCTCGGACCCGTTCTGGAACGAGATCGTCACGGGCCTCCCCTCCGGCCCGATCGTCAAGGACTCGATGGTCGACCTCCTTCCCGGCCCCGGCCTCGGCCTCGACATCGACGCCAAGGCCGCCAAGCGCTACCTCAAGGAAGAAGACGCAGCCTTCTTCGACTGATCCGACCCCTGCCGGGGCGGCGCGCCTTTCGCCGCGCTCCGCCCCGGCGTTACCACCGAGCCGCAGTCATGGCACTTGCGGTTCGGCCGATGCCGGGGTCTCCACGACCTTGGCGCCGGACGGACCGATGCCGAAGACATAGCGGCCGTAGAACCAGCTGACCGCCAGCAAGGCGACGCCGAGGCCGAGGAACGAACCCACCCGCCACAGCCCTTCGAGCCCGCTGACGTCGTACAGGAACACCTTGGCGATCGTCGCCAGCACCACGAGGAGCGATGCCCCTCGCAGGGCCACGCTCGAGAACACCACACCGCCCCAGAGCAGCGCGAAGCCGTAGACCAGCATGCTCCCTGAATAGGAGTAGAGCTCGATCTGGCCGGGCACGAGCCCCTCGCCGTTGAGCGTTGTCCCGTGTATAGACTGCCTGATCAGGACGAGAAGCGTGAGCAACCCGGTAAGGCCGCCAAACGCGGCGAGGCCCCGCGCCAGTTGCGGCGAGCCGGCCTGCCGCGCCAGGTAGGCAATGGCGAGCAGCAGGGCGGTCGGCAGGCCCATGGCGGTAAGCGCGACGTTGAAGACCGGCCAACCGGGGGTCTCGATGGTCGGCCAGAACCGGAAGATCGGCACGACGGCGAAGGCCAGCATCGCCAGCGCGACCAGCCCCGCCAGTCCGGCGCCGGCCTGGAACAGGTGCGTTCGTCCGGTCTTCGACGCCGCGTAGATCGACACAAGGGCGAGCAGCGCCATCGCGTTGAACCACCACGATCCGACGACGAACACTTCCGTGAACAGATCGGACGGGATCGTCGGCAGGATCAGGAAGTGAATGGCCAGCGCCAGCAGCACGATCGAGACGACGTCCAGTATCTGCGGCGCCCTGGAATAGGCGACCCTCGCAAACGCCGTGGCCGCCCCGAGCAGCAGCAGCCCCGGCAGCAGCAACAGCGTTATCGGCGCCTGCTCAATGCCGACGGTCGGAACGAAGTCGGCGAAGCCGCCTGGCGAAAGCAGCAGCAGGTACGTCCCCGATCCGCTCGACGCGGCTTGCCCGCTCAGCAGCAACAAGCCGTAGAGACAGACGTAGGCGATGTGCATCGCCTTGATCGCCGGCACGCGGAACTTGAGATAGAGGAGCGACAGGCCAAAGGCCTGCACCGCGGCCGCGAGGGCATAGAGGCCGGGATCGAGGACGAGACCGAGGCCCAGCGACAGCAAGGCGCTGCAGCCGACAGCAAAGCCCGCCGCAGGGTCCGGCTCGCGCGCCGCCTTGTGTGTCCGCAGGGCGAGCCAGCCGAACCCTGCCGAAATGACAAAGGCGATGGCGGCCCACAGATACGGCACGTCCCGTGCCCCCATCCAGCCATCGAGCTTGACGAGCAGGATGACGAACAGCAGCGCCGACAGCCCGGCCAGTTCGAACGAGCGCCTTGCCGGATCGGCACCGGCGCGGAACTGGATCACCAGCGCTCCCAGATGGGTTACGGCGAAGAGCGCCGCAAACCCCAGGAACGCCACGCCGTCCGGTTCGCGCCAGGCGAGTTGGACAACCAGTCCGGCGCTCAGGGTAGCGAACCAGGCCGCGCGGAAGCTGGCGCCGTACCGGGCGATCAGCAGGCCGCCGCCAAGGCCAAGCCCGGTCATTGCCGCAAGGAACACCAGGTGAAACTGGTGAACAATGGTGCCCAGCGCCAGGCAAACGGCAGCCACGTACACGCCAAGGGTGACGAGACGCACACGGTCCTGCCAGGCGCTCGCGTCATCGCGAAGCGGCGCCAGCGCCACAATTGCGGGCGCCAGCGCAAGTAGCAGGTAGAACACAGCCAGCGCTACCGGGTCGGTGGAGAAGACCAGGCCGAGGGCCCAGAGCGCCGGGGCAATTACCGCGGGGACCACCTGGCCCCACCAGCCATTCCAGCGGATGGCAAACACCGACGCCGTCAACAGGACCGTCACGTAGGTCGGGATCATGCCGCTGGAGGTCCCGACCGACCACACGAAGAATGGCGAGAGATAGCCGCCAAGCAATCCTACGAGCATGACCCGTTGACCGAACTGGGTCGCTATGACGATCGCCGCAACCGTTACGAGAACCGCCCCGGCCAGCGCGATGACGCCGGGAACGAGGTGAAAGATACTGGCCGCGAGGAACATCGTTCCGTACGCCACAGCTATCGCGGCTGTCGCAAGGGCGGAGGCGATGCGTTCACCGTTGGCGATGCGCCTCGCCTTGACGACATAGGCGGCCCCCAGCAGGCCAAAAGCAGCGAGAGCGCACAGGGCGACACGTACCGTCGGCGTGAGCAGGCTGGCCCCGGACTCGAGCGCCCAGTTCACGAGGAAAAATCCGGCGATGAGGAGCATGATGGCGCCGCCCCACACCGGCAGCCGAACGCCGAGCGTCCTTTCCCAATCGATGTCGTGGCGAACCGGTGGCGGCGGCGCGGCGCCATCGCCCCATCCGGGCGGCGGCGGCTCCGGCTCGCTGATTGCCTGCGACTCTTCGAGAAGTTCCTCGGCAGTGGCTGCCGCGTCGGGTTCGGCGGTGGCCAAGGGCGCGCTTGGGGTTATTGCAGGAGGTATCGCCGCCTCGGTCAGGATCGACGCGGCCGGGGCGCCGACGGTTGCTTCCACTCCGGTCCTTGCCGGTGCTTCCGCCGGGAGTGGAGAAGGTTTCGCCAACCTCGCCTCGATCTGCTCTATACGCGAGCTGATGGCGGAAAGCTTGCGACCGAAAGCAACGGCAACAATCGCGCCGGCGACGACGATTACCAGATCCATAAATGAGACTTCCCCGCCACGTTGTTCGCAAACTGGCACGTGACAGGGCAGCCCGTAAACTGGCATGACGGCACTATTGTAAACGAGATTGTTTATCGGCACTCCAGCCCGCGGAAGCCAATACCGGGCTACTTCATGGGCGTCCGGGTCACACCCGCATCTTCGCCCGCAGATACGCGTTCGGCGCGTCGTCCATCACCGTCCGCCCGCCATATTCCGGCGCCCGCCGCCGCTCTTCGGCGATGAACTCGTGAAAACCCGGCCCCGTCGCCCGGGCCTCGAGCTGGCGCGCCTGCCGGTCGAGCCGCTTGATCGCGTCGAGTTCCTCGTCGCGTCCCAGCCGGGCCTTGCCGACCGCCGATTTCAGCACGCGGATAGTCTCGTCATAGACCTTGAGCGGCACCGGGAACGGATGCCCGTCCTTGCCGCCGTGCGCGAGCGAGAACCGAGCCGGGTCGCTGAACCGATATGGCGTGCCATGCACGACTTCGGCGACCATGGCCAGCGCCTTGACCGTGCG
>NZ_JAQGJL010000087.1 GCF_028290645.1 Devosia sp. | reverse complement strand
CGCCTACAACAACACCCCCAGAAAATGCCTTGACTGGCGTACCCCGGCCGAAGCCTTCTTAGACCAACTGTTGCACTTCAAACGAGAATCCACATTCCGGCCTTCGCCGGAATGACACCGAGCGGGGGGAGCAGTGGCTGCCATCTGCAACCGCCCCCCTCACCGCCCTTCCAACACCTCAAGATAATGCGGGTTGTACATGAACCCCAGCATGTTCCCGAACGGATCGATCACCGTCGCCCCGACGAATCTGCTCCCCGGCTGGAACTCGCGCGGCGGTTGATGCAGCTTCGCCCCCAGCGACACCGCGTAGTCGATCATCGCCTGCACATCGTCGACGTGCCAGTAGGCGATCGCTCCGGCTCGGCCATCGGCCGGCACCACCTCGCCACCGAGGTACCCGGCATACTTGCCGTCGAGCAGCCCCAGTTCGTACTGGTAGTCGCCAATGCGGAACTCGGCATAGCCGGGATTGTCAAAGTACGGCGCAACACCCAGCAGCCTGGCGAACCAGGCCTTGGCGGCGTCATGGTCGTTCGAGGTATAGGCGACGGTAGAGAGGCCGCGGAAGGCCGGGGTCATTGCTGTCTCGGTCATGCTCTTCTCCTCTGGTTGCCGACGGCTCGTCCGTCGTTGTGATCACCCTACCCGCCGGCCCCGCCGGTTTTTGTCAGCATCATCCCAATCGCCCATAGTGCTGGCGCGGCCGACAGTATATGGCTAGCCTCCTCATCATTTGCCCCGCACGATGTCCACGCCCCTCAGCCCACACGCCCGCAACGTCGCCCTCGTGGTGGCTGCCACCCTGTTCATGCAATTCCTCGACGGGGTGATCATCGTCACCGCGCTGCCCCAGATGGCGCGCGATTTCGGGGTCGGCACGCTCGACATGAGCCTCGGCGTCACGATCTACATGCTGGCGGTGGCGATCTGCATCCCCGCCGCGGCATGGCTGTCGGACCGCTTCGGTGCACGGCGCGTGTTCCTCTCGGCGATCGCTGTTTTCACCATCACCTCGATCGCCTGCGGCATGGCGCAGGATCTCGGCCAGTTCGCCGTCGCTCGCGCTTTGCAGGGAGCCGGCAGTGCGGTGCTGTTCCCGGTCGGCCGCATCATCGTGCTGCGGACGGCCAAGAAGTCGGAGATCGTGCCTGCGATCGGCCTCACCATCTGGCCCGCCCTGTTCGCCCCGGTGATCGGCCCGGCGCTCGGCGGGTTCATCACCGAGTACATTTCCTGGCGCTGGAACTTCTGGATCAACATTCCGCTCGGCATTCTCGGCCTTGCGCTTGTCTATGCCATCGTCCCCAAGGACACCGAATTCGTCCACCGGCCGTTCGACGCGCCGGGGTTCGTGCTGACCGGCATCACCCTCGGCTGCCTGCTCTATGGCTTCGATGCCCTCGTCCAGGGCGCGCTGCCGGCCTGGATAGCCACGGCCCTGATCGCCGCCGGTCTCGTCGCCGGTGCCGCCGCCGTAATTTGGCTGCTGCGCGTCAAGCATCCGCTCATCGACCTCCGCACCCTGAAGATCACCACCTTCGCGGCGACCGACGCCAAAGCCGGGGCGATCCTGAGGACGGCGATCAACGCCACGCCCTTCCTCCTGCCGCTGATGTTCCAAGTGGCCTATGGCATGGATGCGCTCTCGGCCGGCGGGCTGGTGGTGATCTATTTCTTCGGCAACCTCGCCATCAAGTCGATCACCACGCCGACGCTCCGGCGCTTCGGCTTCCGCAACATCCTCACCATCAACGGCGTCGTCGCCGGCATCTCGGTAGCGCTATGCGGCCTCGTTTCGCCCCAGGCGCCCTACCTCCTGACCGCGGCGATCCTCTTCATCGCCGGCGCCACCCGCTCCATGCAGTTCACCGCGCTCGCCACCCTCGCCTTCGCCGATGTGGACGCCCAGCAGCGCAGTTCCGCGACGACGATCTCCAGCATGTCGCAGCAGCTTTCGATGGTGTTCGGCGTCGCTGTCGCCGCCGGGGTCCTCAATCTCAGCCAGATGTGGCGGGGCGCCCCCGCGCTGGCGCCGATCGACTTCCAGGTCGCCTACTTGTTGATGGGTGCGGTCATCGTCCTCTGTTCCCTCCAGTTACTGACCCTGCATCGAGATGTCGGCGTGGAAGTCTCCGGTCATCGCCGTCCCCACGCGGCCGAATGATTGAGCAGTCTGTTTCTCTCTGCTAGCAATTGACCGTTGAGGGGTGAGCGGCGCCCTCATTCGTCATTGGGGGAGACGATGATTTCAGTCTATCGCGGGATGGCTGCCGCCGTTTGTCTTGCTGCGCTCGCCGGCTGCAGTGCCGACTCCTTGATCACCGGCGGCGAGCTGGTGCGTCCGGGCGAGCCTACCGGCACGCTCACCGTGATCAACGGCGCCGGCGGCAATATCGATGTCGTCACCATCTCGGAGTGCTCGGCATCCACCTACGGCTTCGACCGCCTGCCCGAGGACATCGTGATCGGACCCGGGCAATCGCATAGCTTCACCGTTTCGGCCGGCTGCTGGGATGTGGATGCAGGCGCATTTGGAGTCGGCGAAGCCCGGCAGCGCCTCGACGTCGCCGCCGGTGGCATCACCGAATACACCGTGACGGACTGAACGGAGCCGGTCCCGTCAGCAGGAACGCCCGCGCCGTCCCGGCGCGAGCGTTCTCAACGCAGTCTGGCTGTCGGACTACTGCGCTGCTTTGCTCACGCGCCACACCGTGCCGCTGCCGTCCTCGGAGAAGAACAGCGAGCCATCCGGCGCCACGGCCACGCCAACCGGGCGGCCCCAGACATTGGCGGGATCGATCACGAACCCAGTGGCGAAGTCGTCATACTCACCGGTCGGCTTGCCGGAACTGTCGAAATCGAGCTTCACGACCTTGTAGCCGGTGCGCGAATTGCGGTTCCACGAACCGTGCATGCCGACAAATGCATCGCCCTTGTAGTCAGGGCCCCACGCATCCGAGTTGTAGAACGTGATGTTGAGCGGCGCCGAGTGCGTCTGGAACAGCACGTCGGGTATCGTGATCTTGCCCTTCAGGTCGTCGCGCGGCGTATCGGTCCAGCGCGGGTCCGGGTTGTCGCCGATATAGAACCAGGGCCAGCCATAGAACGCCCCGTCCTTCACCGACGTCGCATAGTCGAACGGCACGTTGTCGCCGAGTTCGTCGCGCTCGTTGACCACGCACCACACGTCGCCGGTCTGCTCCTGCAGCGTCATGCCGGCGCAGTTGCGCAGCCCGGTTGCGAAATACCGTTCGTTCTTGCCGTCCGGATCGTAGGCCAGCACCGCGGCGCGGCGCTCTTCCTCGCCCCAGGCAACGCCGAGCGGATGCCCCGAAATCCATGCATCGAGCCCGCCCTCGGGCGTACGCTGCATGGTGCCGTCACCGACATTGGAGCCCGAACCGACCGAGTAGTACATGGTCTTGCCGTCGGGCGAGAACACCACGTCGCGGGTCCAGTGGTGATCCGGGTTGATGTTGTCGAACAGCGTCTCTGGCGCTGCAGTCGACTTCAAGTCCCCGGCCTTGTAGGCGAAGCGCTTCAGCCCGTTGCTCTCGGCGACATAGACCCATTGGGGATTGGCCGCCGGGTAGAACGCGATGCCGTAGGGCTGCATGAGCCCGGTGGCATACACGCTCTCCTCGCTTGGCTTGGCCCCGCCATTGGCGAAGCGATAGACCCGTACCTCGCCGGCTTCGGAGTTGGCGAGGAACAAATCGCCATTGGGCGCAAAGCGGATGGCGCGCGGATTGGTCAGCCCCGAAACCACCATCTCAACGTTGAACCCCGACGGCACCTGGGGCATCGCCCCCTGGGGCATCGGCACGGTGCCGGGCGCATTCGAAGCGGATTGGGTGACACCGGGCGGCACAAGGTCGCTCGGCTTGATCAGGCGTCTCACGCCCGGCGCATCCTTGGTGTAGTCGCCAAAGGCGGCCTCACCGGTCAACACCGCAGAGTCCGGCGCTGCGCTTGTCGTTGCTTCCTGCGCTACGACGCCCGACGACATCAGCGCCATCGTCGAGACGGCGGCAATAACAGCGAGTTTCATGATCGGTCTCCGTTCGCCCTCGCGCGTGGAACGGTACCTTCGAGCCTTCGTTCCACGAACACGAGATGGTGATCATCGGCACTTGCCGATGAAGCAGCGCCGTGCAACATCACTGGCCTTTCCCTCTGCAGCAAGACCACCATGTCACAGCTTTTCTCGCCGCTCACCCTGCGTGGGCTCACCCTGCGCAACCGCACGGTCATCTCCCCGATGTGCCAGTATTCCGCCCAGCACGGGCTCGCCAATGACTGGCACTTCGTGCATCTGGGCCGCTTCGCGCTCGGCGGCTTCGGCCTCGTCATCGTCGAGGCCACCGGCGTCCTCCCCGAGGGCCGTATTTCCTACGGCGACCTCGGCTTGTGGAACGACGAGCAGATCGCCCCGCTCGCCCACATCGCGAAATTCCTCAAGGCCGAAGGCGCCGCGGCGGGCATCCAGCTCGGCCATGCCGGGCGCAAGGCCGCCACCCCGATCTGGTGGCGCGGCGGCTTCAACGAGACCGACGCCGAGAAGGCCGAATACGCCTACGAGACCTGGGTGCCCGTCGCCCCCAGCGCCGAGCGCCACGCCGACAATCCGATCTACCAGCTTCCCACCGAGCTCGACAAAGCCGGGATCGCACGCACCATCAAGGGCTTCGCCGATGCCACCCGCCGTGCCGACGAAGCCGGCTACGACGTGGTCGAGATTCACGGCGCCCATGGCTACCTGATCAGCCAGTTCCTCTCGCCCCTCGCCAACCACCGCACCGACGAATATGGCGGCAGCCGCGAGAACCGCATGCGCTTCGGCCTCGAGGTCACCGAGGCGATGCGCGCCGTCTGGCCGGAACACAAGCCGCTCTTCATCCGCATCTCCGCCACCGACGGCAGCCCCGGCGGCTGGAGCGTCGAGGACTCGATCGTCTTCGCCCGTGAGCTCAAGGCCCGTGGCGTCGACCTCATCGATTGCTCCTCCGGCGGCTTCGACGGCTACGCCCTGAAGGCCGCGCCGCTCTACCAGGTGTCCCTCGCGAGGGCCGTCCGCGAGGCCGGCATCGCCACCATGGCCGTCGGCGTGATCGACACGCCCGAAGACGCCGAACGGATCGTCGCCGAAGGCGACGCCGACCTCGTCGCCCTCGCCCGCACCGCACTCGAGGACCCCAACTGGCCAGTGCACGCCCGCCATATCCTCGAGGGCGGCGGCGACGCCTACCAGCTCTGGCCGAAGCAGGCCCGCAACCGCATCCGCGACAAGGATCGCGTGCTCGGGATCCGTCAGTCGTAGCACCCGATACGGCCGGTGAGTCCGCTCATCGGCCGTTCATCTTCCCGCGATAATGATCCGGTTTCCATTGCAGTCGCCGCGCCGCTCTTGTGCCGCGATCGGCTCGCACCCATGTTCGGTTCACCACGGGAGATAGACGCCGAATGACCAGCAAAGCCGCACTTTTCGCCTTGCTCGCCCTTTGGGGCGTCGGCACCGCCACCTGCCTCCCCGCCTTCGCCGAAGACACGGCGACCGAGTTTCCCACCGACGCCAAGACCTCGAAGTCGGGCCTCGTCGATCGGGTGTGGACCAAGGCGGACGGTGACCTGCCCGGCGTCATGAAAATATTCCTCTCCGACGGCACGCTGGTGCAGGATTCCTGCTGGGAAACCCACCGGCTCTCCCCTTGGGAACTCACCTCCGACACCGCCCTGAAATGGAACGAGGACGGGACGGAGATCAACGCCGATATCGTCTCCCTCACCGATGCCGAACTGGTCCTGAGCCTCAAGCTCGGCAGCGATGCGGTCGAGGAGAAATACGTGACGGCGACAGTGCCCTATGTCTGCCCGGACGTTCCCAAGGGCTGAACGGCCTCATTAGTCTCGCAGCGTGGGGCCCCCCACCCTCGATCCCGCCCCACAGGGGGAGGGAGGCGATCGCTGTGCCGTCTCGGTTCTTGCGTCTCCCCCCTTGTGGGGCGGGACCAAGGGTGGGGTGCGGAGCCACCGTCCCGCCCATCATCCAAAAAAACAGGCGCGGAAGTCTCCCCCCGCGCCCATCACCCTGCATGGGATAACTGTTATTCCGCCGGCGCCCCGATCACCGGCGTCACCGTGGTCCGGATCGTCACCTGCGTCAGCACGAACGCCGCGATCGCACAGATCGCGAAGGCCGCGACCATGGGGATCGCCGTGCCGTCCTGGAACGCGCCGACGACGCCCATGATGCCGGCCGCCAGCACCATCTGGATCGTCCCCATCAGCGCCGAGGCCGTGCCGGCGAACTCGCCGTGCTCCTCCATCGCCAGCACCGCCGTAGTCGGCAGCACCAGCCCGAGGAACCCGAAGGCGACGAACATCAGGCCCGAGAGCACCCACATGCTATCGATGCCGGCAAAGAAGATCGCCGCCAGCAGCAGCATCGAGGAGGTAAAGCCGGCGACCGCCCAGCGCACCACGCGCTGCAGCCCGAAGCGCTTCACCATGTAGCCGGTTGACTGCGACACGGCGAAGAACGAGATGGCGTTGACCGAGAAGGCGAGGCTATATTGCGTCGGGTTGAGGCCATAGTGCTCAATATAGACGAAGCTCGAGTTGCCGAGGAACGCCATGAAGCTCGACATGCCGAAGGCGCCGATCAGCGACAGGCCGACGAAGTTCATGTCCATCAGCAGCGTGCCGTAGCCGCGGATCGCCCCGCCGATGCTGCTCTCGGTCCGCAGGTGCTTTGGCCGCGTCTCCTTGAGCCCGACCACCGCCAGGATTAGCCCGAGCACGCCCACCGCCGTCATCACCCAGAACAGCAGCCGCCAGTCGCCGAAGGCGATGACGATGCTGCCCGAAAGCGGCGCGAGAATCGGCGAGATCGAGAACACCAGCATCAAGAGGCTGAACAGCTGCGCCGCCTCCGCCCCGGTGAAGTTGTCGCGCACGATGGCGCGCGGCAGCGACATCGACGCACATGCGCCCACGCCCTGGATGAACCGCGCCACGATCAGCCACTCGATCGAGGGCGAAACTGCACAGGCGATCGAGCCCGCGATGAACAGCGCGATGCCGAAATAGAGCGGCGGCTTGCGCCCCACCATGTCGCTGATCGGGCCATAGAACAACTGGCAGACCGCAATCGCGGCCATGAATGCCATGAGGCTCAACTGCACCTGCGCCGTCGTGGCGGTCAGGTGGTTGCCGATATCCGGCAGGGCTGGAAGGTACATGTCGATGGCGACAGGGCCGATCACCGACAGCAGGCCGAGTACGATGGCCGTTTTCAATATTGTCATGTTCATAGCAGTGGATCCCAAACTGCCTGATTAAATGGATAGGTAGATGACCGGTCAGTCCGCCTGGACTGCCTGCCGTCGGTCGAGCTGCGTGCGCGTATCACCCCCGCGCGTCGTTTCATCCCGACCGGTTCTACCCGGCTTTGCTGCCGCTAATGTGACAATGTCGTCCACAAAAATGGACACACGTGTCAAAATGACTTTTGGACGCTCTTGTCCAAATCGTCAAGAGCCTTTATCCTCCATCGCATGGAGATCAGCCACGACCTTGTGCGCAGCCCTGCCGTGCAGAAGGGCAACTACAACAAGCGGTGCGCCATCATCGCTGCCGCTACTGCGGTATTCGTGCGCGACGGCTACATCGGCGCCAGCATCGACGCTATCGCCGAGGAGGCCAGCGTCTCCCGCCAGACCATCTACAATCAGATCGGCGACAAGGAGAAACTGTTCGCCGAAGTGGTGCGCGGCATCACCGAGCAGGGCAGCGCCCGCATGGCCGCGACCCTCGCCACCTTTCCCGACCAGCCAGAGGACATCGGTCGCGAACTCGTCGAATTCGCCGTCCGGCTGACCCGCAACTGCCTCTGCGACGATAACTCCCGCGCGCTCCGCAAGCTCATCGAGAACGAGGGCAGCCGCTATCCGGAGCTGTTCGAGACCTGGAAGGACTACGGCCCCGGCAAGAACTGGCCCGCCATTTCTGCCCGCTTCGCCCGCCTCGCCCGCGCCGGCGACATCGAGCTCGACGACCCCGACCTCGCTGCCCGCCAGTTCATGGCGCTGATCGGCGCCGACCTCCCCAACGGGCCGGGCGAGATCGTCAGCGACGCCCAGCTCGAGAAAGCCGCCCGCAACGGCGTGAAGACCTTCCTCCGCGCCTACGGCAAACGCGAATCGGCCCCCGCGCTCTAGAGCACCAGATACCCGCGATATGCCACCAGCCGCCCCAGCAGCGGCAGCCCGATCTCGACGTCGAACCGGTGGCGCCCGCCCTCGTCCATCCGCTCCTCGGCCTTTATCTTCGGCAAGAGGAAGCCCGGCAGCGGCACGCCCCATAGCCGTCCCGACACCCGCACCATGTCGAGCCCATCGCCCCGCGGCACCAGCCGCATCCGGATCGCCACGGGGCCAAAACTCTCCTCGATCAGACCGTTCGGGGCCACGCTCATCACCGAGCGCATCGGCTTGTCGGCGAAGAACCGGGTCCAGTGCTCCCTGCCCTCCCGGCTCTCGATCACCACCCGCACCGGCACGCGCCCCTCGACCACGGGCACGCCGAGCCGCCGCGCGATGAATCGCCCGATGGCGTTCTCCGCCGGCGCCACCACCGCCTCGCCTTCGGCGATCACCGCGGGCCGCCCGCGATGCAGCCGCCGCGTCACCTCCGGCAACCGCTCGAAACCATCGCCCATGACGCGCCGGTAGAGCGGCTTCTCGCCCCGGAACGCCATCAGCTTGGTCTCGATGGCCCGCCCTTCGAACCAGGGCTTGATCTGCTCGAGCGTCACCACGCCCGCTGCCGACCGCGCCCCGCCGCGAAGCCCATGCCCGATGGTCAGCATCTCGATCACCGCCGCCGCGGGCGCGACCGGCACATATGGCCCGTCGCCCTCGGCCGCCCTCAGGGACCAGCGCACCACCCGCGGCTCGCCGCGCGCGTCCTGCCCGGCGGCCTCGACCAGCATCCCGCCATCTGCCGTCCCGAACCGGTCCAGCGACAGTGCGATCCGCGTCCCCAGCCCCGCAAACGTCCGCGCCGATTTCAGCAGGCCCCAGCGCACCGGCGCGGCCGCGAGCCCGATCAGCCAGTTGAGCATCGGCAGCTCCATCCCGGCATCGAACCCGGCCCGCACGCGCGGGGAAAAGCGCGCCGGGATAAGGTCCAGATCGGGCACGTCCACCAGCATCGCCCACCGTTTAGGCAAGCCCTCGATAGCGACCCATCGCCCGCCGCTCCAGCCGCGCCCCTGCTCCCAGCCGGCATCGCGGAACACCCGCACCCGCTGCCCCACCCAGCTCAGGATTCCCTCGATCACCGAGCGCCCCTTCGGCGTCCTGTTGCCCGGGACGATCGCGATATCGATGCTGTCGACCGACAGCCAGGCGCTGGTGATGGTATCGAGCACCGCGTGGGTCAGCGCCGGCGTCGAGCTCGCCCCCGAGATCACCGAGATCGCCACCGCCCGCGCCGCGCTGTCGAACTTCGGCACGCCGGCCACGAAGGCCCGCGAATCGGCGATATCGACATAGTGGCAGCGCGCCCCGATGGCGGCCTCGATCAGGTGCGTGCCGCTGAGCTGGAACGGCCCTGAGCAATCCACCACCACCGCACAGGCGATTTCCTTGAGCCGCTCGGCGCCGATCCGGTCGCGATCGATCATCACGAAGCCGAACTCGCCCTGCTCGTCGATCAGCCGCAACTCCCGCTGCAGCGCCAGCACGCGGGACTCGGTCCGTCCCCCAAGGCTCACCCGAAACGCCTGCCGCCGCGCCAGCAACCGCGCCAGCCGCGAGCCAAACACCCCGGCCCCGCCGACGATCAGGATATGCGGCCGGCTCATGCGGCCCCCTCGATGTCACTGGAATGCAGCAGTCTCGCGCCCCCGGGCTTTCCCGGGCGGACTAGATCACTACCTGCGTGCCGATTTCAACTACGCGGCCGGTTGGAATATGGAAGTATTCCGTCGCGTCAGTAGCGTTGCGGGCCAGCGCAATGAAGATGCGGTCGAGGAACAACGGCATGCCCCCCTTCGGGGATGGCTTCAGCGAGCGTCGCGACAGGAAGAACGACGTACTCATGATGTCGAACTTCCAGCCCAGTTTCCGCGCCAGCGCCAGCGCCTTAGGAATATTCGGCGTCTCCATGTAACCGAACGTCACCACCACCCGATAGAACAGGTCGTTATAGGCATCGATGGTCACCTTCTCGTCGTCCGAGACACGCGGGGCCGACGAGGTGACTACGGTCAGGATCACATTGTGCTCGTGCAGCACCTTGTAGTGCTTGAGACTGTGTAGCAGCGCCGTCGGCGCGCCCTCGATGTCGGAGGTGAGGAACACTGCCGTTCCCGGCACGATCGTCGGCTTCTTCTTGGAGAGGTTCTCGACGAGGAAACTCAGCGGCACCTCGTCGCGACGCGTCTTGGCGGCGAGCCGGTTGCGCCCGACGATCCACACCGCGATCGTCGCCGCGATCGTCAACGCCACCATCACCGGCACCCAGCCGCCCTGGAAGAATTTGGCGGCGTTCGAGGAAAAGAAGATTGCCTCGATGATGAAGATCGGAACCACGACGAGGGCGATCACCGACACGTGCCAGTGCCAGATGCGGTACATGACGACCACCATCAGCCCGATGGTGACCAGCATCTCGCCGGTGACCGCGATGCCATAGGCGGCCCCCAGATGGCTGGAACTGCCGAAACCCAGCACCAGCAGGACCACCGCTATCAGGAGCAGCCCGTTGACCAGCGGCATGTAGATCTGCCCCGGCTGGGTCGCCGAAGTGTGCAGCACCGTCATGCGCGGCAGGATGTTGAGTTGCACGGCCTGCCGCGTCAGCGAAAAGGCCCCGGTGATCACGGCCTGGCTGGCGATCACCGTCGCCATTGTTGCCAGTATCACCATAGGCACCTGCGCCCAGTCCGGGATCATCTGGAAGAACGGATTCGCAACCGCCTCGCCGTGTTCCATCACATAGGCGCCCTGGCCGAAATAGTTGAGCAACAGGCAGGGGAACACCAGCGCAAACCAGGCAATGACGATGGGCTTGCGCCCGAAATGCCCCAGATCCGCATAGAGCGCCTCGGCGCCCGTCACCGCGAGAAACACCGCCCCGAAGGTCGCGGCCGCAATTCCGGTATGCGTGCCGATGAAATTGACGCCGTATATCGGGTTGATCGCCGCCAGTACGCCAGGGTCCTCGATGATTCTCATCAGCCCGAAATAGCCCAGCGCGAGGAACCACACGGCCGTGACCGGCCCGAATACCGCGGCAACCCCGCTGGTGCCGAACCGTTGCGCCGCGAACAGCCCGATGATCACCACGATGGTCATCGGGATGATCCAGCGGCCCAGATTGGGCGCCACGACCTGTACGCCCTCGATGGCCGAAAGCACCGAGATTGCCGGCGTGATCATGGCGTCGCCGTAGAACAGCGCCGCCCCCATCACGCCGAGCACTAGGACCCAGGTCGGCCGGTTCTTGAAGCTTGCCTGCGCCAGCGCCATCAATGACAGCGTGCCGCCCTCGCCCTTGTTGTCGGCCCTCAGCACGATGCCGATATACTTGCCGGTCACGAGGATGATCAGCGTCCAGACGATCAGCGACAGCAAGCCGAGCACGGTCGCGTCGTTGGCCGGCGCACCTGCCGTGGTCGACACGTGCAGCGCCTCGCGGAAAGCGTAGAGCGGGCTCGTACCGATGTCACCATAGACGACCCCGATCGCTCCCATGACGAGGACCGGCAGGCCCTTGTTCAGTTCCTCATTTTCGGGGATCGCGGCGCCGGCATGTGGGGCGACGTTGTTCGCGGATGGCATAAAGAGCTCCGATAGCGGGCACGCGGTGTCTACACCCAACAGCGCCTGCACTCAACACGAAGCCCTCCTACCGGTTGCATCACCTCCGGCCCGGCAAGACTCAAAAAAAAGGGGACGGCGCCATGTGAAGCGCCGTCCCCAACCGGGGGCGAAAGGAGGAGCCCCCGGGATCTCAGCCCGGATGGCCCTTACGCGGCCTTGGTCGCCGCGGCGGCCGCGTCGGCCTGACGGGCGGCCCGGGTGGCGTTGGTCCACCACGCCAGGTTGTCGAGCAGGTCGGGCACGAACATGTCGAAATTGCCCTTGGTGTCGTCCCAGCTCTTCTGGCCCATCATGATCGGGATGAAATCCG
Source organism: Devosia sp. (assembly GCF_028290645.1). Taxonomy (GTDB): domain Bacteria; phylum Pseudomonadota; class Alphaproteobacteria; order Rhizobiales; family Devosiaceae; genus Devosia_A. The sequence continues at coordinate 8,683 of NZ_JAQGJL010000087.1, read as the reverse complement.
AACCCCCGATATGGACGGCTTGGCGGACCGGAACGGCCTGCAGTTCGACCATGATGTTGCGCAGGTGCTCGACGGCCCGGGCGCCGCCCACCGAACCGTAGCCGACGAAGGCCACGGCCTTCTTGATGAACGGCTTGTAGGCCCAGTCGATGGCGTTCTTCAGCGCACCGGTGACCGAACGGTTATACTCGGCGGTGACGATGATGTAGCCGTCGAACTCGCTGAGCTTGGCCTGCCACTTCGCTGCGACCTCGTTCGGGGTCGGCATCCAGAAGTCGGATGCAGCGGCGTCGAACAGCGGAAGCGGGTAGTCCTTGAGGTCGACGATCTCGACATCGAAGTCGCCGCGGGCGGCGGCATGGTCAGCGATCCATTTGGCCGGCTTGTCGCCGAAACGGGTGGGACGAATCGAGCTGATGATCACTGCGATCTTGGGTTTGGACATTTGCTGCACTCCAGTATAAAAATGTTACTAGCTGCAAATAAGTGCCCTATACGGTGCGCCGCAAGTAGGCACCAATTTGGCGCGGGGGCACAGAATCCAAACCCGGTCACACCCGTGTGCGTGCGGTTTCAACATTGTAAGTTAAGCTGGTCCCGCCCTTTCAGCGCCGTGTGGCAGGCACGACGCTAGCGGAGACCCTTCGCTGCGGTGGGAAATGCACCGTTCGCGAAACGCGAACGAACCGTTGCTGAATCAGCGCAAGCCGAACGAATAGGTCCAGGCGAGGGCCCTGAGGCCCGATTCATCGAGTTCCGGGTGCTTGGGCAGCAGCTGATCGATGGCGCGCTCGGTGAGGCTCTTCTTCGTGCGCTTCTCGCCGTCCTCGACCGGCTGCTGCAGTTCGTCGAGCAGGCTGAGGATCCGCTGCTTGAGTTCGGCCCCTTCGGCTGCCCCGAAGCGCTGCACCAGGTGCGGCGTCTTGGCCCGCGGAAACGGCGAGGAGCCGAAACCGGTATAGAGCACCAGCGCTTCGTTGATCGGATCGGCCATCGCCTGCTCATACGCAACTGCACTCAAAGCCATATGGCAACCCACCCGATTTCTGGAAGGCCCCCAAACTGGTCCATCCACGGTTGCAGCGATATGAGCACCGATGACCGTAGTTAAGTAGGATTTGCCCGCGCACCACGCGTTGCCTGTTAACCCATGAGCGGAAACGCAGTTTGGCGCCGACGTTCACCTCAACCGGCGGTCCCGATTGCACCGCGCGCCGTTCGCGGCGATGCTGCCCTAAGTACTTGGGGGGACCGCGATAGTGAAACTCTTCGTCACTACGATGCTGGTGCTGGCGCTGCTGATATCCTGTGCCCTGGCGGGCCCACCGCTCAGAATTCTCTTCAAGAACGCCGGGTCGCTTTCCGTCAGCGAACTCTACATCCAGATCGCGGGAAGCAAGAACCGGGGCAGCGAGCGGCTGCAGGGCAAGACCATCGCGCCGAAAGGCAAGATGCAGTTCCTGCTCGAGGACGGCGCCGACGAGTGCGTCGTCGACCTAAAACTGCAAACCGTCGAGGGCAAGGCGTTCTCCTACCGGGCCCGCCTCTGCGAGGATCACACCTTCACCTTCCGCGGTCGCCTCCAGCAGCCTCGAGCCCCTCAGGCGCACGCCGCCTTGTAGCGCAGCACCGTCTCGGCCATCCCGTAGATCAGCGCATCGGCCGTGATCGCGTGGCCGATCGACACTTCCGCCAGGTCCGGGATCGCCTGCTTCAGCGGCGGCAGGTTGACGAGGTTGAGGTCGTGCCCGGCATTGACGAGGAGCCCGCCCTGCCCCGGCCGCGCATTGTGCCCGGCCTCCCGCGCTGCATCCGCGGTCTCCCTGAGCGCCCTGAGATGCACCGCCTGCACCTCCGGCTTCATCGCCCCGCCATAGGGGCCGGTGTAAAGCTCCACCCGATCCGCCCCGACGTTGACCGCCGCCGCCGGCGCCGCCGGATCGGCGTTGATGAACAGCGACACCCGCACCCCTGCCTGCCGCATCCGCTCGATGGCCGGTATCAGCACAGCCTTGTTGGCCTCGATATTCCAGCCATGGTCCGACGTCGCCTGCAGCGGATCGTCCGGCACGAACGTCACCTGGTCGGGCGCCGCGCGCTCCACCAGCGTCAGGAAATCCTCGGTCGGATAGCCCTCGATGTTGAACTCGCGGCCCGGATAATCCTGCCGCAGGAGCGTCACCAGCTCGAACACGTCGGTGCGCCGGATATGCCGCTCGTCCGGCCTGGGATGCACCGTGATCCCGTCCGCTCCCGCATCGAGCGCGATCCGCGCAATGCGGGTGACGCTCGGCCACGGCACGCTGCGCCGGTTGCGCAGCATGGCGACAGCATTGAGATTGACGCTGAGATGAGTCATTGCGAACACCGGTTTAGCCCGCCCGAGGCTTAACCCATCGGCCGTCCTCCGGCCAATCGAACGTTTTGATAGACCCGATCAGCGCCGTCGATCACGCCACCGGCACGAGCCGCCGCCTCCGCTCATCCAGCAGCACGATCGCGAGCCCGCTCGCCACCACCAGCACGATGCCGCTGATCGCCAGCGCGTTGGGGAACTGGCCGAACACCACCAGCCCCGAGAGCACCGCCCAGAACGTGAAGAAGTAGTAGAACGGCGCCACCACGCCCGTCGGGCCGACGCGATAGGCCATGAAAATGAAGAAGTGCCCGAAGATCAGGAACAGCCCGGCCCCTGCGAGCAGCAGCAGGTGGTGCAGCTGCGGCGCTACCCATTGCTCGGCGACCAGATGCGCCACCCCTGCCCCGATCAGCACCACGACGATCGCCGACATCGCGACGATCATCCCCGGCACCTCCGCCGCGACCCGCCGCCCGGCAATGTCACGCACCGCGCAGAGCACCGCATTGGCAAGCGCCAGCACCGCGTAGGTCGAGATCCCCTGCATCGTCGGCTGTGCCACCATCAGCGCGCCGATGAATCCGGCCCCGATCAGCGCCATCCGCACCCCGCCGATCCGCTCGCGGAACAGAATCGAGGCCCCCAGCAGCACCAGCAGCGGCGTCACCTGCCCGAGGGCCGAGGCGTCGGCGATCGGCATGTTGGCCAGCGCCACCACGTAGCAGAGGATCGCCACCATCTCGGCGAGATTGCGCGCCAGCACCCGCCGCTCGAACACCAGCGGCAGTTGCCGGCCATAGCCGAGCGCCAGCATCAGCGGCAGCCCCCACAGCAGCCCGGCGCAGCCGCGCAGGAACAGCACCTCGTAAGGCGGCAGCCCCACCGTCGCGAGCTTCATCATCGTATCGTTGATCACGTACGAGCAGGTCGCCAGCACCATGAACAGCGGCCCGCGGAACGGGTGGGTAGCCAGCGACACTCGGTAGTCCCCTCAGGAAAAGGCCGGGATCGCTCCCGGCCCTCCGTCTTACATCCCCTCCGGCCCACGCGAAATCGCGGCGAGCCCGGTGCGCACAACTTCCACCAGCCCGAGCGGCACCATCAGCGCGATGAAGCTGTCGATCTTCGATGGCTTGCCCGTCACCTCGAACACGAAGCTCTCGGTCGTCGCATCCACCACCTGTGCCCGAAACGCATCGGCGAGCCGCAGCGTCTCCACCCGGTGCTCGCCCGAACCCGCCACCTTGACCAGCGCCAGCTCCCGCTCCAGCGCCTTCCCCTCGGCGGTGAGGTCATGCACCTTGTGCACCGGCACCAGCCGCTCGAGCTGCAGCTTGATCTGCGTCAGCACCTTGGGCGTCGCCACCGTAACCACCGTGATGCGGCTCAGCCCCTTCTCGTGCTCGGTCTCCGAGACCGTGAGGCTGTCGATATTGTACCCGCGCGCCGAGAACAGCCCAACCACCCGGGCAAGAATGCCCGGCTCGTTGTCGACCAGCACCGACAGCGTATGCCGCTCCGGCTTCTGCGTCTCCGCGGCGAGGAAATAAGCCGAACCGCTCGGCTGCAAATGTGCGTTCATCGTTCTGTCCTTCACCCGGTGGGCTTTGACCCCCACCCCTGTCCCCTCCCCGCAAGGGGGAGGGAGACCCTCCCAATCGATCTTCAGGACCCGCGCCACCGAACCTTCGGCTCCATCGTCTCCCTCCCCCTGTTTGGGGGTCAGGGGCGGGGGTCCACACGCTCCAGCGCCTCAGCCTCAAACCAGCTGCCGACCCTTCTCATCGATCACCGCCCCGATATCGTCCTCGAAATCGGGCAAAATCATCTCGTTGTGCGGCTTGCCCGACGGGATCATCGGCAGGCAGTTCTCGTGCTTTTCGACCAGGCAGTCGAACAGCACCGGCCCGTCGTAGTCCAGCATCTCCTGGATCGCCGCATCCAGCAGCTTGGGGTCCGAGCACCGGATGCCCTTCCCGCCGTAAGCCTCCGCCAGCTTGACGAAATCCGGCAGGCTCTCGCTATAGGAGTGTGCATAGCGCCCGCCATGCAGCAGGTCCTGCCACTGCCGCACCATGCCCATCCGCTCGTTGTTGAGAATGAACACCTTGATCGGCAACCCGTACTGCACCGCGGTCGACATCTCCTGCATCGTCATCTGCACGCTCGCCTCGCCGGCGATGTCGATGACCAGCGCATCCGGATGCGCCACCTGCACGCCGACTGCCGCCGGCAGGCCATAGCCCATCGTCCCGAGCCCGCCGGAGGTCATCCAGCGGTTCGGCATCTCGAACGGGAAATGCTGCGCCGCCCACATCTGGTGCTGGCCGACCTCGGTCGTGATGTAGACATCGCGCCCCTTGGTGGCCTCGTAGAGCCGCTTGATCGCGTGCTGCGGCTTGATCGTCGTGTCGGAGTTCTTGAACCCCAGCGAATGCCGCGACCGCCACCCCTCGATCTGTTCCCACCACGGCGCGATCGCCTCGGTGCGCGGCTGGTTGGTCTTGGTCCGCCAGATGCGCACCATCTCCTCTAGCACCAGCCCGCTGTCGCCGACGATCGAGAGGTCGGTGCGGACGTTCTTGCCGATCGAACTCGGATCGATGTCGACATGGATGCGGGTCGAGCCCGGCGAGAACGCATCGATCCGCCCGGTAATCCGGTCGTCGAACCGCGCCCCGATGCAGATCATCAGGTCGCAATCATGCATCGCCATGTTGGCTTCGTAGGTGCCGTGCATGCCCAGCATGCCCATCCACTGCGGGTTCGAGCCGGGAAACGCCCCGAGCCCCATCAGCGTCGAGGTCACCGGGAAGCCGGTCAGCTCCGCCAGTTCGCGCAGCCGCTCCGACGCCTCCGGACCCGAGTTGATGATGCCGCCGCCGGTATAGAAGATCGGCCGCTCGGCCTTCAGCATCATGTCGACCGCCGCCTCGATGGCGCGCGCGTCGCCCGACGTCGCCGGGTGATAGCTCTTGTGCCGGCTCGCGCCGATCTCGTCGGGTCCCAGATACATGCCGAGCGCGAACTGCACATCCTTCGGGATATCGACCAGCACCGGGCCCGGACGACCCGAGTTGGCGATGTGGAACGCCTCATGCATGACCCGCGGCAGGTCGTTGACGTTCTTTACGAGGTAATTGTGCTTGGTGCAGGAGCGGGTGATGCCGACCGTGTCGCATTCCTGGAACGCATCCGAGCCGATCAGCGTCGTCGGCACCTGCGCCGTGATGCAGACCAAGGGGATCGAGTCCATCAGCGCATCGGTCAGCCCGGTGACCGCATTGGTCGCCCCCGGCCCCGAGGTCACCAGCACCACGCCGACCTTGCCGGTCGAGCGCGCATAGCCCTCCGCCATATGCGTCGCGCCCTGCTCGTGCCGGACGAGGATGTGCTGCACCTTGTCCTGCTGGAACATCGCGTCATAGATCGGCAACGCCGCGCCGCCGGGATAGCCGAAGATGTGCTCCACCCCGTTATCCACCAGCGCCTGGATCACCATCTCCGCGCCCGTCATCTGCTCGGCCATTCTCAAAGTCCTTCCTCACCGCCTCCCCTCTTCCCGCTCCCCTTGCGGGAGAGGGTGGCCGCGCAGCGGCCGGGTGAGGGGCAGTTCATTTTCACGCTCCAGCCTTCGCTATCCGCTCCGGCCAGAAATTCGGCAACAAAAAAGGCCCCGTTAGGGACCTTCGAACGAGCGCATCGACCCTCGCAGGGATTTACCCCACGTGCTCGATGCGCCCCACTACTACGATAAGCTTCTGCACGAAATGTGCTCCGGATTTAGGTGCGGAGTTATGGGCGGAGGTGGGGGATGGTGTCAAGGGGTGACAGAACCTCTCCCCGTACCACTGGCAGGCACCGGCATTGTGTTAAGTTCGCAAAACAGACTTATCTGAACACCTTGTTCCGGTCGGCTTCGCGGTTTGAATCCGCCATCCGGGCGCGATGACATCACCAGGGAGAGAGCGCCAAACGGAAAACCAATTGCGCCGTCGATAGCGTCCGCAACTCGGCTTGGTGGCACGCCCTGAATGCACTGCATCTCGCCACCACGCGAGTGCTGCAGCACATACAACAATCCCCCTTTTAGCACATAGAATGCGACGCAGTTGCAATTGTAATATCCAGGCGACACTTGGCTTACTGAGAAGCGCTCATTCTCGCCCGACGCATTAAGATCGAATGTATCTTCCATTCGCAAATCGCATTCGCCAGTTGGGCCCGCAGGCCAATCTAAGAGAACGTCGCTGTACACGGAGAAGCGGAAACCTAAATCCCGGTTACTTAAGACCGTCACGAAACCACCAACTGAATCAATGTCGCGATCAAGCACTACTTCGCGCATCGTGGAGTACAGCTCGCTCGCTGGTGACCCTTCCATTTCGTCCGCAAATAGCACAGCATTGACTGCCCGCCCATGGTGCTGCCGTCGTTTCTTACGAAACTCATGCTCGCGAAATCTCTCGAAGGCCCGTTTGTCACCGACCCAATGCAGGGTCGCAACACCGCTTGTACGTCGACCATCGCGTATGGTTGTAAGTCTTCCTGTGTCCGCGAAGGCCACTATGTAATCGTTGTTGGTGTCCTTGCTCGATTTTTCGAAAAAATCTATGGTCAGACCGTAACTGGTTCCCCTTGGATATTTAGCAAGATATTCGGAGAAGGACCTTGCGGCTAACTCCGGCGATCCGCTGTAAGAAGCGCAGACGTTACCGGGCAAGCACACTGACTTTAGCGCGCCATAGCGTATTGGCAGTGCGCCACCGTGCTCCGATAGCAGCGTGTCAGCCGCAATAGCGATTCGACCATTATTTGAGCGCGCAACAACTAGTGTCATGTCACGCCTTCCATATCAGCCATTGGTTCCGGACGCATCAGTTCAATGGGCGCCTATCTGGCTGACCTGAGCAGCGCGCTCGAAACCCCATTGAACACGACTCAGATCCAGCCAAATCTGAAGCCTGACACCACCGCTCACTGGACCGCTCTACGTGACAACAACCACCTACGTCATCCTAATCCGCGGCATCAACGTCGGCGGCAAAAACAAGGTCCCGATGGCCAAGCTGAAGCTCTTCCTCGAGGAGCTCGGCTTCAGCAACGTCGCGACGTATATCCAGAGCGGCAATGCGATCGTGCGGTCCGAGCTCGGGGCGGCGGCGGTTGCCGGAAAGATCGAGAAGGGCTTGCCGTCGGCGTTCAAGCTGGACGACGAGATCGTTAAGGTCCTCGCGGTGTCGCACAAGCAGCTGCAGGCCGTCGTCGACAAGCGGCCCAAGGGCTTTGGCGATAAGCCCGATACCTATCACAGCGACGCCATCTTCCTGATGGGCGTCGATCCGGCCGAGGTCATGCCGGTGTTCAAGCCGCGCGAGGGTGTCGATGCGGTCTGGCCCGGCGAGGGCGTCATCTATTCGCAGCGCGTCAGCGCCTTGCGAACCAAGAGCCGGCTGAGCAAGGTTGTGTCATCGCCGCTCTACAAATCCATGACCATCCGCAGCTGGAGCACGACCACGAAGCTCCTGGATTTGCTGCAGGAGCACGCGGACAAGTAAGGGCTCGCGCGCCAGGGCTACTTCACCCCCTGAGCCCCGGCGCCTCCTGCCCGGTCCGCGCCACGTACTCGGTATAGCCCCCGCCATACGCATGCACCCCCTCCGGCGTCAGCTCCAGCACCCGGTTGCTCAGCGCCGCGAGGAAATGCCGGTCGTGCGAGACGAACAGCATCGTCCCCTCGTACTGCGACAGCGCCGCGATCAGCATCTCCTTGGTCGCGATATCGAGGTGGTTGGTCGGCTCGTCGAGGACGAGGAAGTTCGGCGCCTCGAACAGCAGCATCGCCATCACCAGCCGCGCCTTCTCCCCGCCCGACAGCACCCGGCACTTCTTCTCGATCTCGTCGCCCGAGAACCCGAAACACCCAGCCAGCGCCCGTAGCGGCGCCTGCCCCGCCTGCGGGAACGCGTCCTCCAGCGACTGGAACACCGTCCGGTCCCCGTCGAGCAGGTCCATCGCATGCTGCGCGAAATAGCCGAGCTTGACGCTCGGCCCCACCGAGATCGCCCCCTGGTCCGGCTCGGCGCTCCCCGCCACCAGCTTCAGCAGCGTCGATTTGCCCGCCCCGTTCACCCCCATGATGCACCAGCGCTCCTTGCGCCGCACATGGAAATCCAGCCCCTCGTAGATCGTCCGGCTGCCATAGCTTTTGTGGACAGCCTTCAGCATCACCACGTCCTCGCCCGACCGCGCCGGCGGCCGGAACTCGAAGTTCACCGTCTGCCGGCGCTTGGGCGGTTCCACCTTGTCGATCTTGTCGAGCTT
>NZ_JAQGJL010000057.1 GCF_028290645.1 Devosia sp. | reverse complement strand
GTGTTCGGGCTGCCGCTCAAGGCGCTGACGGAAAAGACCATCACCGATGCAGGCGTCTTGCGCGCCGAGATCGAGCGCATCCGCCAGCGCTTCTATTCGATCGACGACCAGGAAGTGGTGATGGGCGTCTATTGCGTCTCGGTGCCGATCCTCGATCGGACCGGCACCTCGGTCGGGGCCATCAGCGTCACCGGGCCGTCGGTGAAGAAGCCGGGGCCGGAGGTGCAGCCGGTGGTCGCCTTGCTCTGGGATGCCTGCGAGCATGTGAGCCGCCGGCTGGGATTTTCGGGCGAATGGCCGCCGGTCGCGGCGCCTGCCGCGGCCCGCATGACTGGTTGAGGATGAGACTATGGTTCGCATCGCCTGGATGATGAAGCTGAAGCCCGGCAACGAGGCGATCTACAAGCAGAAGCACGACGAGATCTGGCCCGAGATGCTGGAGGCGATGAGGCGCGACGGCGTCAGGACCTTCTCGATCTACCGCAACGGGCTCGATCTCTTCGCCTATATGGAGCGCGACAGCGAGCCCGATCCGGGGACTCCGATCAGCGACCTCACCTGGCGCTGGTGGGAGATGATGGCGCCCTACATGGACACCAATCCCGACTTCTCCCCGGTCCAGCGGCCGGTCGAAGAGATGTTCCATTTCGAACATCCGAACACCTGAACAAAGAAAGCGAGCCGATGAGTTCCCCCGTGATCGAGGGCGTGGTCCCTATTCTCGTGACGCCCTTCTTCGAGGACGGCCGGATCGATGAGGAGAGCCTTGCATCCCTCATCGACTTCAACATCGCCGCAGGCGTGCACGCGCTGGGCGTGGCGCTCGGCAGCGAGGTGTTCAAGTTCACCGAGACCGAGCGCCTGCAGATGATCCGCTGCGTGGTGAAATCGGTGAATGGCCGCGTGCCCGTGATCATCAATACCGGCGCCACCGGCACCGACCTCGGCGTCCACTACGCGCGGATGGCGGCCGATGCCGGCGCCGACGCGCTGATGGTGATGCCGCCGACCTTCTTCCCGGTCGGGGCCGACGAGATCCTCGACTACTACAAGGCGGTGTCGAAGGCGGTGGGCATCCCACTGATTCTGCAGGACATCCCGCAGGCGCCGATCTCGCCGGGGCTGGCGCTGAAGATCGCCGACCAGTGCGAGAACGTCGAATACATCAAGGTCGAGACCCTGCCGGTGACCCAGAAGGTTGCCGACATGGCGGCGGCGGTGAAGGGCCGGCTGACTATCTTCGGCGGCGCTGGTGGCGCCTATTTCATCGAAGAACTGCGCCGCGGGGCGCGCGGCACCATGCCGTTCTGCAGCCAGCCGAGGGAGTTCGTCGATGTCTGGGACCTGTTCAACAAGGGCGATATCGCCGGGGCGCGGAAGGTGTTCGACGCGTCGTTCGTCGGCATCAACCGGGTGAGCGGGCAGGGCGGTGACCTGTTCTACCATGTGCACAAGCAACTGCTGGTGCGCCGCGGGGTGATCCGCTCGGCCTTCGTCAGGAGCCCGACCGTCAGGATCGACCCGCTGACGCAACGCGAGATCGACGAGATGCTGGCCGGCATCGTCGCGACACCCGTGGCCTTCGCGGGCCGCAGCTGACATGGACCCTTTCAAGCTGCGCCGGCTCGGCCGGACGACGGTCGAGCTGCCGCAGCTGGGCTTCGGCGGCGCGGCGTTCGGCAACATCTTCGAGGTGATCGAGGATGCCCAGGCCGACACCACCATGGCGGCGGCGTGGGAGGCCGGGGTGCGGTTCTACGACACCTCGCCGTGGTACGGGCGGGGGCTCAGCGAGCACCGCATCGGCCGCGGGCTCTACTTGCGGCCACGCGACGAGGTGATCCTTTCGACCAAGGTGGGGCGGCTCTTCACCTCGCCGAAGGATGTCGCGGCGTTCGAGCGGAGCGAGCGGGCCTGGCCCAACGGGCTGAAGTTCGAACACCATCACGACTATACCCATGCCGGGGTGATGCGGAGCTACGAGGATTCGCTGCAGCGGCTCGGCATGAACCGCATCGACCTGCTGATCATCCACGATCTCGATCTCGTCAATCTCGGTTCGGAAGAACTGGTGGAACACCACCTGCGTGAACTGGTCGATGGCGGCGGGCTACGGGCGCTGCAGGAGCTGAAGGCGTCCGGACTGGTCGAGGCGATCGGCGCCGGGGTCAACCGGCTCGGCACCATCCCACGCTTCCTCGAGCGCATGGACCTCGATTTCTTTCTGGTGGCGTTGCCCTACACCCTCGCCGAGCAGCCGGTGCTGGACGAGGAGTTTCCGCTCTGCGAGGCGCGCGGCGTCGGGGTGATCATCGGCGGGGTTTTCGCCTCGGGGATCCTCGCCACCGGCCCGGTACCGGGCGCGCGCTACAACTATGAGATTGCCAATGCCGGGCAGCTCGAGAAGATCCGGCGCATGCAGGCGGTGTGCGCGCGGCACGGCGTACCGCTGGCGGCGGCGGCGTTGCAGTTCACTCTCCACCACCCCATCGTCGCTTCGGTGATTCCCGGCGCATTTCACCCCGACCATCCGCGGCGGAATGTGGAGAGCATGCGGGTCGAGGCACCGGACGCGCTCTGGGCCGAGCTGAAGCACGAAGGGTTGCTGCGCGCCGACGCACCGACTCCTTGAGCTGTCACGTGGCCGGACGGTTGTCCTCGGGTTTGGCCTCCGCGTTGGCCGCTTCGTCTCGGAACTCGTACCACATGGCGTTGAGGATGCCGAAGCTGCAGGCGAGGCCAAGGCCGAGGATCCAGGAAAAATACCACATCTGATGCTCCTCAATAGGCGTTGGGGTTCTTGCCGAGGCTGTCGGTGGTCACCGGGCCGCGCATCACCCGGTAGACGAAGCCGGTATAGATAAGGATCAGCGGCAGGAAGACCGCCGTCGCGCCCAGCATAACGAACAGCGTCAGCTGGCTCGACGAGGCGTCCCAGACCGTGAGGCTCGACCGCGGATCGATCGACGAGGGCATCAGGAACGGGAACAGCGTCAGACCGGCCGTGGCGATGATGCCGACGATGGCGGTGCTCGAGCCGAGTATCGAAACGAGCCGGGCGCGCGCCCCGAGCCCCCACCAGGCGACGAGGCTGCCGAACAGCGCCAGCACCGGAGCGATAGTCATCCACGGCATCAGCCCGTAATTGGTGCGCCAGGCGCCGGGCTCGCTGACCACAGTTTTGCCGAGCGGGTTCGACGGCCCGAGCGGATCCTGCACGCTCGTCACCCGGTAGCCGTTGAGCATGTAGAGGGCAACGAGGCCGCCGAGCGCGAACAGCACGATGGTCGTTAGCGCCGCCCACTGCCCGTAGCTGCGTGCGCGTTTGGCGATGTCGCCCCCGGTGCGCGCCGCGATGAGCGTGGCGCCCTGCGTCGCCAGCATGGCGAGGCTGACCAGCCCGGCGAGCAGCGCGAACGGCGCGAGGAGCCCGAAGAAATTGCCCCCGTAGGTGATGCGCAGCGTCTCGTCGAGCCGGAACGGCGCGCCGAGGAACAGGTTGCCTACCGCGATGCCGAACACCAGCGAGGGGACGAACCCGCCGATGAACAGCGCCCAGTCCCAGGTGGTGCGCCAGCGCGCATCGCTGACCTTGCCCCGATACTTGAAGCCCACGGGCCTCAGGATCAGCGCCAGAAGGATCGCGATCATGGCGACATAGAAGCCGGAAAAGCTCACCGCATAGAGCGGCGGCCAGGCGGCGAAGATGGAGCCGCCGCCGACCACCAGCCATACCTGGTTGCCCTCCCAGGTCGGGCCGACGAGGTTGAGCAGCACGCGGCGCTCGTCGTCGGTCCTGGCGACGAAGGGCAGCAGCATGCCGACGCCGAGGTCGCGGCCGCCGAGAACGGCGAAGCCGGTGAGGAGGACGCCCAGCAGCGCCCACCAGATGAGGCGCAGCGTTTCGAAGTCGAGGGGGATGGTGGTCATCTCTGCTGCTCCCTACTCGACGGCCACGGCGCTGACGGGTTCGATGAGCTCGATCTCCTGGTCGAAATCGAGCTTGTCGGAGGGGCCGGCCTTGATCGTGCGCACCATCAGCCAGACCATGACGATGAGCAGCACCGTGTAGAGGGTGACGAAGAAAGTCAGCGAGATCACGAGATCCCAGAAATTGAGCCCCGAGGCCGCGTAGAAGGTGGGCAGCACGCCTTCCACCACCCAGGGCTGCCGGCCATATTCGGCGATGAGCCAGCCGACCTCGACGGCGATCCAGGGCAAGGGCAGCGCCAGCACCGCAACCCGCAGCAGCCAGCGCTGGTTGTCGAGCCGGTGCACCGCCGATTTCCAGAACCACAGCGCGAAGAAGGCGATGAAGAAGAAGCCGATCCCCACCATGATGCGGAAGCTCCAGAACAGCGTCCAGACGTTGGGCACCGTGTCGAGCGCCGCCTCGGCGATCTCTGCCCCGGTGGCGTTTTCGATATCGGGCCGGTATTTCTTCAGCAGCAGCGCATAGCCCAGGTCGGCCTTGGTCTCGTCGAACTGCTGGCGCGCCGCCTGGTCGGTGCCGTCGGCCTTGATCGCCTGCAGCGCCGTATAGGCCTTGATCCCGTCGGTGATCTGCACCGCCGCCCGTTGCGTCAGCTCGGTGATGCCGGGCAGGTCGCGATCGAGCGAGCGCGTGGTGATCAGCCCCAGCAGCCAGGGCAGTTGCACCTCGTATTCGGGCCGCCCATCGGCGCCGGGAATGGCGAAGATGGTCAGCGCCGCCGGTGCCGGCTCGGTCTCGTACATCGCCTCTATCGCGGCGATCTTCATCTTCTGGTGCTCGGTCGCGACATAGCCCGACTCGTCGCCCAGCACCACCACCGACAGCGCCGAGGCGAGCCCGAAGCTCGCGGCCACCACCATCGAGCGCCTGGCCAGTTCGATATGCCGGCCCTGCAGCAGGAAGAGCGCGCTGATGGCGAGGACGAACACCGCGCCGGTGACATAGCCGGCCGACACGGTGTGGACGAACTTCGCCTGCGCCACCGGATTGAAGATCACCGCGGTGAAATCGGTGACTTCCATGCGCATGGTATCGGGGTTGAACGCCGCGCCCACCGGGTTCTGCATCCAGCCATTGGCGATGAGGATCCACAGCGCCGAAAAGTTCGCCCCGAACGCCACCAGCCAGGTGACGGCAAGGTGGCCCACCGGCCGCAGCCGGTCCCAGCCGAAGAAGAACAGCCCGACAAACGTGGCCTCGAGGAAGAACGCCATCAGCCCTTCGAGGGCGAGGGGCGCGCCGAACACGTCGCCGACATACTGGCTGTAGTAGCTCCAGTTCATCCCGAACTGGAATTCCATGACGATGCCGGTGGCGACGCCCATGGCGAAGTTGATGCCGAACAATGTGCCCCAGTATAACGTCATGCGCCGCCAGATCTCGCGGCCGGTCATCACATAGACGCTTTCCATGATGGCCATCAGGAAAGACAGCCCCAGCGTCAG
>NZ_JAQGJL010000056.1 GCF_028290645.1 Devosia sp. | reverse complement strand
CGCTCTAGTGAATCTCAGACGCCGGAGCGTGGGGCACCCCCACCCTCAGTCCCTCCCCACAAGGGGGAGGGAGGCGCAAGAGCCACTCTTTGCGCATCCCCCGAACCCCGAAGTCGTCTCCCTCCTCCTTCATGGGGAGGGATGGGGAGCGGCCCTCTCTGTCAGTCAGGCGACCCCACGCGCCGCGACCATCCCCAAATCCCTGCCGCCGCCACCAGCACCCAGCCCACGATCAATCCCCCGCCGCCAACCGGCGCCGCCATCGCGAACAGCGGCCCGCCCAGCATCGCGCGCGCCGCGAGATCCCCGGCGAACAGCACCAGCCCGACCAGCAGCACCACCGCCGCAGCGACCGCCACCCGGTTCCACGCCATGAGGCTCAGCCCGATCAGCACCGGGGCATGCAGCAGCAGGAAGTTGGCGGCGATCCCGAGATTGTCGTCGGCCGCATGGCTGGCGCGCGCCGCCGCCGCGACGCCCAGCGCCCCACAGATGCCGGCCGCGACCAGCAGCAGGCGCGAAGCGAGGGGATGTTCCGGCATTTGGCTTGTCTCCCGATGTGGCCGTTGACCCACGGCGATAGCGAAGCCGGGGCGCAAGCGAAAGGCCGGGCCGAGCCTAGCCCTCTGCCAGTTTGGTTCGGGGCGACGGGCCGACCGCCTCGCACTACAGTCGTCGCAGCCGGATTAACTCTACCGGCTAACCACTTGGCCACCGCTCCCGGCGCAATACTGGCATGGTCGGCGGGATTATCGTAAAATGCGTGCATGAGTACGGCAGTCAGTAGCGTAACAGCGTCCGAATACCTGCGAGCGATCCTCGCGCGTGAAGCAGTCGACCGCGGCTCGGGATCGCCGCTGACCATGATCGACAGCAAGATCGAAGCCCTGTGCAGCGCCTGGGGCGGCCGGCACATCGTCGAAGTGGTGCCCGGCGGCGGCTTCGAGAAGGGCCTCGCCAACCGCAGCGGCGTCAGCGTCGACTATGTCGTCTGGATCGACACCCAGTCGGAGCGACGTATTCCCGAAGTCTACGAGTCGATGTTCTCGACTTTCGAGCGGCTCGGGCTCGCACCCGTCCGCCGCCACGTGACGCTGGCGCTCCAGCTGGGCAACATCGCCATCGACCTCCTGCCGGCCAAGCGCCTGTCGATGATCTCCGACATCCACGAGATCTACTCGGCCCGCCGGGCGCTGTCGCTCACCACCAACCTCAACCAGCACGTGCTCGACAGCCACGACTCGGGCCGGCAGGAGGAAATCCGCATCATCAAGCTCTGGCGCGACCAGAACGGGCTCGATTTCCCCTCGTTCTATCTCGAACTCGCGACCATCGCCGCCCTGCGCCGGCGTCCGCTGGGGGCGCTCGCCGACAATGTCTGGGCGGTGCTGGGCTTCCTTGAGCGGCTGCTGGTGCCGCGCGCCATGCTCGACCCGGCCAATGCCGCCAATATCGTTTCGGACGAACTCACGGCGGCGCAGAAGCGCGGCATCGCCATCGCCGCGGCAGCCGCGCGAAACGGCCGGCCATGGTCGGAGATCGTTGCCTAGCTGTGTTGTCCGAGGAACAGGGTCTATCGGCTCCCTCCCCCTTTTGAGGAGGGACCGAGGGTGGGGTGGCCCCACGCTCCGGCCAGCAAGCATGCCTTAATCCAAAACACGTTATGATCCGCTTCCCTCTGGGGGAGGAGGCCATGTT
The DNA here is from genome assembly GCF_028290645.1 of Devosia sp. Classification (GTDB taxonomy): domain Bacteria; phylum Pseudomonadota; class Alphaproteobacteria; order Rhizobiales; family Devosiaceae; genus Devosia_A. Next base: position 2,671 of record NZ_JAQGJL010000056.1, on the reverse strand, counting down.
CGACCACAAGGAAACCCTGTTCCACGTCGCCAGTCTGCTCACGCGCCAGGTCGCCAATGGCTTGCGCGAGGCGCTGGCGCCGTTCGGCCTCCACCCGGCGCAGTTCACTGCGCTGAGCGAGATCGCCCAGCGCGAGGGCCTGACCCAGGCGGAACTCGCTGCCCGGCTCGAGCTCGAGCAGCCGGGCGTCGCCCGGACGCTGGCCGGACTCGAGGCGGAGGGCTGGATCGAGAAGGCCTCGATCGGCAAGGGCCGGGCGCAGGGGCTCTATCTCAGCGACAAGGCGAGGGCCGTGCTCCCCGAAGCGGCCGCCGCCGCGGCGCTCGCCGACCGGCAGGCGCTGCAGAGTCTCACCAAGACCGAAGCCGCCCACCTGATCGACGGCTTGTCGGAACTTGCGGCAGCCAATAGAGCCTAGTGGCAGATGGCCATCGGGCCGCACTGCCGCCCCCTTGCGCACCTGCAGCTTTCCCCCTATACACCCGCCTTCTCGACGGGTCGCCCGGCCAAAAGGCATGCCGTGGCGACACCGAATGCTGGCTCTCTGAGCCGCCTCTAACCAGGAACGCAAAATGCCAAAGATGAAGACCAAATCGGGCGCCAAGAAGCGCTTCAAGATGACTGCGACCGGCCGCGTCAAGGCTGGCGTCGCGGGCAAGCGTCACCGTCTCCTTAGCCACGACGCCGACTACATCCGCTCGCATCGGGGGACCAAGATCCTCAAGAAGGGCGATGAGAGTCTGGTCAAGTGGTACATGCCGTACAACCGATAAGGAGCCGAACCAATGTCCCGCGTTAAAAGAGGCGTTACCGCCCACGCCCGCCACAAGAAGGTTCTGAAGGCCGCCTCCGGTTTCTACGGTCGCCGCAAGAACACCATCCGTACCGCCAAGGCCGCCGTCGACAAGGCCGGCCAGTACGCGTACCGCGATCGCCGCGTCAAGAAGCGCAACTTCCGCGCCCTCTGGATCCAGCGCATCAACGCCGCCGTGCGCGATCACGGCCTGACCTACGGCCGATTTATTGACGGCCTCAGCAAGGCTGAGATCGCCGTCGACCGCAAGGTGCTCTCCGATCTCGCGATCACCGAGCCCGCAGCGTTCGCCGTGCTGGTTGAGCAGGCGAAGGCCGCTCTGGGGTATCTCGGCAAGATCGAGACGACCACCCACGAGCGCATCAGCGCCTGAGTCTAGCCCCGGAAAGTCGCAGGATTTTCCGGATCAAGGCTAAGAGCCAGCAAGACTACTCGCCTTTTCTGAGGCCCTAAGCTAAGCCTTGCGCCGCCCGAAACCGGGGACGGCGCGGGGCTTTTGTTTTTTGGTCCCGACGCTACCTCACACACGATGTCACCCCGGCGAAGGCCGGGGCCCATCCTGAGATCTCAAGATGGATACCGGCCTTCGCCGGTATGACACCGGGTGAGTGGGTAGCAAAGAAGCGAACGATAAATGGAACACCACATGTCTCTCGACGCTCAGATCGCTACCCTCCGCGCCGAAATCAGCGCCGCCGTCGCTGCCGCCGGCAACGAAGCGGCCATCGAAGCCGTCCGGGTCGGCGCGCTCGGCAAGAAGGGCTCCGTCTCGGCGTTGCTCGCGACCCTCGGCTCGATCGCTCCCGAAGAGCGCAAGTCCGCCGGCGCCGCCATCAATGGCCTCAAGATCGAAGTCACGGCGCTGATCGAGGCGCGCGCCGCCGAGCTCGCCAAGGCCGCGCTCGATGCCCGCCTCGCCGCCGAGCGCGTCGACGTCACCCTGCCGGTCCGCCCGGCGCCGACCACCGAAGGCCGCATCCATCCGGTCAGCCAGGTGATCGACGAGATCACCGCGATCTTTTCCGACATGGGCTTCTCGATCGCCGAAGGGCCCGATATCGAGACCGACTGGTACAATTTCACCGCGCTCAACTTCCCCGAGGGGCATCCGGCGCGCGAGATGCACGACACCTTTTTCATGGCGCCCTCGCCCGACGGCATCAAGCGCGTGCTGCGCACCCACACTTCGCCGGTGCAGATCCGCACCATGCTGAAAGCCAACGAGAAGCCCGCCGCGCCCTATATGACCCCGGCGATCGATCCGCCGATCCGCGTGGTAATGCCGGGCCGCACCTATCGGCACGACAGCGACCAGACCCACACCCCGATGTTCCATCAGGTTGAAGGCCTCGTCATCGACAAGGAAAGCCACATCGGCCAGCTCCGCTGGGTGCTCGAGGAGTTCCTCAAGGCCTATTTCGAAGTTCCAAACGTCACGCTGCGCTTCCGCCCCAGCTTCTTCCCGTTCACCGAGCCGTCGATGGAAGTCGACGTGCAGTGCGACCGTTCGGGCGCCGAAGTGAAGATCGGTGAGGGCAGCGACTGGCTCGAAATCCTCGGCTGCGGCATGGTCCACCCCAACGTCATCCGGAACGCCGGCCTCGACCCCGACATCTACCAGGGCTTCGCCTGGGGCATGGGGATCGACCGCATTGCCATGCTGAAATACGGGATGCCGGACCTCCGCGCCTTTTTCGACGCCGACAAGCGCTGGCTCGATCACTACGGGTTCAGACCGCTGGATATCCCGACATTGTTCGCGGGGCTGAGTTCGTGATGGACACGGCCTCGCCAACCCACGGCCGTCATCCCGGCTAAAGCCGGGAGCCTGTACATTCGGTGACGGCGGCTCCGGCC
>NZ_JAQGJL010000418.1 GCF_028290645.1 Devosia sp. | reverse complement strand
CACGCTGTTCCAGTCGATCGCCATCGTCGAATATCTCGACGAAACCCATCCCGAGCCGCCTTTGCTGCCGGCCGATGCGCGCGGTCGCGCCCGGGTGCGCGGGCTGGCGCTGATGGTCGCCTGCGAGGGCCATCCCCTGCTGGTGCCGCGGGTGCGGCGCTACCTCGACCGCGAACTCAATCTGAGGGACGAGCAGCAAACCGCATGGCGGCGGCACTGGACCATCGAGACGCTGACCGCACTCGAGGGACATCTGGCGAGCGACAAGGCCACCGGCGCCTTCTGCCATGGCGATACGCCGACGCTGGCCGACATCTGCATCGTCGGCCATGTCAGCGTGGCGATCACCCAGCAGATCGCGTTGACACCTTATCCAACCGTGAAGCGCATCTTCGAGACCGCGATGGCGCTGCCGGCGTTTGCAAAAGCCCATCCGCTGGCGCAGCCCGATACGCCGGAGGCGATGCGGGTGAAGACGTAGGGAGGAGCGGATCGTTTCTTCCCTTCCCTTCTCCCCTTGTGGGAAGGTGGCGCGAAGCGCCGGATGAGGGGGCGCCACACAACGAGACTCATCACCCCCTCACCCGTCTCGCATCTGACGATGCGAGCCACCCTCTCCCACAAGGGGGTGAGGGGGAAAGAGCCGCGCTTCATCCCCCTCAGCCCTTCGGTGGGTCGAGCCTCTGCACGATCTCGCAAAACGGCGGCAATGCTTCGCAGGCGGCCGCATACGCAACCAGCGCCGGGTAACGGACGCCGTCGAACAGGCCGGGATGCGCCTCGCCGGTAAAACGCAGCGCGCAGGCCACCATGATGTCGGCGTGGCCGATGCGCTCGCCGAACCAGTAGGGCGTGGCCACGGCGGCGCGTTGCTGTTCCAGCACCGTGAGCACGCCACCGATCTGGGCCTCGCAGCGCTCGACCCAGAGTTTTAGCTGATCCTTGCGCAGCACACGCTCGTAGATCAGGCTTACCCCCTTGTCGGCGAGCCCACTGCCCAGCGCGCACACCTTCAGGGCATGACGGCGCTCCTGCCCGCTTGCCGCGATCATCGCTTTGTCCGGCCCGACCAGTTCGTCGAGATAATCCAGAATCGCGGTGCTTTCGATCAGCGCCTCGCCGTCGTCGAGCAGCAGCGTCGGCACCCGGCGCAGCGGGTTATGCGGCGCGATTTTCTCCGCGTCGCCAAAGGTCGACCACGGCCGGTGCTCGAACACGAGGCCATACAGCCGAAGGGCAATCGCGACGCGGCGGACGAAGGGAGAATCATATTGGCCGATCAGGATCATGGGGTTGAGGCGCCTTTTGAGAACGGAATTGATCCAGCTTGCCAGAGATTTCAGGGGGAGCAAGTGTCCGGCTCGTCATGGCCGCACTGACCCGAGGGGAGGGTCGACGCGACTGAAAGGAGCGGCGGGATGGGGTGAAGAGTTCATCCGCAGAAGTCACCACACCCCGTCTCGCATCTAACGATGCGAGCCGCCCTCCCCTCCAGGGGAGGGTAAGAGAAGAGCGGCGCAGACTCTCACTCGATAATCGGCACATGCCTCGCCGCACTGCGCGGCGCGGTCCCATCCAGCCGCGGATCGTCGGCGATTTCGATCTGGCGGCGGAAGGCGCGAAAACCCGAACGCTGATAAAACGCCACCGCCGAGGGATGATCGAGCGTGCAGGTGTGGACCCAGAAGCGCGAGATCGGCCGCGACCATGCGCGCTCCAACGCGCGATTCATCAGCCAGCGCCCGGCGCCGCTGCCGATCAGTTTTGCGGTGACGCCGAAGAAGGCGAGCTCACATTGGCCGGCTTCGCGGAAATCGAGTTCAAGCAGACCTTCGTCGCGGCCGTCCTGCACCAGCGCGTACACTTCGACCAACGGCGCATGGATGATCGCCGCGAGTTCGGCGTCTGATATCTGCAGCCGCGAAAACCACAGCCATTCCTCGCCGACGCTGCGATTGAGATCGCGATACCAGGTGAGGTCGGGGGAGTCGACGCGGCGCAGCGTGAATGTGCCCGCGGGATCGGGGCGCAGCGACGGGCGTGCCGTCATTTCGAGATGCGTGACGACGGCGGCGATCTTGCCGGCGGGGATGTCGGAATAGCCGTCGGGTAACGTCATCTCGATGCAGTCCCCTCAGGGTTAGCTGTCATACCCCGCGAAAGCGGGGTATCCAGTATGCCACGGTCTCTCAATTAATCATTGGCGTCTCTGGAATACTGGATCGCCCGCTTTCGCGGGCGATGACGGCTGTGCGTGAAGGAGAGTTTTACCCCTCCCCCTCATCGTTCGCCAATAATCCCTTCACCGCCCTTGCCCATCCCGCCAGTTTCCGCTCCCGCGTCGCCGCGCTCATCGCCGGCTTGAAGCGGTGTTCGAGCCGCCAGTTGTCGGCGAATTTTGATGGCTCGGGATAGACGCCTGCGGAAAGCCCGGCGAGATAGGCCGCGCCGAGCGCGGTGGTTTCCTGGATCATCGGGCGGTCGACCGGCGCGTCCAAGAGATCGGCGAGGCGCTGCATGGTCCAGTCGGAGGCGGTCATGCCGCCGTCGACGCGCAGCACGGTTTTGACCGCGCTGGCGTCGGGCCAATCGGCGCGCATCGCGGCCCACAGGTCAAACGTCTGGTAGCAGACGCTTTCCAGCGCGGCATGGGCGAGTTCGGCGGGGCCGGTGTTGCGGGTGAGACCGAACAGCGCGCCGCGCACGCGGGGATTCCAGTAGGGTGCCCCGAGGCCGACAAAGGCCGGCACCAGATAGACCGATTGCATCGAATCGGATTTATCGGCGAGCGGGCCGGTGTCAGAGGCCCGCTTGATAATCCCGAGACCATCGCGCAGCCACTGCACCGCGGAGCCGGCGACGAAGATCGAGCCTTCGAGCGCGTAGGTGCGCTGGCCCTTGAGCTGATAGGCGATGGTGGTGAGCAGCTTGTTCTTCGAGGCGACCGGCGTGGTGCCGGTGTTGAGCAGCGCGAAGCAGCCGGTGCCGTAAGTGGATTTGATCATGCCCGGCGAGAAGCAGGCCTGGCCGATGGTGGCGGCCTGCTGATCGCCGGCGATGCCGCAGATCGCGATGGCGCCGCCGAACAATTCCGGCAGGCTGTCGCCGAAATGGCCTGAAGAGTCCTTCACCTCGGGGAGCATCGAGCGCGGCACCCGCAAGATTTTCAGCAGATCCTCGTCCCACTGCCCGGTGTGGATATTGAACAGCAGCGTGCGCGAGGCGTTGGTGGCGTCGGTGGCATGCACCTTGCCGCCGGTGAGCCGCCACAGCAGATAGCAATCGACGGTGCCGAACATCAGCTCGCCGCGCTCGGCGCGTTCGCGCGCGCCGGGGACCTGGTCGAGGATCCACGCCACTTTTGTGCCCGAAAAATAGGGATCGATGATCAGGCCGGTTTTCGCCGAGATCGCGGGCTCGTGGCCTTCGGCTTTCAGTTTCGAGCAGATGTCGGCGGTGCGGCGGTCCTGCCAGACAATGGCGCGATGCACCGCTTGGCCGGTGGCCCGGTCCCACACCACGGTGGTCTCGCGCTGGTTGGTGATGCCGATGGCGGCGATGTCTTTCGCGGCCACGCCCGCCTTCTTCAGCGCCTCGCGGCAGGTGGCGACGGTCGAGGTCCAGATATCCTCGGGC
>NZ_JAQGJL010000407.1 GCF_028290645.1 Devosia sp. | reverse complement strand
GTCCGGCCCTCATGCGTGGCTGTGGACCCCCCCCCCTGTCCCCTCCCCCTAAGAATGGGGAGGGCGACCAAACCACCAGCGCCACGGTGAGCGTCTCCCTCCCCCTGTTCAGGGGGAGGGACAGGGGTGGGGGTCCCCAGCCACCAGCGTCAACGTAAAATCGCCTTGCGACTCCGGATCTCACGGCCCCACCGCCCGCCCGCCGGTCACCGCCACCGTCGTCCCCGTCACATACCCCGCCCCGTCCGACATCAGCCACAGCACCACCTCCGCCACCTCCTCGGCCGTTCCCGCCCGCCCCATCGGCACGCTCGGCCCCAGCTGCTGTGCCCGGTCCGGCGCCCCGCCTGCCGCGTGGAACTCGGTATCGATGATCCCCGGCCGCACCCCGTTGACCCGCACCCCCTCCGCCGCCACCTCGAGCGCGAGGCCCACGGTGAAGGTATCGATCGCCCCCTTGCTCGCCGCATAATCGGCATAGGCGCCCGCGCCACCGAGCTTGGCCGCCGCCGAGCTGATGTTGACGATCGCCCCGCCAGCTCCGCCATGCCCCGTCGACATCCGCCGCACCGCCGCCCCGGCGCACAGCACCGCCCCGGTGACATTGACCGCGAACATCCGGTTGAGCCGCTCCGCCGTCATCGCCTCGACGCGCAGCGCCGGCGCGATCATCCCGGCATTGTTGCAGAGCCCGGCGAGCCGCCCCATCCGGTCCGCCGCGGCAAAGATATGCTCGACATCCTCGGCAACGCTGACATCCCCCCGCACCGCCACCGCCTCGCCCCCGGCCCCGTGGATATCCGCACACACCGCCTCGGCCGCCGCGACGTTGCCGACATAATTGACCACCACGCCAAACCCCCGCGCCGCCCCCAACCGGCAAACCGCCGCCCCAATCCCCCGGCTCCCGCCAGTTACCACAAGTACTTTATCCGCCATGAGATTCCTCCGCTCTGCGGCAAGTGTAGCGGCTGCCGACCCGGATGCAAAAGCCCGAGGATGCCCCCCTTGCCTTCTCCCCTTGTGGGAGAAGGTGCCCGAAGGGCGGATGAGGGGTTCTCTCCGCGAACTCGCCGCCCGTCGCTTCGCTCCGGTCGCGCTACACGTCGTTACGCGGACCCCTCATCCGGCGCTGCGCGCCACCTTCTCCCCCAAGGGGAGCAGGCGGGCCGTTGGCATCGAGCCGAAAAAGCAAAGGCCCGCCGAAGCGGGCCCTTTCATTGCGTTGCTCGACCCCTCAAAGATCCAGCACCAGCCGCTCCGGCGCCTCGAGGCTTTCCTTCACCCGCACCAGGAACGTCACCGCCTCCTTGCCGTCGACGATGCGGTGGTCGTAGCTCAGCGCCAGGTACATCATCGGCCGGATCACGATCTCGCCCCCGACCACCACCGGCCGCTCCTGGATCTTGTGCATCCCCAGGATGCCCGATTGCGGCGCGTTGAGGATCGGCGTCGACATCAGCGAGCCATAGACGCCGCCGTTCGAGATGGTGAACGTCCCGCCCTGCATGTCGGCCATCGACAGCTGCCCGTCACGCGCCAGCTTCCCCAGCCGGGCGATGTCCTTCTCGATCCCGGCGATCGACAGCTGGTCCGCGTCGCGCACCACCGGCACCACCAGCCCGCGGTCGGTGCCGACGGCCACCCCGATATGGGCGTAGTTCTTGTAGACGATCTCGTCGCCGTCGATCTCGGCATTGACCGTCGGGATTTCCTTCAGCGCGTGCGTCACGGCCTTGGTGAAAAAGCCCATGAAACCGAGCTTCACGCCGTGCTTCTTCTCGAACAGCTCCTTGTAGGAGTTGCGCAGGTCCATTACCGGCTTCATGTCCACCTCGTTGAAGGTGGTGAGCATGGCGGCGGCGTTCTGCGCGTCCTTGAGCCGCCGCGCGATGGTCTGGCGCAGCCGGGTCATCTTCACCCGCTCCTCGCGCGCATCGTCCGCCGCATTGACCGGACCGCGTGCTTGGGCCGGCACTGCCGGAGCAGGAGCCGGCGCTGGCTCGGGCGCCTTCGCAACGGGTGCGGGGGCTGGGGTGGCAGCCGGTGCAGGCGCCGGAGCAGCCGTCGGTGCAGGGGCCGCAGCCGGCCGCGCCGCCGGGATCGGCTGAGCCACCGAACCGCCCGTCGCCGCCGGCATCGCGATGCTCGCCCCCGCCCCTGCCGCAACCGCAGCCACCGCGGGCTTCGCCATCGCCGCCAGCACGTCTTCCTTCAAGATCTGGCCGCGCCTGCCCGAGCCGTTGATATCGGCTTCCGACACGCCGCTCTCGGCCATCAGCTTCTGGGCGCTCGGCGCCGGCGCCATCGACGTCGCCGACCCGTTGCCGCCAGCGGGCTTGGGCGCCGGCTCGGCCGCCACCGCTGCCGGCTGCGGTACCTCGGCAGGCTTGGCCGCAGCAGCAGGCGCCGCAGCAGCTGCCGGAGCCGAAAGCCCCACCGCACCCGCCGCCCCAATCGCCCCGATCAGCGCCCCGACATTGACCGTGTCGCCCGGGTTCGCCGCGATCGATTCGAGCACGCCCGCGCTTGGCGCCGGCACCTCGATCGTCACCTTGTCGGTCTCGAGCTCCACCACCGGCTCGTCGGCCGCGACGGCGTCGCCCACCATCTTGAACCACTGGCCGATCGTCGCCTCGGTGACGCTCTCGCCCAGCGTGGGCACCCGGATCTCAGTCGCCATCAGTTTGGTCCTTCAGTTTTCTTTGCAGCGGGTCTGGTCGTGGTTGGCGCTACTTGGCGAACGCTTCTTCGAGGAAGGCCTGGAGCTGCTGCAGATGCGTGCGCATCAGCCCGGTCGCCGTCGCCGCCGAAGCCGCGCGGCCGACATAGCGCGGCCGGTCGCCCGGACGCCCCATCTGATCCATCACCCAGTCGATATAGGGCTGGACGAACGCCCAGGCGCCCATGTTCTTGGGCTCTTCCTGGCACCAGACGATCTCGGCGTTCTTGAACCGGTTGAGTTCGTCGAGCAAGGCCTTGGCCGGGAACGGATAGAGCTGCTCCAGCCGGAGCAGGTACACGTCGTTGATGCCGCGCTTCTCGCGATCCTCGAGCAGGTCGTAATAGACCTTGCCGGTGCAGAGGATCACCCGGCGGATTTCCTCGTCCGGCGCCAGCTTGATCGTCGTCTTGGGCACGCCCGGCGCTTCCGCGTCGTCCCACAGCAGCCGGTGGAACGTCGATTCCGGCCCGAACTCGACCAGCCCCGACACCGCCTTCTTGTGCCTGAGCAGCGACTTGGGCGTCATCAGCACCAGCGGCTTCCGGAAATCCCGCTTCATCTGGCGGCGCAGGATATGGAAGTAGTTGGCCGGCGTCGTGCAGTTGGCGACCTGCATGTTGTCTTCCGCGCAGCTCTGCAGATACCGCTCGAGCCGTGCCGACGAGTGCTCCGGCCCCTGGCCTTCATAGCCATGCGGCAGCAGCATCACGAGCCCCGACATGCGGAACCACTTGCGCTCGCCCGACGAGATGAACTGGTCGACCACCACCTGCGCGCCGTTGGCGAAATCCCCGAACTGCGCTTCCCACAGCGTCAGGGTCTTGGGCTCCGCCAGCGAATAGCCGTACTCGAACCCAAGCACCGCCTCTTCCGACAGCATCGAGTTCACCACCTCGTAGCGCGCCTGCTGCTCGGCGATGTTGTTGAGCGGCGTATAGGTCGCGTCGGTTTCCTGGTCATAGAGCACCGAGTGCCGCTGGCTGAACGTGCCGCGCTCGACGTCCTGCCCCGAGAGCCGGATCGGATGGCCCTCCTCGAGCAGCGTCGCGAACGCCAGCGCCTCGCCGGTGGCCCAGTCGATGCCTTCGCCCGACTCGATCGTCGCGAGCCGGTTGTCCATGAACCGCTTCACCGTCTTATGGGCATGAAAGCCCTCCGGCACGACCGACAGCTTGTGCCCGAGCTTTGCCAGGTCGACGGTGTCGACCCCCGTGTCGCCACGGCGCGGCCCCTCGACATCGGCGCGCTTCAGGTCCTTCCACACGCCGTCGAGCCAGTCCGTCTTGTTGGGGCGGAAATCCTGCCCCGCCTCGAACTCAGCTTCGAGATGCGCCCGCCAGTCGGCCTTCATCCGCTCGACGTCCTCGGCCGACAGCACGCCCTCGCCGATCAGCCGCTTCGAATAGATATCGAGCGTCGTCTCGTGGCTGCGGATCTTCGAATACATCAGCGGCTGGGTGAAGCTCGGCTCGTCGCCTTCGTTGTGCCCGAAGCGGCGATAGCAGAACATGTCGATGACCACCGGCCGCCCGAAACGCTGCCGGAACTCGGTCGCCACCTTCGAAACGTAGACCACCGCTTCCGGGTCGTCCCCGTTCACGTGGAACACCGGCGCCTCGATCATCTTGGCCACATCGGTCGGGTACGGCGACGAGCGCGAATACATCGGCGCCGTGGTGAAGCCGATCTGGTTGTTGATGACGAAATGGATCGAACCGCCCGTGCGGTGACCCTTCAGCCCCGAGAGCCCGAGGCATTCGGCGATCACGCCCTGGCCGGCAAACGCCGCATCGCCATGCAGCAGCAGCGGCATCACCACCGAGCGGTCGGTCTGGCGCGTATCCGGGATGAACCGGCCGTCGACCGCCGAGCGCTGGTCCTGCTTGGCCCGCGCCTTGCCCAGCACCACCGGGTCGACGATCTCGAGATGGCTGGGGTTCGCCGTCAGCGACAGGTGCACGTTGTTGCTGTCGAACTCGCGGTCCGCCGAAGCACCGAGGTGGTACTTCACGTCGCCCGAGCCTTCGACTTCCTCGGGGTAGAACGCCCCGCCCTTGAACTCGTGGAACAATGCCCGGTGCGGCTTCGACATCACCTGCGTCAAGACGTTCAGCCGGCCGCGATGCGCCATGCCGAGAACGATATCCTTCACCCCAAGCGCCCCGCCGCGCTTGATGATCTGCTCGAGCGCCGGGATCAGCGCCTCCGAGCCGTCGAGCCCGAACCGCTTGGTGCCGGTGAACTTGACGTCGAGGAACTTCTCGAAGCCCTCGGCTTCCACCAGCTTGTTGAGGATCGCCTTCTTGCCCTCGAGGGTGAACTTGATCTCCTTGTCCGGCCCTTCCATGCGCTCCTGGATCCAGGCCTTGGCCTCGGGATCAGAGATGTGCATGAACTCGACGCCGACCGTCGAGCAGTAGGTCCGCTTCAGGATCTCGACCATCTCGGGAATGGTCGCGTATTCGAGCCCGAGCACATTGTCGATGAAGATGCGGCGGCCATAGTCGGCCTCGGTGAAGCCGTAGCTCTTGGGGTCGAGTTCCGGCGCCGGTTCCTCGGCCCTGAGCTTCAGGGGGTCGAGATCGGCATGCAGGTGCCCCCGCATGCGGTAGGCCCGGATCATCATGATGGCGCGGATCGAATCGCGCGTCGCCTGCAACACGTCGACCGGGGTCGGCGCCGGGGTGCCCTCGGCCTTGGCCTTCTCGACCGCCGCCTTCTGCACCTTGACCTGGATATCGCCCCAGTTGCCGTCGAGCGCCGAGACCAGCTCGCCATTGGCCGGCTGCGGCCAATCGCGCCGTTGCCAGCTCGGGCCGTCTGCATTCTTGTCGATGTCGGTGGGGGTATCTTCGAGCCGGGCGAAATAGCCGGCCCAGGTGGGATCGATCGAGTTGGGGTCCGCCTTGTAGCGGGCGTAGAGCCCCTCGATGTAGTCGGCGTTGCCGCCGTAGAGGAACGAGGAAAGCAAGAACTGTTCGTTCTTTTCTTGTCGGGTCATGTCAAGCGTCGCGAGGCTTCTCGCCCCGCCATCCTTCTCAAACGCCCGGGATTTGCTCGACCGGGCTGCCAGCGCGCGGGCCCAAGCTGCCCGCAAGTCCTTTGTTTGACGTTAAGGCGCAGGTAACTTCCCGCGCCCCCATCACTCCCTCGCCCTCGCCTCAGCCTTTTAGAACGTCTGCGAGGGTTTGGCCAATCCTTGCAGGCGAACGCGACACCTTTATGCCCGCCTGTTCCATCGCCGCGATCTTGTCCTCGGCGCCGCCCTTGCCACCCGAGATCACCGCGCCGGCATGCCCCATGGTACGGCCCTTGGGGGCGGTCAGCCCCGCAATGAACCCCGCCATCGGCTTCTTCCGGCCGCGCTTGGCCTCGTCGATCAGGAACTGCGCCGCCTCTTCCTCGGCCGAACCGCCGATCTCGCCGATCATGATGATCGACTTGGTTTCGTCGTCCGCGAGGAACATCTCGAGCACGTCGATGAACTCGGTGCCCTTCACCGGATCGCCGCCGATCCCGACCGCGGTGGTCTGGCCGAGCCCGGCATTGGTGGTCTGGAACACCGCCTCATAGGTAAGCGTGCCCGACCGCGAAACAATGCCCACCGAGCCCTTCGAAAAGATCGAACCCGGCATGATGCCGATCTTGCACTCTTCCGGCGTCAGCACTCCCGGGCAGTTCGGCCCGATCAGCCGCGACTTAGATTTCTCCAGCGCCGCCTTGACCCGCACCATGTCGAGCACCGGCACGCCCTCGGTGATCGCGACGATCAGCGGAATTTCCGCCTCGATCGCCTCGAGCATCGCATCGGCCGCGCCCGCCGGCGGCACATAGATCACCGACGCATTCGCCCCGGTCCGCTCCTTGCCCTCGGCCACCGAGGCAAAGATCGGCAGCGCCGTTCCGTCGACCCCCGAAGTCCAGGTCTCGCCGCCCTTCTTGGGATGCGTGCCGCCCACCATCTTGGTGCCGTAATAGGCCAGCGCCTGCTCGGTATGGAACGTCCCGGTCTTGCCGGTCAGCCCCTGCACCAGAACGCGGGTGTCTTTGTTGACGAGGATGGACATTGATACTTCCTGGTGCCGTTCGGGTTTAGCTCAGCGGCTCTTGACCGCAGCGACGATCTTCTGCGCCGCATCGTCGAGATCGTCGGCCGAGATCACGTCGAGGCCGGATTCGTTGAGGATGGCCTTGCCCTCCTTGACGTTCGTACCCTCGAGACGCACCACCAGCGGCACCTGCAGTCCGACTTCCTTCACCGCCGCAATCACGCCCTCGGCGATGATATCGCAGCGCATGATGCCGCCGAAGATATTGACCAGGATGCCTTTGACCGCCGGGTCCGCGGTGATGATCTTGAACGCCGCCGTCACCTTCTCCTTGCTTGCCCCGCCGCCGACGTCGAGGAAGTTGGCGGGCTCGGCGCCATAGAGCTTGATGATGTCCATCGTCGCCATCGCAAGCCCTGCGCCGTTGACCATGCAACCGATATTGCCGTCGAGCGCCACATAGGCGAGGTCGAACTTCGAGGCCTCGATTTCCTTGGCGTCTTCCTCGGAAAGGTCGCGCAGCACCGCCAGTTCCGGATGCCGGAACGCAGCGTTGTTGTCGAAGCTCACCTTGGCATCGAGCACCCGCAAATGCCCGTTCCCCATGACGATCAGCGGGTTCACTTCGAGCAGCGACATATCGGTCTCGACGAACGCCTTGTAGAGCGCCGGAAACACCGCCTTCGCATCCTCGGCCGCCGCGCCCTCGAGCTTCAGCGCCCCGACGATCTCGGCCACATCCGCCTCGGTCACGCCCGCCGTCGGATCGATATCGACCGCGATGATCTTGTCGGGCGTGTCATGCGCCACCGCCTCGATATCCATGCCGCCTTCGGTCGAGACGACAAAGCTAACCCGCCCGGTCGAGCGATCGACCAAGAGCGAGCAATAGAGCTCCCGCGCAATGTCGGCGCCGTCCTCGATATAGAGCCGATTGACCTGCTTCCCCGCCGGGCCGGTCTGCTTGGTGACCAGCGTATGCCCCAGCATCTCGCGGGCATTCTCGGCCACTTCCGCCGCCGATTTCGCCAGCCGCACCCCGCCCTTGGCATCGGCCGGCAGTTCCTTGAACTTGCCCTTGCCGCGCCCGCCGGCATGGATCTGCGACTTCACCACATAGAGCGGCCCCGGCAGTTCCAGCGCCGCCGCCTCGGCCTCGTGCGGCGTAAACACCGCTACCCCGTCCGCCATCGGCAACCCATAGGTCTTGAGCAGCGCCTTGGCCTGGTGTTCGTGGATGTTCATTGCTGTCTACTGCCTCGCAGTTCTCTTCGGGACCAGCCCCGTCCACCGGGTCATTCCTGCGAAAGCAGGAACCTCTGTTTACGGTGGCGCGGCTCGGAACGGAGGTTCCCGCTTGCGCGGGAATGACCCGGTGAGGGCTGGAGCACCCAGCCCTGGCTCAATGTCTTACGCCAGCTTCGGCGCGATCTTCTTGCAGGCGTCCGTCAGCCCGACCACACCGGCGACCGACTTGTCGAACGCCTTCTGCTCCGAGCCGGTCAGCGAGATTTCGACCACCCGCTCGACCCCGCCCGCGCCGATGATCACCGGCACGCCTACATAGGTGCCCTTGACCCCGAATTCACCCTTGAGGAACGCCGCGCAGGGCAGCACCCGCTTCTTGTCCTTGAGATAGCTCTCCGCCATCTCGATCGCCGAAGCCGCCGGCGCGTAGAATGCCGAGCCGGTCTTCAACAGCCCGACGATCTCGGCGCCGCCATCTCGTGTGCGCTGGATGATCTGCTCGAGCTTTTCCTTGCTCATCCAGCCCATCTTCACGACGTCGGTGAGCGGAATGCCGCCCACCGTCGAGTAGCGCGCCAGCGGCACCATCGAGTCGCCATGCCCGCCGAGCACGAACGCCGTCACGTCTTCGACCGACACCTTCAGCTCTTCGGCAATGAAGAAGCGGAACCGCGCCGAGTCGAGCACGCCGGCCATGCCGACGACGCGATTGGTCGGCAGCCCCGAGAACTTCTGCAACGCCCACACCATCGCGTCGAGCGGGTTGGTGATGCAGATGACGAACGCTTCCGGCGCATACTTGGCGATCCCCGCGCCCACCTGCTCCATCACCTTCAAATTGATCTCGAGCAGGTCGTCGCGGCTCATGCCGGGCTTGCGCGGCACCCCGGCGGTGACGATCACCACGTCGGCGCCCTGGATATCCTTGTATTCCGAGGTCCCCTTGAGGCTCGAATTGAAGCCCATGACCGGGGCGGCCTGGTTGAGATCCAGCGCCTTGCCCTGCGGCACGCCGTCGACCACGTCGAACAGGATCACGTCGCCCAGTTCCTTGGTTGCTGCAAGCAGCGCCAAAGTGCCGCCAATCTGCCCCGCACCGATCAGAGCGATCTTCTTGCGCGCCATCCACCGAACCCCGTTTTGCTTATGCTGGAAATTGCGCGCCCCTATTAACCTTGAAGGGTGACGGGGGCAAGTCAGCCGTTGGGGTAACGACATCAAGGTGACCGGCATTGACGGAAAAGCCCGGGACACCTAATTATGACTACATGTAGTCACCGACGGAGGCGAACATGAAGCGCATGCAGTTGCGAGACGCCAAGGCCCACCTGTCGGAAGTGGTGGAATCGGCCATCCAGGGCGAGCCGGTCACCATCACCAGGCACGGCACACCCGTTGCCATGGTGGTCCCCTTCAGCAAGGGCGAGGAAATCTATCCTCCAAAGCCGAAGCTGAGTTTCGTCGAGCATCTTCTCGCCTTCCCGGGTGGCATCGACCTGGAGTTGGAACGCGATCACACGCCGCCGCGTGAGATCGATCTTTGAGCGGCTATCTTCTCGACACCTCTGTAGCCTCGATACTGGATCCCAGCCCACAGCCGAGTTCGAGGCATGGCTCA